>PLMF01000186.1:0-6877 GCA_003142355.1 Bryobacterales bacterium
GTGTACGGTCCCATGAATCTCTTCGACGGCCGTTGCGCCGTTGGAGGATCAACCCGTGATTAACGCCGGAGGCGCGGTCAATGGGGCTAGTTGTTCGCCCGTTGGCCTGCCGAATTCAGCCATCGCCCGAGGGTCCACTTTCAGAGGCTTTGCACCTTTTGCGCTGGCGCTGCTGATTACGGCGGGCGCGCAAGCAGCCAGCGTGAGCAGTACGCTCACCTTGACCGGAACCGCCACCATCACCGCCAGCGGCTACGTGAATAGCGGCCAAATCACACTGACGAACGTGGGAAGCGGAACGTTTGCCAGCACGATTCCTCTCTCAGCGATTACGGGCTCGACGGTGATGGCGAATTTCACGATCACGCTGAGCGGTGGCACACTGTTCGGAAGCTTCACGGAGCCGGTCGACATCCTGTCCGGCAGTTCCGGCAACGCATCGGCGACCATCACGGGTGGCACCGGCAGCTTCGCCGGGTATACGGGAAGTTTCCCAACGCTGGCGGGCAGCAGTTCGTCTTCGGGTAGCCTCAGCTACACCTTTACCTTTACCGGCAGCGGCACCGTAAACACGAGCGGCGGTGGCACGTTTGTTCCGAGCCAGACTTCAGTGGCCTTGAGCGCAGCGTCGGGAGCGAATACCTCGACTACGGTCAATCTGACCACCTCCAGCGCCGGTTCGATTGCGTTCAGCGTCACGCCTGTGACGACCTCCGGCGGCAATTGGCTGACGGCGACGGCGGACACCTACACGGTGAACAGCGCCAGCTACGCGATCCTGACGATCGGGGCGCCCAATGGGATCACGTTGTCGAGCGGCACATATTATGGCACGGTTACAATCGCGCCTACCGGCGGAGGATCGTCGACGGAGATTAGCGTCACCTTGACGGTGGGGTCCGGTGGGGGAGCCGGGACACCGCAGTTCAATCTGAACAGCAGCAATTCGAACACCGTTACCGTGTCGCCGTCCATCTCCATGGCTATGGTGGTCAACGTCGCCAGCACGTTGGCGGGGACGACGGAGATCACGTTCACGATGTCGGGGCCGACCTATGCCACCGGCGACGCCGCTTGGCTGAATGTCACGAGTTCGGGCGCCCTGACGACGCCTGTGGGCGTGTCCTTCGCGATCAGCGGCCAAGCGGGGCAATTGTCTCCGGGCCAGCACACCGCCGCGGTAACGGTGCACGCGACCAGCCCAGCGTCGGGCGTAACCAACGCCACGATCACGATTACCTACACGGCGTCGGGCGGTGGCCTGACTCTGGGAACCTCGTCGATGACCTTCAGCGCGCAACAGAACGGCACTGCGCCGGCTGCGCAGACGCTGACGGTCGGCGCTTCGGGCGTTACGTACTATACGGCGAACGCGACCAGCACCGGCAACTGGCTGAGCATCTCGCCAACAGGCAGCCTGAATACCAGCTCCAACCCGAGCATCAGGGTTTCGGTAAACCAGACTGGCCTGACGGCGAATGCCTACTACGGCACGATCACACTGGTGGCCAACGGCGTCACGCAGACGGTCCAGGTGACCCTGGTGGTAAGCAGCTCGTCGACCGGCGGTGGCCTCACCCTGGGGACCTCGTCGATGACGTTCAGCGCACAGCAAAACGGCACCGCCCCGCCTCCGCAGACGCTGTCGATCAGCGCCCCGAGCACTACATACTACACGGCGAGCGCGACCAGCGTCGGTAACTGGCTTGGCATTTCACCTATGGGCAGCCTGAATACCACCTCCAACCCGAGCATCGCGGTTTCAGTGATTCAGTCGAGCCTGACGGCGAGTACCTACTACGGCACGATTACTCTGGTGGCCAACGGCATCACGCAGCAGGTTCAGGTGACCCTGGTGGTAAGCAGCGCGACGAGCACGGACGGGACCGGCAATGTCATGGTTACCGCCAACAACCAAGCGGGGACGCCTTCTCTGAGCTTCACTTATCAGGTGGGCGGGAGCACGCCAACGGTTCAGACGCTGCAAGTGGTCAGCGCGTCGGGATCGTCGGCAGTCGCGTTCACGATCACGAGCAGCGCCACATGGCTTTCGGTGGGTGTTGCCAATGGCACCTCGCTTAACACGCCAGTGAACAATCCCGGTTTCACGATCAGCATTGTGAATCCGAGCAACCTCTCGCCGGGACCCTACAGCGCCACCATCACGGTCGCGCCGAACGGCGGGACCGTGGTATCCGTTCCAGTCAGCCTGACGGTAACTCCGGCGCCGACAGTGACGGCCACGCCCACGACGCTGGCGTTTTCGTGGCAAGTGGGCAGTGCAAACCCGACACCGTCATCGGTGACGGTCGGCGGCGGGGCGAACCTTACGCTTTCGGCGGTGGTCACGGGCGGTGGCAACTGGCTCTCGGTTTCGCCCACGAGCGGGACTACGGGGACCGCGGGGACGGTCGCAGTGACCGTGACGGCGACTCCAGGAACCCTGGGAGCGGGCTCGTACACTGGGACGATCCTGGTGAGCGGCACGGGCACCGCTGGGGGGGCGACCACCATCACCGTGATCCTCACGGTGACAGCCCCGCTGCCCACCATCGCGAGCGTGGTGAACGCGGCGAGCTACGCCATCGGGGCCCTTTCCCCAGGCGAGTTGGTTACCCTCTTTGGCACGGCCATCGGACCGGCCACCTCAGCATCCGCAACGACGGACCCGGCGACTGGCAAGCTGGCGACGACCATCGGCGGCGTGCAAGTGCTATTCAATGGCACCGCCGCTCCTATGATTTACGCCAGCAGCACGCAGGTGTCGGCGGTGGTGCCGTATGAGATGGCTCCCCTTGCCAGCCCGTCGGTGTGGATCAAGTACGCGGGACAAGCTTCCAACGCGTACCAGTTGACCACGGCAGCGACGGCGCCGGGGCTGTTCACGCAGAACGCGTCGGGCAGCGGGCCGGGGGCCATCCTGAACCAGGACAACAGCGTGAACGGGCCGGGGAATCGGGCGGCCAAGGGCAGCATCGTACAGGTGTTCATGACGGGCGAGGGCCAGACCAGTCCGCCGAGCGTCACGGGCGCGATTACCTCCGCGACCTTGCCGCCTCCGCAGGTGACACCGGCGCCGCTGCTTGCGGTCGGGGTGACGATCAACGGGCAGCCGGCGCTCTATGTGTACGCCGGGGAGGCACCGAGCTTGGTGGCGGGGATGATGCAGCTCAACGTGCAGATTCCGGCGAATGCGCCGTCGGGTGACTTGGCGATCCTGGTGTCCATTGGTGGGCACACGAGCCAGAACGGCGTGACGGTCTCGGTGCAGTAAGCTGGCGCAGCCGAGGGTAAGTACCGCCCGTGTCGGACCAGGCCGAATGAGAAGTTAGGGGCAAGTTATCGGAAGGATTTCGGAATCAGTCGCAGAGTGCTCGGAGTATGATCTCCCTAACCCGCATTTCTCAGTGCGCCTCAGAGGCGTGGATCACCAGTGGGGGAAGGACCCACTCAAGTAGTTGTTGGTAGGACTTGATAGCTTGCGAGCGTCCGAGTCGGGAAACCGGCTAGGGCGGAGCCTCGCGATAAAGCCCACGAAAGGTGGGTGAGCAACCCAGCAGGCCGTAACGCGTGTGAAGCTTGAGCAGGCCTCGAAAGTGAAGTTGTGGACGCCGACCCGCCTGAGAAACGGGGAAGGCCGAACGGACAGGGAAGAAACCGGCGCGGGAGAGCGCCACTCGACAACCAACAGGCACCTGATCCGGTCCACCGGGGTAGTGAGCACGGCATGTAGGGAAGGCGATCCGGGTCAGTGGGGGAGGCTCGGGATTGGCTGGGAGTCGCGGACCCAAACGTCGCCAGCAAGGGCGGCGGCCAGTCTGGGAGTCGGAAAGGGCCATACGACCGATGAGGCCGGGTAACGCCGGTGGAGGAAAGGGCCCTTGCTTCTGGTGTGCTTGTGAAGGAGGAAAGGAGCGGTGACTGACGATGAGTCTAACAACACCGAGCAAGATCCGGGAACTTCAGATCAAACTGTATCGCAAGGCGAAGAACGAGCCGGGATACCGCTTCTACATGCTCTACGACAAGATTTACCGGGGAGACATTCTGAGCCATGCCTACGAACTGGCGCGCGCCAACAAGGGAGCGCCATGGGTGGATGGCGAGAGCTTCGCGGAAATCGAATCGCGGGGATTGGGGGAGTGGCTGGCCGGCATCCGGGAGGAATTGCACCATAAGACGTATCAACCACAGCCGGTGCGACGGGTGATGATCCCCAAGGCCGGAGGCGGCGAGCGGCCGCTCGGGATACCGACCATACGGGACCGGGTGGTACAGACCGCCAGTTCCAGCAGTTTGCCCGGCGCCGCTTTCATCCCAAGAGCAAAGTGCTGCTTTCCTGGGGACCGTTTCTCTACATGATGGGGGATCTGGATCACCACAAGGTGCAGCAGGATTGGTACGTGAACCCCGGCCTTAACCTGGAATTCGCGCGTTCCTCTTATCTGTGGATCTCTCACGGCGAGACCTTCGAGCGCTTCGACAATATCAACTTCCGCCGCAACGATACGAACATTGGCGGGCACACCGTACTTCAAGCGCGCCACGCTGGATGCCGGCTATTCCCGGGGCACACGCGTCAACTACGATGCACCGGACGCCCTCCACGCCTTTCGCGGCGACGGCAGCGAGCTGCAGGCGCAGCTCACGTTCCGGCCCGTATCGCGGTTGAAGCTCGACGAGATCTACTACTGCACGCGCCTGCGGACGCGCACCGACACGTTTCTGGGAACTCCGCTCCCGATAGCGACCCGCCCGACCACGGTTTTCGTCAACCACCTGGTTCGGTCGCGGCTCAACTACCAATTCACGCGCGAGCTTTCGTTGCGTTTGATCCTGGATTACAACGGAGTGATCGAGAACCCGCTGCTCATCGATCTGGAGCGGCAGAAGCGCGTTAGCGGCGATGTGCTGCTGACCTACCTGGTCCACCCCGGCACGGCCCTCTACATCGGCTACAGCGACCGGCTGGAGAACCTGGGATTGTTCCCCGGCTCTCCGCCCACAGTGGGGCGAATCGACTTTCCGTCGACCACCACGGGGAGGCAGTTCTTCACCAAGATCAGCTATCTGTTCCGGTTCTGACCGGCCGGGGTGGAAAAGTGGCCGAGGGCGTTACCGCGAACCTGCCATCTTCACAAACATCGCTTCAAACAGCTTCAGCCTGGCAGGATCGGTAATTGGGCGCGGAGCGAATTTGTCGCCGAGTTCCATCGTTACCGGATTGTCGGCATCGAAAGCCGGCCACTTCGACAGGCCTGTTCCATTGGGGTCGCCGGCAGCGACGAAGTTCGCCCAATATGAAGAGACCGTCTCCGCGATGGAGCGGTCGACGGCTTCCCATGGCCGGTTCGCCCTCTTGAGGCTGTTGAAGACGTAGGGCAGTTCGGCCGAGTGGAAGGCCTGGTAGATCTCTTTCTTCGGACCGGGCGGCACATGGTCCCAATAGTAGGTGTAGACGCGCGTGTTCGCGGTTTTCGCCCGTTCTCTGGCCCATAGGAAGGTCGATACGAGGTTCTGATCCCGTGCCATGGCCTTCTGGGATTGGCTCGCCTGTTCCTGGGTCGAGGCCGGGTACAGCTTCAAAAACTCATCGGCCATGGCGCCATTGCGCTGCCGGATCTCGCGCTCGAACTCTTCGGGCGTGCGCTTGCCGTAGTTCGCGTTGGAACTGCCCTCATCCGCGGTCCAGCCCGTGAGAGTGGTGACGTCGTTCTGTTTACCTTGCGCGAAGATCGCAGTCACCTGGTCGGGCAGAAGCCACCCGTCCATCACCGGCGACGACCGGAACGGCGCTCCTTCGACTCGTGCGGTGAGCGTGGCCACGGGCATCGCTCGCAGCTCCTTTATGGAAGGCGCGCCTTTCGCCTGGACAAACTTGACGCCTTCGGCTTCCGCCTCCGAGAGCGGCCGGGACCGGTTTCCCAGGCCGGATCCGCTTTGGGCAATGGCCTGATGAAAGAGCCCCTTGGCGAGGGGGGACGCCATGAGAATGTGTACCGACATTGCTCCGGCGGACTGACCGCCGATGGTGACGCGTTTGGGATCTCCGCCGAAGGCCGCGATGTTTTTCTGCACCCACCGGAGCGCCGCAATCTGGTCAAGCAGGCCGTAATTACCGGAAGCCCGGACATCGGACTCCTTTGTGAGTTCCGGGTGCGCGAGGAAACCAAGCACGCCGACACGATAATTGATCGTCACCACGACCAACCCTTTGCGCGCCAGCGCCTCGCCGTCGTAAAGCGCCACCGCGGTGGAACCGCCCGTGAATGCGCCACCGTAGATCCATACCAGAACGGGCCGCTTGTCGGTGGCCTCTTTGCCCGCGGTCCAGACGTTCAGGTAGAGGCAATCCTCGCTGTAATCGCCCTGGTGCATGTACTCTTCGGTCCACGGACCGAGAGACCGCACGGGGTCCTGGATACAAGCGGCGGAGAACTGGCCGGCTTGGCGCGTGCCCTGCCATGCCGCGGCGGGCTTCGGAGACCGCCACCGAAGATCGCCGAGCGGAGGCGCCGCGAAGGGGATTCCCCTGTAGACCGTCACTGAGGGATCGGAAGCGGGAACGCCGTCCACAGAGCCTGTCTCGATGCGAACGGGCGAGACAGCAGCCGCCGAAAACGAGAGGCAACACAGGGAGAGACAGACTCCCAGAGTACGCACCGGCAGCGAAGGGCTGTTCGACGTGGCTCGGACCATGAAGTGGAAACCTCGGAACCAGTTTACTCCGATGCGCGCCTCGACCCGTGTACTGCCGATCGACAATCGCCACCGGGCTCGCCGGAGCGGGCCTGGCAGGGTCGAAAAAGCACCCTGAGTACCCGATTCGGAATTAGGGTGACGTGTTCCGAAGGCTTGGTGGGGCAGGCGGTGCCGC
>PLMF01000186.1:6916-7224 GCA_003142355.1 Bryobacterales bacterium
GGGAACAGCGTCGCGTAGGTGATGTTCATGCGGTATAGCTCGCGCATTCCGACTTCGCGCACGGCGTTCGTCAAGATGAACTTCGCCAAAATGTTCTCCTGATCGGTGTCGCTCAAAATCTGCTCGATGGGCATGTCGAGAACACCTGGCACCGCGAAAGTGCCGGATTGCGCGATCAAGCGCCGGTTCATGGTGTGGGGCTCGCCCATCCAAATAAACCGTTGGTCGCCCTTCAAAAAATAGCGGGTGAAGTTCCCTTTGTCGCGTGGGTCCATGCCCACCGGCTTCTCGGCGCGGCTGCTGTCGAT
>PLMF01000014.1:0-17988 GCA_003142355.1 Bryobacterales bacterium
TTCCGCGCCGGCGCCATGCGCATCGTCCAGCCCGACCTGGGCCGTTGCGGCATCACCGAAGCGCTGCGCATCGCGCGCGCCGCCGAACGCGCCGGCATGGAGGTGGTGCCGCACCTCGCGCCCGCCCTCGGCCCTCTGCTCTTCGCCACTTTGCAGTTCGCCGCCGCCACGCCCAATTGCCACATGGTGCCTCACACGCCGGGGCTGGTGGAGACGGCCGGCGAGTACTCCACCTCGCCCGTCGCGTTCCGCAATGGCCATTACACGGTGCCCACCGCGCCCGGCCTGGGCATCGATGTGGCTGAGCCCGAAGTCCGCCTGGTTGAAGTGGCGTAGGGGCGCGCTGCGGACCGGGTCTCCGACGCGCATGCATTCCGCCGCACCCTGGCCGGTTGCCGATCTGGTGCTAACCTATGTGCGAGGACTGGCACGGCCCGCGTGAGCCTGGACAACGTAGATCTCGATCGGTTTTGGATGCCGTCGGATGTCGGACCGCTGAACGCGGGTATATTTGTACGCATGCTTTCGCCTCAGGGCGACTACCCTCGCGACGGTTTCCGGCACAGCGATGCAGTAGTTATCATCCGACCTGATCTTTCTGTCGTAATTACCCGCTTCGCCGGCATAACGGTTCCGAAAGACTACTACTCGGAGATTGCATTCGCATCCCCGTTCGATGTGCGCGCGCTTGGCACGCTGCTGCTCGCATGGACTGCAAACGAGGGCATTCCTCATTTCTACCCCACTACAGAGTTCTGGGCTGCGCCGTCGGATGGCATCGACTTGGCGGATGGTCCTTGTCTGGAGCGTCTGCTGGATGAGTTTCGCTCGAATCTCATGAGCGGCCAGTCTCGTATACCACATCACCATAGACCTCCCCTTTTGGGCGGCAGTCCGTACAACTTCATGCCGGACGACGCGATCGATCACAGCCGGGTCGGTGGAATATTCAATGCTGTAGATGTTAATGACGCCCTCCTGATCCGCGGGCTCGGCGGGCTCATTCAGGCGAACATGCTGGCATGCTATTTTGAGTTTTTTGAACAGGCTTGCATGTCACTCTGGATCTCCATGGAAGCGAGTATGCACCTCATATTCCGGCGACTTAAGGCGAGTGGGAATCCTAAGCCAACAGCTTACGATGCGGGTGTCTACTTGGATGATGTGTTCGAGAACCAGCAACCATCCGAGGGGTACTTCACGGATTTCTACTCGGACCGTATAAGGACCGTGCACCCAAGCAGCTCGTACGGCGTGTACCACTTGGCGCCGCTCGCAGCCGACGACTTCTATGATTTGAACGAAATGCTTGTGCCAGCCTACGATTTCATCGTGACTCGTAATGTTCGCGAAGAGTTCAAGGGGCACTGAGGGTCGGTGGTGCGAGCGTGGGTGCCAGCGGGCCAGTCGGAGCGTTTCCCCAGGTCCTGGCGACAAACAAGCCAGAAACTGACTGGCACGCCGTCTGATATTGTGTGACCATGCTGCCTGAGTTCAATTCTGAAGGCGATCTACCCAACGGAGTACACGCCACCGGCTGGCACGAGTTCCAGTCGCGCTTTGGTCTGGCAACCGCGAGACGGGTATGGCTGTTTGGGCGATTGCAGGCTCTGGTGGAACTCGCCGCAAAGACTGGCAAACTGCGCCGTGTCTTCGTCTGGGGCAGCTTCGTTACGACGAAACCGGCGCCCAAGGATCTCGATATCCTGCTGATCATGGATGAGGGTTTTGAAATTGAGCGGATTGCTCCGCCGTCCCGCGAGGTTTTCGATTCTACCCGGGCCAAGCTTCGATTCGAATCCGATGTCTTTTGGGCGCGGGTTTCCATTGGCGAGGAAGTGCTCCAGATCTGGCTGGAAACCTATGAGACGTCCCGGAACTTTCGAAAACGCGGTATTGTGGAACTGGAGTTGATGTGATCCAAACCGACGACCAAGTGCTGCTTGCGCAGCAGTGCGTAGCCAACCTGAGGAGAATCCTGCTGGAAGCTCGCAAAGTTCATTCGGCGAAAGACTACTTGCGGCTCTCTGAACCAATTCTCCTCGAAGTCCAGCAGCGCGAGCAGGAGATTCTCGAGTATTTAAGCGGCAGCCTCGAACAACCATTGGCGAGCTAGGCGGGTAGGCCCCGTCCGCCTCGCGCCGCGCTACCATATTCAATTCCATGGACGCGCTAACCGTTCACCGTCTGCATTTTGCATTCACCGTCACCTTTCATTACCTCTTTCCGCAGTTGACCATGGGGCTGGCGCTGTTGATCCTGGTGCTCAAGACCATGGCCATGCGCACTGGAAACGAGCATTACAACCGCGCGGCCCGGTTCTGGGCAAAAATATTTGCGGTCAATTTCGCCATGGGCGTGGTCACCGGCATCCCCATGGAGTTTCAGTTCGGGACCAACTGGGCCCGCTTCTCCAAAGCGGCCGGAGGGGTGATCGGACAGACTCTGGCCATGGAAGGCGTGTTTTCGTTTTTCCTGGAATCCAGCTTCCTCGGCGCGTTCCTGTTCGGAGAGAAGCGCCTCGGGCCGAAGGCCCACTGGGTCTCCGCGTTTCTGGTCTTCGCCGGCGCGTGGCTCTCCGGGTTCTTCATCGTCGCCACCGACGCCTGGATGCAGCATCCCACCGGCTACCGCATCGGCGCACACGGCGAGATTCTGCTGAGCAGTTTGTGGGGCTTGCTGCTGAATCCTTGGCTGCTTTGGCAGTACTTGCACGACATGATCGGATCGGTGGTCACCGCCAGCTTCGTCATGGCCTCGGTGGGCGCGTTCTATCTGCTCACGCGCAGGCACGAGGAATCCGGCCGCACCTTCGTGCGGCTGGGCGTGATGGCGGGCACGGTCTCCACCGTCCTGATGGCGTTCCCCACCGGCGACGGACAGGTCCATAACATCGTCGGGCATCAGCCACCGACGCTGGCCGCGATGGAAGGCCTGTTTCACACCGAACGGGGCGCTCCGCTCGTCATCGTCGGGCAGCCGGACGTCGATAACCGCCGCCTCGACAATCCTCTCACGGTTCCCAACGCGCTGAGCTTCCTGACCTATCAACGCTGGAAGGCGGAGGTGAAGGGCCTCGACGCATTTCCCCCCGATCGCTGGCCCGATAACATTCCGCTGCTGTATTACAGCTATCACATCATGGTGGGGCTGGGGACCATCTTCATCGCCGTGATGGCGCTGGCCGCGCTGAACCTCTGGCGCGGCGCGCTCTACCGCTCCCGGCCGGTGCTCTGGCTGATCATGCTGATGTTGCCGTTGCCCTACATCGCCAACACGGCGGGATGGATCACCGCCGAAGTGGGACGCCAGCCGTGGCTGGTTTACGGAATCATGCGCACGCTGGAGGGTTCCTCCCCGCACATCTCCGCCGGCAACGCCCTGTTCACGCTGATTGGCTTCATGGGAATCTACACCATCCTCGCGATTCTTTTTCTCTTTCTGGTCTATCGCGAAATCGAAAAGGGCCCGGAGCGGCCGGAGGAGCCGCTCTCACCCGCAATCTGAGGCTCTGTCATGGAAACCGTCTGGTTCTGCCTGGTCGCCGTCATGATCGCGATGTACGTGGTCCTGGACGGCTTCGATCTCGGCGCCGGCGCCGTCCACCTTTTCGTGGCGCGCACGGATGCGGAGCGCCGCGCCGTCCTTCGTTCCATCGGACCGGTATGGGATGGCAACGAAGTCTGGCTGCTAGCCGGCGGCGGCACGCTCTACTTCGCCTTCCCCGCCCTCTACGCTTCGAGCTTCAGCGGATTTTACCTGCCGTTGATGATGGTGTTATGGCTGTTGATCCTGCGCGGCATCGCCATCGAGTTCCGCGAGCACGTTCAAAGCCTGGTCTGGCAGCCGTTGTGGGACGCCGTGTTCTCGATCGCCAGCGCGCTGCTGGCGATCTTCTTCGGCGCGGCCCTCGGCAACGTGGTTCGGGGCGTACCGCTGGACCGGGCCGGCGGTTTCTTCCTTCCGCTGTGGACCGATTTCACCATCGGCAAGGACGCCGGTATTCTGGATTGGTACACCGTCCTCGTCGCCATAGCCGCGCTGGCCACGCTGGTGGTTCACGGAGCGCTGTGGATCGCGCTGAAGACCGAGGGCGAGCTCGAACTTCGCGCCCGCCGGACCGCCGCACGCGCCTGGTGGGGCCTGGCGGCGTTGGTCATCCTGATTACGCTTGTGAGCTTCCGCATCCAGCCGCACTTGCAGGCGAGCTTCGAGGCGCGGCCCTGGGGTTGCGTTTTTCCGATCCTGGCGCTGGCGGGGCTGGTGGGCGGACGGCTCATGAACAGCCGCCTCCGGGAACTCGGCGCATTCCTCTGCTCCTGCCTGTTCATTCTGGGGATGCTCACCAGCGTCGCGTTCGGCGTGTATCCCTACGTGCTTCCGTCGAACTCNNCCCGGCATGCTGCTCGCCACCGGCTACTTCGTCTACACCTACCGGAGTTTCTCGGGAAAGGTGAAGCTGGACTGATGCGCGCGGCATACTCCGAAAGATAGTTGCCGGATGCCAGCCAGGTATGCGAAAGTCGGATCAATCCGTCTGAGGCGCCTGGCGGCGGGGACATGACAAGGCTCGACAAGTTTCTGGCATACGCCGAATCCAACCGGCTCATGGTTTGCGCCATCGCCGTTGTGCTGATCGGGCTGATCGCCTGGGTGGATTGGCTGTCGCCTGATTCGTCGGTCGGCTTCTTGTACCTTGTTCCCATCCTGCTTTCCGCGGCGGCGCTGAACGGCCCGCAGATCCTCGTCATGGCGGTGCTGTGCGGGTACCTGAGGGAGGTTCTCGATCCTCTCCAGGGGGCTTCGGATACCGTCGGGCCGCTACTGTGGCATGCCTTCAATCCTCTCCGCTGGGTGCCGGGGTCGTACGGAAGGCTGTCGGTGTCGGTGGCCGGGTTCGCCATGACCGGGTTCTTCTTCGCGGAACTGAATCGGCGGCGGAGGCTGCTCTCCGAGCATCTGGCAGAACGCGAAGAGCAAATCCGTTTTCGTCAGGAAACGGAGCTGCAGGTGCGCATGCTCATCGAGACCAGCCCGCTGGCGATTCTGACGCTGGATGGCGAGGGGCGCGTGCTGCTAGCCAACGAATCCGCACGGCAACTGCTGGGCTTCGAGAAGGAGCCGCTGCAGGGCGAGAACGTCGAGCCATATCTTCCCATTCTGTGCCGCATGCTGCACAGCCACCGCTCCGGCGCCAACATTCGCACCAACGTCGAGTGTAAAGGGCAGCGCCGCAACGGCGAGGTCTTCCTGGCGCACGTCTGGCTCTCGACATACCGCACCTCGGGCGGTCCCGGATTGGCCGCGGTGGTGTGGGACGCTTCCGAGAACCTGCGCGACCGCGAAGGGGCCGGCCTGGATTCCATGATGGCCACCTCGCGCGTGCTCATCGGCGCCATCTCGCACGAGATCCGCAACCTGGCTGCGGCGGCGGCCGCGGCGCATGCGGCCCTCGAGGCCGTTGGCGACGTGGCGGGGAACGAGCAGTACCAGGTGCTGGGAACACTGATCCACGGGTTGGAGAAGATCGCCTCCTCCGGCTTGCGGGTGGCTTCCGACCGTGAAGCGGTGGTCGCGGACCTGGGCACCGTGCTGGATGAGACCCGCATCGTGATCGAGCCTTCGCTGCGCGAAGCCGGCGTCCAGGTGGCGTGGGAGGTGAGCGGCGGGCTGCCGTTGGTCCAGGCCGACCATCACAGCCTCTTGCAGGTGTTCGTGAACCTGGCGCGCAACAGCCGGCGGGCACTCGAAAACTGTGACCGCCGCGAGGTGCGCATTTCGGCGACAGTCGAGAAAGACCTGGTGGTGGTCCGGTTCCGTGACACCGGTCCCGGCGTGGCCCATCCCGAAGAGCTGTTCCGGCCCTTCCAGCCGGGCGCGGAGTCCCATGGCCTGGGCCTGTACATCTCGCGGGCCATCCTGCGCTCCCACGGCGGAGGCCTGCGTTACGAACCGGAGGATACCGGGAGCTGCTTTGCGGTGGAGCTGTGGCCGGCGGAAAATGGGGCGGAAGGGTGATGGAGCGGAATCCATCACCGATCCGGGCGCTCCTGGTGGACGATCACGCTCTTTTCCGGGAGAGCGTTGCGCGCGTTCTGACACAGGAATCGCTGCTCGAGATCGAGCACTGCGCCAGCATCCGGGAGGCGCTCGAACTGCTGGCGCGGCGCCCATTCGATCTCGTGCTGCTGGATCACGACCTGGGCAGCGAGCGCGCCTCCCAGTTCCTGCCCGCCGCGCGGCAGATCGGATTCGAAGGCCGCGTGCTGGTGGTGACCGCCTGGGTGAGCGACACCGAAGCGCGCCGCCTGCTGCGGCAGGGCGTCGCCGGCATTTTCCTGAAGCAAGGAGCGCTCAAGGAGTTGAGCCAGGCCATCCGCACTGTGGCCTCCGGCGGAACGTGGCTCGACAGTTCCTTCACCCACGTGGAAGACGAGGCCGCTGCGACCGGGCAATCCAACCCCCCGCTATTCAACGACCGGCAGCGCAAGGTTCTGCGCTTTGTGGTCGAGGGGCTCTCCAACAAGGAGATTGCCTGGCGATTGCAGATTTCCGAGAGCTACGTGAAAGCCATTTTGCAGGGCCTGTTTCAAAAAACCGGGGTGCGGACGCGGGGCCAACTGGTGCGCGTGGCGTTTGAACAGTATGAGGACCAACTGTAGGGGCGAGATGCACAGAGTGTCCAAAAGATACACTTCCGACTCGGTTGGCTGTGAGCTAAGGTGGAACCATGCAGCCGGACTCAGACCCGGCAACCGAGGTTTTGGGGTGAGTGCCGCTGTCGGGCACACTCCGGTGTAGCGGGGATTAGGTGATACGGGAAGTCAGCGGTCCATTAGCCGCGTGGGACGTGGCCGCCGGTTCTGCCGTCACGCTGGAACCGGGCGCGATTCTGTATTCTTGCCGGATTCATCGCAACAGCCACGCCGAAACCGAGACTGGAGCCGAGGTTTACGTTATGGAATTCCAGTCATCCGGGCGGCGGTACACCTCTCCCCTTTGTCGCTTCCAGCCGCGAACGCGAGCGGTGGATCTGGTTTGGGTGGAGGGGATCCCGGCGCGCGAAGTCGTGGCAGTTTAGCGCTGGCCTGCCACCGCCTGGTCGGAGGCGCGCGCCGGGATGTAAACCACTTCGAACCGCTGTGGATAGAATGGAAGCGTGCGCACCGCAAGCAACTCCATTCCTGAAATCCTCGAGAAACTCGACATCGAGCCGCTGAATTCCGGCGCCTGCCACGGCGATTGGATTGCCAACCCCTCGGGCGGCGAAATGGAATCCATCAACCCCGCCAGCGGCCAACCGCTGGCCAGGGTGAAGATGGCCGGACTGGCGGACTACGAAAGCGTCATGGCGCGCGCCAGCCAGGCATTTCTGGAGTGGCGCATGGTTCCGGCGCCCAAGCGCGGCGACATCGTGCGCGAGATCTCGCTCGAGCTGCGCGCACACAAAGCCGATCTGGGAGCGCTCGTCACGCTGGAAATGGGCAAGATCCTGCCCGAGGGATTGGGCGAGGTCCAGGAGATGATCGATGTCGGCGATTTCGCCGCGGGGCTATCACGCCAGCTTTACGGCCTGACCATGCACAGCGAGCGGCCCGGCCACCGCATGTANNGGCGGTGTGGTCGTGGAACGCTCTCATCGCGGCGGTGTGCGGCGACTGCGTGCTGTGGCGGCCGTCGTCGGAAACACCACTCACGGCCATCGCGACGCAGAAGATCTGCAACCGCGTGCTCGACCGGCACGGCTTGAAAGGCGTGTTCAACCTGGTGATCGGACCGAGCGGCGACATCGCCGAAACCCTGATCCACGACCGGCGCATTCCGCTGGTGAGCTTTACGGGATCGACGGAAGTGGGGCGGCACGTTTCCGAAGTGGTGGCGCGCCGGCTGGGCCGCGCCATCCTCGAGCTGGGCGGAAACAACGGCATCATCGTGATGGACGACGCCAACCCCGACCTGGTGCTGCGCGCCGTCCTGTTCGGCGCCGTGGGCACCGCCGGCCAGCGCTGCACCACCACGCGGCGCCTGTTCCTCCAGCGCGGCATCGCGCCCAGGATCACGGAGGCGCTGATCGCCGCCTACCGGCAAGTGAAGATCGGCGACCCGCTAGATCCGGAAGCGCTCATGGGTCCCCTGGTGAACCGCCGCGCAGTGGACGACATGATGGATGGCGTCCGAAGAATTCGCGAGCAGGGCGGCGAAATCCTGTTCGGCGGCGAGCGCCTGACGGGATGCTTCGTCCAGCCCACGCTGGTGCGCGCGCGGCCGGAGATCCCCGTCTTGAAAGAAGAGATCTTCGCGCCGATTCTTCACCTGATCGAGTTCGACGATCTCGACCAGGCCATCCACTGGCACAACGACGTGCCGCAGGGACTCTCCTCGGCGATGTTCACGGCCAGCCTGATATCGGCGGAGACGTTTCTGAGCCACCGCGGCAGCGACTGTGGAATCGCCAACATCAACATTGGCACCAGCGGCGCGGAGATTGGCGGCGCCTTCGGAGGCGAGAAGGATACTGGCGGCGGCCGCGAATCCGGCAGCGACGCCTGGAAGGCCTACATGCGCCGTCAGACCAACACCATCAACTGGTCCACCGAATTGCCGCTGGCGCAGGGGATTCAGTTCAAGGTGTGAGGGTTGGTGGGGCAGGCGGCGCTCGCCTGCCCGGGCCGGACGTGTCCGGCCCCTACTCTTCTTTTTCTTCTTCCAGCTCGCGGCCTTCCTGCCGGGCCTTGAGCCGCTCCTCGCGGCGCTTGGCGCGGTCGGCGGCGCGCTTGACCAGTTCGGAACCCACCAGCTCGATCATGGCCTGCTCCGCGCCGTCGCCCTTGCGCGGGCCCAGACGCGTGATGCGGGTGTAGCCGCCGGCACGCTGGCCGAAGCGGGTTCCCAATGTATCGAACAGTTTCTTCACCGAGGCCGGCGTGCGCAGCACCATCGCGGCTTGCCGGCGCGTATGCAGCGTGTCCCGCTTCGCCAGCGTGATCATCTTCTCCACCAACGGGCGCACGGCTTTGGCCTTGGGGACCGTGGTGATGATGCGCTCCTCCAGGATCATGCTGGTAGCGAGATTGCGCAGCAGCGAATCGCGGGCGCCCGTGTCCCGTTTGAGTTTGAATCCGGCAACCTTGTGTCTCATGAGCTATTCCCCGGCCGGCTCCTGCTGGCCATCCTCCTCGAGAGGGATATCCATTCCGGCATTGGACTGCGGCGGCGGAGCCACCAGGCGGCCATGCTGATCGATGCGCATTCCCAGGGACAGGCCCATGTTCGCCAGAATCTCCTTGATTTCGTTGAGCGACTTGCGGCCGAAATTCTTGGTGCGCAGCATTTCGGCTTCGGTCTTCTGCACCAGCTCGCCGATGGTCTGGATATTGGCGTTCTTGAGGCAGTTATACGAGCGAACGCTCAGCTCCAGCTCTTCCACGGAGCGGTTCAGGACTTCGCTCATCTTGTCGAGGCCGCGCTCGGAAATCTCTTCGGCCTGCTCCGGCACTTCCTCGAAATTGATGAAGATCGACATGTGATCTTTCAGCAGTTTCGCCGCGTAGCCGATGGCGTCCTGCGGCGAAACGGCCCCGTTGGTCCAGACTTCCAGCGTGAGCTTGTCGTAGTCCGTCATCTGGCCGAGACGCGCCGCCTCCACCGAGAAGTTCACCTTGCGCACGGGTGAGTGGACCGAATCGATGGGGATGTAGCCGAGGGCCAGGTCGTCGTCGAAGTTCTTGTCCGCGCTGACGTAGCCGCGGCCGCCTCTAAGCCGCATCTCGATATGCAGCTTGCCGCCCTCGCTGACGGTGGCGATGTGCACGTCGCGGTCCAACACTTCGACGTCGGCATCGGTCTCGATCTGGGCGCTGCGCACGTCGCCGGGGCTTTCCACGTCGAGGCGTACGGTCTTGACGCCCTCGCCCATAATCTTGAACGGAATCTGCTTCAGGTTCAGGATGATATCGGTGGCATCCTCGACCAAGCCCGGAATCGGGCTGAATTCGTGCTCCACGCCGTCGATGCGGACGGCGGTGATGGCGGCGCCTTCAATTGAGCTCAGCAGCACGCGGCGCAGGCTGTTGCCGATAGTGGTGCCAAACCCACGCTGGAAAGGCTGCGCCGTAAACATGCCATACCGGTCCGTGAGGCTCTCGGTATTGGCGACCAATCGTTTGGGTTTCTGGAAGCCCTTGAACATAAATTCCTTTCGGGGGCCAGGGGCCGGGCGCCAGGGGCCAGGGAAAGGTATTCTTCCTTCCCCCGGCCCCCGACCCCCGGTCCCCGAACCCTGCTTCTTACTTCGAGTACAACTCGACGATGAGCTGCTCGTTCAACTGGATCTGCACCAGGTCCTCGCGCTTAGGCAAGCTCTGAATGCGACCCTTCAAACTTTCCCGATCCACATCAATCCAGTTTGGCGCCGGCGCGTGAGCCGTGGCATCGCGTGCGGCCAGGATGGCCGGATTGTTCTTGCTGGTTTCGCGTACGGCGACCACGTCGCCCACCTTGACCTGGGCCGACGGGATATCGCACTTGCGCCCGTTGACATCGATATGGCCATGGCGAACGATCTGGCGCGCCTGAGCGCGGCTGGTGCCGAAACCCATGCGGTAGATGACGCTATCGAGGCGGCGCTCCAGCGCGGACATCAGGTTTTCGCCGGTGATGCCTTTGGCTAGAGCGGCCTTTTCGAAAGTACTGCGGAACTGCGCTTCCAGCACGCCGTACACGCGCCGCACCTTCTGCTTTTCGCGGAGTTGCAGACCGTAGCCGACGATCTTCTTGGCCCGTTCCTTGCCGTGCTGCCCGGGGATGAAATTGCGCTTCTCGATGGCGCACTTTTCGCTGTGGCAGCGCTCCCCTTTGAGATAGAGTTTCATGCCCTCGCGCCGGCATTGCCGGCAAACCGGGCCGATGTATCTTGCCAAGTTGGTCTCCTTACCTTTCTTCTAGGTGCGGTTTACAGCCATGGCAGGCTTTCTTCCCGCTTACTACAGCTTTCAGCTTTCAGCTATCAGCTCTCAGCCCGAAACGCCACAAGCTGATAACTGATCGCTGACCGCTATCTTACACTCTACGCTTCTTGGGCGGACGGCAGCCGTTGTGCGGCATGGGCGTCACATCCTTAATCGAGCGAACTTCGATGCCCGCCGTGGACAGCGCGCGCACCGCCGATTCCCGCCCCGATCCCGGACCGCTGACCCGCACCTCCACCGTGCGCAGCCCGCTCTCGCCGGCCTTGTTGGCGGCCGTCAGAGCCGCCTGCTGCGCGGCGAAGGGCGTCCCTTTCCGCGAGCCGCGGAAGCCCAGCGACCCGGCGCTCGACCAGGCGATGGTATTCCCCTCCTGGTCCGCGATGGTCACGATGGTGTTGTTGAAGGTGGCCTGGATATGCACGATGCCCGTATGGACGACGCGCTTTTCCTTCTTCTTGAAGCTCTTCTTCTTGCCTGTTTTTACTGGTGCTTTCGCCATACGCCTCTGCTAGATCTCGCCCTATTCCTATGTCTTGGAGGTAGCCTTCTTGCGGTTGGCAACGGTTCCGCGGCGCGGTCCTTTGCGCGTGCGGGCATTCGTATGCGTCCGTTGTCCCCGGACCGGCAGCCCGCGGCGATGCCGCTGACCCCGGTACGAGCCCATCTCGATGTGACGCTTGATGTTCATCGAGACTTCCTTGCGGAGGTCGCCTTCCACGGCGCCCTCTTCTTCCAGAATCTGGCGGACGCGGTTGACCTCGTCTTCGGTCAGGTCGCGAACCTTCTTGTCGAATTCGATGCCAGCCCGAAACAGGAGCGAGCGGGAACGGGTACGGCCCACGCCGTAAATATAGGTAAGCCCGATCTCGGCCCTCTTCGCGGACGGCAGATCCACACCAGCAATACGCGCCATAGGTCTCCTCTCCTTACCCCTGCCTCTGTTTGTGTTTCGGGTTCACGCAAATGACCCGCACCACACCCTCACGATGGATCACCTTGCATTTATCGCAAATCTTCTTTACCGACGCTCGCACTTTCATGATCTTTCCTCGGACCGCCGCTCGACGCTATCTTCCGCGTGATCCTGCCACGCGTCGGATCGTGAGGCCCTAACTCCACCTCGACCCTGTCGCCCGGTACCAGCCGGACGAAATTCCGTTTCACCGCGCCCACCACGTGGGCCAAAACCCGCTGCTGGTTCTCCAGCTTCACCAGATAAATCGCCGATGGCCGCTCTTCGACCACCGTGGCCTCAACCTTCACGGCCTCGTCAGCACCCACGGCCCGTTCTCCGTCACCGCGATGCAGTGCTCGAAGTGCGCCGAATAGGAGCCGTCTTTCGTTACCGCGGTCCACCGGTCCTTCAGAACCACCGATTCCGGCCGCCCCGCGTTGACCATGGGCTCCACCGCCAGTACCATGCCTTCCTTGAGCCGCGGGTTCTCGTTCTTGCCGTCCACGTAATTGGGGACCTGCGGCTCCTCGTGGAGCTGCGTGCCGATGCCATGGCCCACATACTCCCGCACAATCGAAAAACCGTTGGACTTGACGTGCTGCTCCACCGTGCCGCAAACGTCAAAAAGCCGGTTGCCCGCCCGCACCCGATCGATGGCCAGCTCCAGGGCTTCCTCGGTCACCCGGAGGAGCTTCCCGGTCTTCTCGCTTACCTCACCGATCGGGACGGTAATGGCCGAATCGCCATAGTACCCGTCCAACTTCACCCCNNCGAAGTGCACAACACAAACTTGAACGTCTCACCCGCCGCGGGCACATAATAACCCTTGAAAGCGGGCCGCGCGCCGGCGTCGTCGATCATCCGGGCGGCGACCACTTCGAGGTCCCAGGTGCTGGCGCCTTCCACAGCCACCTCCCGCAACTTCTGCAAAATCTGCCACACCAGCAACCCGCTGCGCCGCATCTTCTCCAACTCAGCGGCGGTTTTCCGAACGATCATCGGCCTGCACCCACATCGCACAGACACCGCCGGTGTCCGATCAGACGGGCGTTACTACTATTGTAATCAACCGTCAGGTAAATCACCAAGTCCGACTCAAAAAGTGCTCCGCCGGCCGCGAATACGGCCCGACCTCGGAGTGAATCCTTCATAATGCCGCATGATGAGCTGCGCCTCGATCTGGTTGACGGTGTCCATGGCGACGCCCACCACGATCAGCAGCGAAGTGCCGCCAAAATAGAACTGCACGTTCAGACCTTCCAGCAGGAACCGCGGACACACCCGGTCGATCCAGTTGCCCAGCAGCGGCAGGTGGTTCAGCTTGATGCCCGAAATCATGATGTCCGGGATCAGGCAGAGGATCGAAAGGTAGATGCCGCCCACCACCGTGATCTTGGTCAGGATGGTGTTCATGTAGTCGGCCGTGTTGCGGCCAGGACGAATGCCCGGGATGAAGCCGCCATACTTGCGCATGTTGTCGGCCGCTTCGTTGGGATTAAAAATGATCGAAACGTAAAAGAAGCAGAAGAAAATGATGCCCGCCACGAAGAGCGCGTAATACAGCGGCTCGCCGTGCTGGATGCTCTTGAGCGTGGCCGACAGCCAGCCGATGCTCTTCACCCAGGGCAACGCAGCGACCGTCGCCGGGAAGGCCAGGATCGAGGAGGCGAAGATCACCGGGATCACGCCGCCCGCGTTCACCTTGAGCGGCATGTGAGTGGACTGCCCGCCCATCACCCGCCGGCCCACCACGCGCTTGGCGTACTGCACCGGGATGCGCCGCTCGCCCCGTTCCACCAGCACGATGAACGCCACCACCGCAGTCATCATGACCAGCACAACGATCAACTGGAGAGCGCTCCATTCATGCGTCACAAAGGTGTTGACGTAGAGATTCTGAATGGCGCGCGGCAGCCCCACCACAATACCGGTGAAGATGATCAGAGACATGCCGTTGCCCACGCCGCGCTCGCTGATCTGCTCGCCCAGCCACATGATGAACGCCGTTCCGGTGGTCAGCGAGATGATCGTCAGCGTCACGAAGCCGATGCCCGGGCTGATGACAATCCCCTGCTGCATCGTCTGCAGGCCCTGCGCGATGCCGAACGACTGCAGCACGGAAAGGATGATCGTCAGGTAGCGGGTCCACTGCGTAATCTTGCGCCGGCCCAGCTCACCTTCCTTGGAGAGTTTTTCGAGAGTGGGGACCACTACCGTCAGCAACTGCAGAATGATCGACGCCGTGATGTACGGCATGATGCCCAGGGCGAANNATCGTGAGGCGGCGGATATTGCCGCCGGCGAACAAGTCGAAGAAGCCGAAAATCGATCCCGCCGCCGAGCTGAAGAACTCCTCCCATCGCGTGATGTTGATCCCCGGCGTCGGAATGTGACCGCCCAGCCGATACACCGCCAGCATCGCCAGCGTGAACAAGAGCCGCTTGCGAAGGTCTGGAACGCGAAAAATGTTCGCGAACGCTTCTAGGAACTTGGTCATCGTACCCTTCGATTCCCGGCGCTCACTCGCTGGCCGCGCCGATCACCTTTGCCGCTCCGCCGGCTTTTTGGATCTTCTCCACCGCCGACTTGGAAAACTGGTGGGCCTCCACCGTAATTTTGCGCGTCAACTCCCCGGTGCCGAGGATCTTGAGACCGTCACCCAGCTTCTTGATGACGCCNNTTGAAGATGTTCGTGAATCCGCGCTTGGGCAGCCGGCGGTGCAGCGGCATCTGGCCGCCCTCGAAACCGCGCTTCTGGCCGAACCCCGTACCGGCGCGCTGACCCTTCGAGCCGCGCGTGGCGGTCTTGCCGTGCCCCGAGCCCATACCGCGGCCGATGCGCTTGCGAGCCTTCTTCTGTCCGGCGGGCGGTCTCAATCCGCTGAGGTTCATCGTGTCTCTCCCCTTACTCCACTACTTCCAGCAGATGCGGAATCTTCTTCACCATGCCGCGGAAGCCGGGCGTATCCGGCCGCTCCACCACCTGGTTGACCTTCCGCAATCCCAGGCCCTTCACAATCCTCTTGTGCTTTTCCGGAGTGCAGATGGGGCTGTGCACCAGTTTGATTCGGATCTTGCCTTCCATTAGAGCTTCTCCACCGCCAGGCCGCGCATTTCGGCCACGGCGTTCCGGTCGCGCAGCGATTCCAGCGCCACGATGGTGGCCTTCACCACGTTGTGCGGGTTGCGGCGGCCAATCGACTTGGTGAGCACGTTGGGGATGCCGCAGGCCGTGATGACCGCGCGCACCGCGCCGCCGGCGATCACTCCGGTGCCTTCGGCGGCCGGCTTGAGCAGCACCAGCGAGCTGGCGAATTTACCCAGCACCTGATGCGGGATGGTGGTCTCAAGGACATGGATCTTGCGCAGGTTCTTCTTGCCGGCTTCGATTCCCTTGCGGATCGCGGAAGGCACTTCCTTGGCCTTGCCCACGCCCCAGCCCACCACTTTGGCGGAGGGATCGCCGATCACCACCAGCGCCGAAAAGCTGAGGTTCTTGCCGCCCTTCACCACCTTGGTGACGCGGTTGATGGAAACCACCTGCTCTTTGAGGTTGAGCGAGGCCGGATCGATGCGTTTCACTGACATAGCCATGAATCAGAACTCCAGTCCCGCCGCGCGCGCCGCGTCGGCGAGCGCCTTTACCCGCCCGTGGTATTGATAGCCGCCGCGGTCGAAAACCACTTTGGCAATGCCCTTTTCCTTGGCCCGCTCGGCCACCAGTTTGCCGATGGCCTTGGCCGCCGCGACGTTGCCGCCCTTGGTTGTTTTCCCGCCTTTGTCCACCGAGGACGCCGACACCAGCGTCTTGCCCTCGGCATCGTCGATGACTTGCGCGTAGATGTGCGCCACGCTGCGGAACACCGCCAGGCGCGGCCTCGCGGCGCTTCCGCGCAGCTTGCGCCGGATGCGCTCGTGGATGGTCTTGCGGATCTGTTTCTTCTCGATCTGACGAATCATTTGGCCCCCGCCGCGGTCTTGCCGACCTTCTTGCGCAGCGCTTCGCCGGTGTAGCGGACGCCCTTGTTCTTGTAAGGATCCGGCTCGCGAAGCGCGCGCATGTTCGCCGCCACCTGGCCGAGCATTTGCCGGTCGTAGCCGCTCAGTATCAGATGGAAAGGCTGACCACTCGCTTTGGGTGGTTCCACCTTCAGATCCACGCCCGGCGGCAACAGAACCTCGATGGGGTGCGAGTAGCCCAGGGTAAACGTCGCCACCTTTCCCTTGACGTCGGCGCGGTACCCGACACCGTGGATGTCCAGTTCCCGGGTGAACCCGGTGGAGACGCCCTGGACGGCGTTGGCAGCCAGCGCGCGCGTCAGGCCGTGCAGCGCCGCCTGCTCGTCGGAGGCGCGCTTCACCACCAGCTTCCCGTCGCTCTGCTCGATGCTGATCCCTTTCGGAATCGGCACCGTCAGCTTGCCCTTGGGACCCGTCACTTCCAGTTGCCCGCCGATCTCGACTTTCACGCCGCTCGGCAGCGGGATCGGCTTCTTACCAATTCTCGACATAATCTCAGTACCTCGCTACCACACNNCCCATGCCGCCCAGCACCCGCGGGATCTCCGTCTGTCCCACGTACACGCGGCAGCCGGGGCGCGAGACGCGGTGGATCTCGGAAATCACGGGCGAGTTGTTGGCGCCGTATTTCAAGTAGATCTTGATGGTCTTCTTGGCGCCTTCCTCCGCCACCTTGAAGTTGGCAATGTAGCCTTCTTCCTTCAGAATGCGCGCGATTTCCGCTTTCAGCCTGGAGGCCGGCACGTCCACCTTGGGGTGGCGCGCTTGGATCGCGTTGCGCACGCGAGTCAGCATGTCGGCAATGGGATCGCTCGTCATAGTCCTCCTTTACCAGCTCGCCTTAATCACGCCGGGAATCTCGCCGTTCAGCGCGAGCTGGCGGAAGCACAGGCGGCAGATGCCGAATTTGCGCAGAAAGGCGCGCGGGCGGCCGCAGCGCCAGCAGCGGTTGCGGTGCCGGCATCGGAGCTTGGGCGTCTTGGCCTTTCGGGCCGCGTCCAGTTTTATGTCTTTGGCAATCTTGGCGGTAGTGGCCATGTTCTTTCGATCTCTCCTCTATTGCCGGAACGGCATCCCCATGTGGCGCAGCAGCGCCACGCCTTCCGCGTCGGTGCGGGCCGTGGTGGTGATGGAAATGTTCATCCCCTTGGTCTTATCCACCTTGGAGTAGTCGATTTCCGGGAAGATCAACTGGTCCTTGATTCCCAGCGTGTAGTTGCCCCTTCCATCGAAGCTCTTGGTGGAGACGCCGCGGAAGTCGCGCACGCGGGGCAGCGCCACGTTCACCAGCCGGTCGAAAAACTCGTACATGCGGTCGCCCCTCAGGGTGACCATGCAGCCGATCGACATGCCTTCCCTCAGCTTGAACGCGGCAATCGACTTGGTCGCCTTGGTGATGACGGGCTTCTGGCCGGCGATTTGCGCCAGCTCGTTGACCGCGCCGTCCATCAGCTTGGCGTTCTGTGTGGCTTCGCCGAGCCCGATGTTGATCGAGATCTTGTCGATCCTGGGCACCGCCATGACGTTCTTGTACCCGAATTCCTGGGTCAGCGCCGGGACCGCTGTTTTCAAATATTTCTCTCTCAAACGTGCTGCCATCGATTCCTCACTTGGTGCCAATCATCTGGCCGCATTTGCGGCAGACTCGCGTGCGGCGCGTCTTTCCCCCGGCGACATGGTCGATGTGGTGGGCGATGCGCACGGCCTTGTTGCAGCCCGGACACACCACCAGGACGTTGGAAGCCGGAATGGCGCTCTCACGCTCGGCGATGCCGCCCTTGATCTGCTTGCCGGGGTTGGGGCGCGTGTGCCGCTTGACCATCATCACGTGCTCCACCAGTATCTTGCCCGTCCGGCGGTTCACGCCCAGCACGCGGCCGGTCTTGCCCTTGTCGCGCCCGGAGATGACCTTGACGGTGTCTTCCCTCTTGATATCGATGCGGACCGGCTCGGCCGGCTTTTTATTTGCCTTTGCCATCAGATCACCTCGGGGGCCAGCGACACGATCTTCATGAACCTCTTGTCGCGCAGTTCCCTGGCCACGGG
>PLMF01000014.1:18051-20683 GCA_003142355.1 Bryobacterales bacterium
CCGCCGCGCGGCAAAATGCAAGCCAGCCTGCGCGCGCCGGAGTTATCGGCCACATCGAGAATCGTTCGCATTCCAATCATAGTCGCTTCGCTCCTAGCTATCAGCTATCAGCTATCAGCTATCAGCCACACCAGCGCGCGGCGTTTTAGCTGATCGCTGAAAGCTGATCGCTATATCTTCACGTCCAGTTCCACCGGCTGCACGCCCACCTGCGCCGCCCGCCGGATCACTTCCGCCAGCTTCCATCGCTTCAGCTTGCTCAAGGGCCGGCACTCCACGATGCGCACTACGTCGCCCGTTTTGGCCGAGCCTTCCTCGTCATGCGCGTAGAACTTCTTCCGCTTGCCGATGATGCGCTTGTACAGCGGGTGCGGCACGCGGCGGCTCACCTCGACCACGATGGTCTTTTGCATCTTGGTGGAAACCACCTGGCCGACCTTCTCGTTCTTGATCCCCTGCTTGGCTTGCTCTTCGGCCATGTTACTTTTTCTCCCCCGCGACGGGCGCGCTTTCGGCCCTCTCCCGCAAAACCGTGTGGATGCGAGCGCGGTCCTTTCTTATGGCGCGGACCTTCTTCAATCCGTCCATCTGCCCCATGGACATCTGAAACTGTAGACGAAACAACTGCTCGTCTATTTCACCTAACTGGCGCGTCAACTCGTTGGTGTCCAGGTCGCGAACTTTGTCTGCCTTCATATCCCTTACTCCGCGTCCTCCCGGCTGACAAACTTGGTCTTGATCGACAGCTTGTGAGCCGCCAGCCGCATGGCGGCGTGCGCCGTCGGCCGGTCCACGCCTTCCATCTCGAACAGGATCTTTCCGGGACGAATCACCGCCACCCACTGGTCCGGAGCCCCCTTGCCCTTGCCCATGCGCGTTTCGGCGGGCTTCTTGGTGATCGGCTTGTCCGGGAACAGCCGGATCCAGACCTTTCCCCCGCGCTTGATAGAGCGCGTCATGGCCACGCGCGCGGCTTCGATCTCCCGGTCGGTGATCCACGCGCACTCCATCGCCTTGAGACCGAAATCGCCGAAAGAGATGGTGGACCCGCGCCACGCCTTGCCGGCCATGCGCCCGCGCTGCTGCTTCCTGTACTTGACCTTCTTTGGCATCATCATGGCGGTTTTCCCTCAATCCTTACTGGTTCTCGCCGGAAGGTTCCGGCTGGCCGCTGGCGGCCGGTTTCTCCTCGGGTTGCGGCTGGGGTTGCGGCTGGGCTTCCGGCCGGGCTTCCTGTTTCCAGGCGGGCTGTTGCGGCGACATCAGCGGCGGCAGAATGGGCGTGGCGGCACGCACCGCGGGACGCGGCAGGTCCGCCGGCGGCGTCTGCATGGCCGGGCCGCTAACCTCGGGGGCCGGAGCGGCACTCACCGGGCCTTGCGTCGCCGCCGGGCCACGATACTCGCCACGGTCGCGGCGCGGGCGGTCACCGCGGTCGCGGCGATCGCGCAAGTCGCGGCGCGGCTCGGGCTCGGGAAGCAACCCGCGTCGCTTGGTCAGGTCCAGAATCTCGCCCTTGTAGATCCACGTCTTGATGCCGATCACGCCGTAAGTGGTGTGCGCCTCGGCAAAACCATAATCGATATCGGCGCGCAACGTGTGCAGCGGAAGCTGGCCTTGCAGGTACCACTCGCTGCGCGCGATCTCGGCCCCGTTCAGACGGCCCGAGACCCGCACCTTGATGCCCTTGCATCCGAAGCGCAGCGCCGAATCCACCGCCTTGCGCATGGCGCGGCGAAAGGCTACGCGCTTCTCGAGCTGCAAGCCGATGGATTCCGACACGAGCTGCGCGTCCAGTTCCGGCTTGTGCACTTCCTGAATGTCGATGAAGACCTCGCGCTTGGTCTTCTTGGCCATGTCCTGCTTGAGCTTCTCGATCTCCGCGCCCTTGCGGCCGATGATGATGCCGGGCCGCGAGGTCCGGATGGTGACCCGCAGCTTGTTGCCGGGCCGGTCCACTTCGATCGAGCTGACGCCCGCCGATATCAGCCGCGCGCGCAAATTCGCCCTCAACTCCAGGTCTTCCTGAAGCAGCTTGGCATAGCCGTGCTTGGCGAACCACCGCGACCGCCACGGCTTGTTGAAGCCCAGCCGGAATCCGTACGGATGAACTTTCTGTCCCATCTATGCTTCTTTCTCCGCCACCTTGATGACGATATGCGCCTGCCGGCGCTGGTACCGGTAGGCGCGGCCCATCGGCGCCGGCCGGATGCGCTTCTGCCGCGGGCCTTCGTTGACGTAGGCCTCCGTCACGTACAGGCGGTCCACATCCAGGTCTTCGAACCGGTTGGTCGCGTTGGCGATGGCCGATTCCAGGACCTTCAGGACCGTCGGCGCGATGCGTTTGTTGGTGGTGCGCAACACAATCCGCGCCGCGTCCGCCTTCTGGCCGCGGATGAGGTCCACCACCAGCCGCGCCTTCTGCGGCGAGATCCGGATGTACCTGGCCTCCGCTTTGACTTTTATGTCGGCTTCCATGCTTCCCTCGCTATGCCGCCGGCTTGGCGGTCTTCTCCGTTGCCGCCTTCACCGAATGGCCCCGGAACGTCCGCGTGGGTGAAAACTCGCCCAGCTTGTGCCCCACCATGTTCTCGGTGATGTACACCGGGATGAACTTCTTGCCGTTGTGCAC
>PLMF01000134.1 GCA_003142355.1 Bryobacterales bacterium
GGCAAGGAACTGGTGGCGCGCGCCATTCACCGCAACAGCCCGCGCGCCGGCATGCCTTTCCTCGCCATCAACTGCGCCGCGTTGACGGAGACCCTGCTCGAAAGCGAACTCTTCGGTCATGAAAAGGGAGCGTTCACCGGAGCGTTTGCGCAGAAGCGGGGCAAGCTCGAACTGGCGGACCTCGGGACTGTGTTTCTGGACGAGGTCGGAGAGATGCCACTGGCCTGCCAGTCGAGGCTGCTGCGCCTGGTTCAGGAACGCGAGTTTGAGCGCGTCGGGGGAACGCGCCAGATTCGCACCGATATCCGCCTGATCGCGGCCACAAACCGCGACCTGGAGGCCGCCATCGAGCAGGGCGCGTTCCGGAAGGACCTGTACTACCGGCTCAATGTCGTGTCCCTGACCATGCCGCCTTTGCGGGACCGTCGCGAAGACATCCCGCTGCTGGCCAGTCATTTCGTTGCCAAGCACGGCAAACGGGCCCGGCGCAGGGTCGCCGGCATCGCCCGGGAAGCGCTCGCTTGTCTGCAAGCTCACGACTGGCCCGGCAACGTCCGGGACCTCGAGAACGCCATCGAGCGCGCCGTCGTGCTCGGCTCGACCGATCTCATTCTGGCTGAAGACCTGCCGGAAACCGTGCTCGAAGCCGCGTCACAGGGGGCGGGCCCGATCGGCGGCTACCACGAAGCCATTCGCAACGAGAAGGCGCGGGTCATTCTGGCCGCACTCGAACAGGCCGAGGGCAGCTTCACCGAGGCAGCGAAACTGCTCGGTATCCACCCCAACTACCTGCACCGGTTGGTTCGGAATCTGAACCTGAGACGGGCGATTAAGAACGGGGCGGGCGGGTAGCGCTCGTGAGCCAGCCGAGTCTGCACGCCCGATTGGTGGCCCAGGCTGAAAGGGAAGGCGTGAGCTTGAACATGCTGGTAGTCGCAGCCGCCGCGCAGACCTTAGGCCAACATGGAACAAGCGCGCCCAGAAAAAAGTCTCGTAGCCGGCGCGCCGCCTAGCAAGCGCAAGGAATTGTCCAGAAACCCCATTTTTCTCCGACGATTGGCCTAAGCCCACGGACGTTAAACGCGCGCATTGATTGGTAGTCGGGCGAGGTCTGCAAGACGCGCGGCCCACGGCCGGCGCGTGAATCGGAAGTGCGGAAGAGCTCAATTCAGAGCAGCGAAATCACCGACGTTGGGTGGTTGAGTTTGTGCGAGTATAAGCATGGAGGTATCCGATGCGAAAGCTTTGCACAATCGGTTTGACGTTCGCGCTGGCCTGTGCTGTCGCGTATGCAGCCAAGAAGTACCCAATGACTGCAGCGTCCAGCGTTCCCGGCGCCCGGGCCGAGGTTGAGATCAGCAAGGACAGCAACGGAAACACGAGACTGAAGATGACAGTTCAGCATCTCGCCAATCTTGAGAATCTGACGCCACGCGCATCCGCATATGTTATTTGGTTGCAGGAACGGGGCGGAAACTCCGAGAATCAGGGCCAACTGAAAATGGATAAGAACCTGAAGGCGACCTTCGAAACCGTCACTCCGTTTAAGAGTTTCGATGTGTTTGTTACCGCCGAGCAGGATTCCAGAGTAAAAGGTCCAAGCGGGCCGGAAGTCCTGAAGGCGACTATTCAACCGTGAATGGCTGCCTGTCGTCCGCAGGGGGCGAGCTACGAGAGGTCAGCGAAGCACCGCTTCGCGCGCGCGCTCTGGCGAGAACGTAGGGGCCGTCCGGGATGACGGCGATCGTCGCGCCAGGCGCCAGGCTCGATGTAAGCGCTTCGATGGCGGATTCGATGGTGGCGTAGGACCGGCCCCACAGGCCGTGGTGGTACTCGGGCGGGAGGCCCGGAGCGTACCACAGAACGTGTTGGCGTATGGCTACGATGGCCAGTTTCTCGAGCTGCCACTGATCCACAATCGCGGGTGCGGTTTGGATGCGCTCCAGGAATTCCTCGGCCGAAGGGGCCTCCAGCAGCATTCGGCGAAACTCGGGCGCACCGGCGCCTTCCTGGCAGGCTGCCGCCAGCAGGATCTGCCCGCCCTGCTTGACGATGTGGGATGCGGCCGTCACGCCCTTGATGCATTGGTAGAAGGTGAGATCGAGCGGGTATCCGGCCGAGGTCGTGATGGCGGCATCTACGGGTTCCTCGAGCGTCTCGAGCAGCACGTTGGAGACGAAATCGGCCCCGGCTCGATGGGCGCGCTCCGGGTCTCCGGCGAAAATGCCGGCAATCGAACGATCGCGCGCCAGGGCGACATCCACCAGGAAATCGTGCCTCGCCAGACGGGCAATCTCGAGCAGCTCGCGATGCAGCGGGTTGTCGTCGATGGAGCCCTCGACGGCGCGCGCGTCGCGCATGAACTTCGGGCTGTGCAGCAGCTTAATGGTCTCTTGAGCGGCTAGGCCGGGGGCAATCAGTTTGCGCCCGCCCGAGTAGCCGAGCATGAGATGCGGTTCGATGAAACCGAAGGTGAGGTGGAGGTCGGCCGCGACGAACCGCTCGTCGATATACACCGGAGTGCCGGACCTGGTGGAGCCGAGATGGCGGTGGGAGGCGAGATCCCGGGCGTCGTGATTCACGATCCGGTATGCGGCCGCGATCTCGTCTCCGCAGATTTCGCGGATTTCGGCGGCGGTCGCGGGCCGGTGCAGACCGGTGGCGATCAGAATGGTGACGTTCTCGCGCCGGATTCCAGCCTCCTCCAGCCGGCGCAACAGGGGAGGGACAGTGAGACGGTTCGGAGCCGGCCTGGTGATATCGCAAATGGAGATGGCGGCGGTGCGTTTGCCGCGCGCCAACTCGGCCAGCGGCAGGGATCCAATCGGGCTGTCGAGAGCCGATTCCAGGGAACTACGGCAGTCGGGCAGGGGCCTCGCCGAACGGGCTTCGAGCACACGGTAACGGAAGCCGTCTGGCAGGTGGACGGCGAGCCCGGTCCTGCCAAAGGCGAGGTCGACTTTCATGACGACCATCGTACTACGGGATTGCGGGCGCACCCCTGGACAATGGGTGCTTAGCCGTTTTGGGGCACACGGCGACAATGGGGCGCATCCTGTCTGGCCCCAGTTTGCGGCGCATTCCGAGCCGCGACCGCCGGGGGGAAAAGAGTGTCCGCATGAGTGCGGACACGGCAGACTAAAGAGTCTGCTCCACGGGGGTTACGCGGCCCATCAAGGCGGTGCCGGCTAGCAGGGCTAGGGGCATCAGCAGACCGAGTCCGATAAAGACGGGGGCGTAACTGTGGGTGGCGTCCAGAGTGCGGCCTACGGCCCAGGTGGCGATTACAGAGCCAATGGTGGAACCGGTGCCGCCGATGCCGTAGACGGAAGCAACGGCGCGCGGGGGAAAAAAGTCGCCGGGCAGGGTGTGGATGGTGATGGACCAGAACATCCAGAAATAAATGGCCACCGAAATCAGGGCGATGGTCCAGAAGAGGGAATGCGCGAAGACGGCGAAGATGCCGAGGGGCGACAAGACGGTGGCTATCACCATCAGCGTTTTGCGGGTGCGATTCACGCTCCAGCCGGCGCGCTGCAAGCGAAGCGTGAGGTACCCACCAGAGAAGTTGGAGAGGTCGGCAACGAGGAAGGGAATCCATGCCACGGCGGCGATGCCGGCCAGGTTCAGGCCGCGCTCGCGGGTGAGGAATTCGGGAATCCAGAAGACATAGAAAAACCATAGGGGGTCGGCGAAAAAGCGGCAGAAGAAGATTGCCCAGGTCTGGCGGTAGCGGAGCAATTCGAGCCAGCGGACACGATCGGCGGCGGCGACGGGCTGGCTTTCGGCGCGGGCCATATTGGGATGAGTCCGGCGAAAGAGTTGAAATGCCAGCACCCATAGGAAGCCGANNCCGCTGTTGCAGACCCCGATGGCCAGGGTGCGGGCCTCGGAGGGCACCCATGCGGCGGTCGCCTTGGCGAAGGCAGGCCAGGCTCCGGCTTCACCGACGGCCAACAGGCCGCGGAAGAAACCCAAACTCAGGGGGCCGCGGGAGAGCGCGGTCAGCATGCCGGCGGCGGACCACCAACTGACCGACAGGGTGAGTCCGCGGCCCACGCCCAGGCGGTCGAGGACATAGCCGGCGAAGGCATAAGCCACCGCGTATGTCGCCATGAAGGCGTTGATGATGGCCGCATACTGGCTGTTGCTCAAGTGGAACTCGCCGCGCAAGGTGGGGGCAAGAACCGAGAGCACCTGGCGATCGATGAAGTTGACGGTGGTCTCGCCGAGCAGCAGGGCAATGAGCAGGAAGAGGGCTCGGCGGGTGAAGACCGATTGCGACATGCGTTCAAAATAGCACGCTTGCCCAAGGCCGACTTGGGCAAGCTAAAGCATGCCCCACCAAGAAGCAATATAATCTAGCTATGTCTGAAACCAACGTGGCCCGCAGGGCCTTCTTACGCGGCGTCACCGCCGCCACGGCGCTTTCCTATTCCCGAGTTTTCGGGGCCAACGGCCGGGTGCAACTCGGCCTGATCGGTTGCGGCGAACGCGGCCGCAGCGACATGGGGAAGTTCATTAAAGCAGGCAACACCGACGTGGTGGCCCTGTGCGACATATACGGCGCGCAGATCGACCGCGCCAAACAAGTCGCGCCCAACGCCAAGAGCTTCACCGACCACCACGAGCTACTGGCTCTGAAGGACGTGGATGTGGCGCTGATCGCCGTTCCCGACCACTGGCACGCGGCCACGGCCATCGACGCTCTGAATGCGGGCAAAGACGTGTACGTGGAGAAACCGCTGACGCTGAAGATCGAAGAAGGCCCGGCCATCGTCAAGGCGGCGCGGCTCAACAACCGCATCTGCCAGGTGGGGATGCAGCAGCGTTCCGGCAAGCACTACCTGGAGGCCAAACAACTCTACATGGACACGGGCAAGCTGGGCAAGATCACGCTGGCGCGCACGTGGTGGCACGGGAATGGATATCACCTGCGCAAGGCGCCGGCGTCGCTCCAGACGCAGCCGGCGAACCTGGATTGGGCGCACTTTCTGGGGCCATTGAAGTGGCGCGACTGGGACCCGCAGCAGTACTGGAATTGGCGCGCGTACCTGGATTTCGGCGGCGGGCAGGTGACCGACCTGTTCACGCACTGGATCGACGTGGTTCACATGTTCATGGGGCAGGACAATCCGATTTCGGCGTCGGCGGCGGGCGGTGTGTATAACTACAAGGACGGGCGCACGGCGCCGGACACGATCAACGTGCTGCTGGAATACCCGTCGCAGTTCACGGCCACGTTCGAAGCCACGCTGGCTCCCGGCATCACGGGGGAGGCGGTGGAGATGTGCGGCACCGAGGGGCGCCTGTGGATCGACCGCTCGCGCTACGAATTCCACCCGCCGGGCCGCAACGCGCAGGCCACGGTGGTGCAGGCGTCGAGCGACCTGGACCTGGATCACGTGCAGAACTTCCTGGAGTGCGTGCGCACGCGCAAACTGCCCAACGGCGACGTGCTCATCGGGCACCGCTCGGCGCAAGCATCGCACCTGGGGAATCTCTCGTACATGCAGAAGAGGCGGATCGATTTCGACCCGATTCGCGAAGAGATTCTGCCGTTCTGACGGCTTGCTATACTGAGTTTTCAAAGGAGTTTCATGGTTTCCGCAACACAAATGCGCCCAGGGATGGTCATCAAGTTCAACAACGAGCTGTACTCGATTTTCAGCGTGAATCACCGTACACCGGGCAATTTGCGAGGGTTCGTGCAGGTCAAAATGCGCAGCCTGCGCAGCGGGTCGATGACCGAGCACCGCTTCTCTTCGGAGGACAAGGTGGAGAAGGCGCTGCTCGAAGAGCAGGAAATGCAGTACCTGTACGACGATGGCGAATACTACTATTTCATGAACACGGAAAACTACGAGCAGATGCACCTGATGAAGGACCTGCTGGGCGACGCCACCGAGTACCTGATCCCGCAGTTGATGGTCAAAGTGGAATTCTACGAAGGCAAACCGATGAGCGTGGAGCTGCCGGCGACCGTCGATCTGCTGGTGGTGGAAACCGAGCCGGGGATGAAGGGCGCGACGGTCTCCAACGTGACCAAGCCGGCCAAGCTGGAGACGGGGCTGGTGGTGCAGGTGCCGTCGTTCATCACGGAAGGCGAGAAGATCCGCGTCAACACCGCGGAGGGGACCTACCAGGAGCGGGCGTAGGGGGGCGCCGAGACGCGGGTCCAGGGGGACCCGCGCGGACCAGAGGTCCGCCCTACAAAACCCGCAGGGCGGCGGCCAGGTCTTCCTCTTCTTCGGGGAATACGGTTCTCAAGTCCAGGATGAGGCTGTCGTTTTCGATGCGGGCCACCACCGGCGGATCGGCGGCGCGCAGGCGGCACTCGGCGTCCGCAGGGTTCGCGCAATCGATGGCGATCAGCCAGGTGGGAATGGATTGCTCGGGGGTGGCGCCGCCTCCGGCGACGGAGCTTCCGGGGACGATTTCGGCGCGCAATCCGGGGACACGGGCGAGGAGGGCCTCGGCGCGGGCGCGAATATGGGCTGGGGTTTGGCGGATCAGGGCCAGCGCGGGGACGTCGTCCCAGCGCTCGAGGAGCAGGCTGCGGAGGGTGTTTGCGAGAGCCTGGTAAATGATTTTGTCGAGGCGGAGGGCGCGGAACAGGGGGTTGCGGCGCAAGCGGGCGACGATGTCGGGTTTTCCCGCCAGAATTCCCGCCTGGGGACCGCCGAGCAGCTTGTCGCCGCTGAAGGAGACCAGATCGGCGCCGGCCTTGAGGCTGTCGGAGACGAGGGGTTCCCGGATTCCGAAGGCGAGCAGGTCCACCACGCAGCCGCTGCCGAGGTCCTCATACACGGGCAGGGAGCGCTCGCGGCCCAAGGCCACCAGCTCGCGCAGCTCGGGCCGCGCGGTGAAGCCGGAGATGCGAAAGTTGCTGGGATGGACGCGCAGCAGCAAGCGGGTGCGGTCATTGACGGCGGCGCGGTAGTCGGCGATCACAGTTCGGTTGGTGGCGCCGACTTCGCGGATGGACGCGCCGGAGCGCGCCATGATATCGGGGATGCGGAAGCCGTCGCCGATTTCGATGAGCTCGCCGCGCGAGACCACCACTTCGCCGCCGGCGGCCAGTTCGTTGAGCGCCAGAAAGATGGCGGCGGCATTGTTATTGACGGCGATGCCCGGCGCGCCGAGGAGGTGCTCGAGCAAGCCCGCGGCATGCACATCGCGCTGGCCGCGGCGCCCGGCGGCCAGATCGTATTCCAGGTTGGAATAGCCGGGCAGGACGTGGAGGGGGCCCAGCGGCGCGCGTCCCAGGTTGGTATGCAGGACGACCCCGGTGGCATTGACGACGCGCCGCAGGGACGGCCGTTCGAGCGCCGCCAGGGCCTTTTCGACGCGCGCTTCGACGGGCGGCCCGGTTTGGCTGCCGGCCCGGATTTCCGCGCGAAGCTCATCCAGCGCGCGGCGAATTTCCGCCGCCACCAGGGCGCGCGGGAACCGTGCCAGGGCGGGGAAGAGGCGTTCGAGCACTTCATGCACCGCGGGCAAATCACGCAACTTGTCGTTTTCGGCCACGAATTCGATGGTACACTGGAAACGTCGGGGCGTGGCTCAGCCTGGCTAGAGCGCCTGGTTCGGGACCAGGAGGTCGGTGGTTCGAATCCACTCGCCCCGACCAATCCAGCCACAAACCAGCCATAAGCGGCACATCGCCCCCGGGGCGGGACGTTAGTGTCTATTCGTACGTCCGCCGAAGACTTTGCAGAGTAGCAAAGACGGGCTGGGCGCTCCATGTCACCATAGTTACAGCGGAGTAAATGACAACGTCACTGCTTCCCCGGACTTCCAGATTGCTGAACCTATCCGCCCCTGCGATTCTGCTGGCGAGCGCATTTGGCGCGGACAGCCTGCTTACCGAAGCAGGCACGCCGGCGCGAGTGGGGCCGGAGGCATGCCAGGTGGCCGTGCCGCGCAACGGTTTCACCATAGAGTACCTGCAGCGTGAGGCCGCGGGCCCGGCAACGCGCCTGTGGCTGGGTGGCGTCCCAGGCACCGGATATGCGGAAATCGCCGGCGGGCAGATCGATGGTTTTGACGAGAGCCGGAGGGAGGTCCGGTTGGCACCGGAGGCGCCGGCCAGCGTTCCGGAGACAACCGCGGGTGGCGGTCTTGCCGACCAGGGTTCTTTCAAGGGATTGATCGCCAGCGCCGCCTCGACGTACCAGATGGATCCGGACTTCGTAGCCAGCGTAGTGAAGGCCGAAAGCGGCTTCAATCCCACTGCCGTCTCGCCCAGAGGCGCTCAGGGGCTGATGCAGCTTATGCCGGAGACGGCAGCCAAGCTGGGCGCCGAGGACCTGCTGGACCCGGCGACGAACCTGTGGGCGGGCACGAGATACCTGCGCCAGTTGCTTGACCGGTTCGCGGGCGACGCGGTGAAAGCGCTGGCGGCCTACATTGCCGGGCCGCAGCGAGTGGAGCAGTATGGCGTTCCCCGGTACGGCGAGACGCGCGCTTACGTCAGCCGGATTATCGACGATTACAACCGCAAGAAGCTCCAGCAGCAGGCACATACATCAGCGGCGCCGGCCGGCGAATAAGCGCCTGGCGCCAACCCGCACCTGCGCGCCTACTTGGCTCCAGGAATGACGGGCGTCGGCTGCGTGCCCGTGTAGTGGTCCTGCTGCGTCATCAGTGCCCGCTGCTGGTACATCTGCTGCAACTGCTGGTTGATGCTTTGCGGGTTCAATGCCGCAGGTGGAGCGAGTGCGCCGGGCTTCGCCGGATTGGAGGTATCCGGCTGCAACAGCGGCTGCCCGGACAGATCCGGCTGCACCGGAGGAGGCGACTGGGTCAAAGAACTCGCGTCCGGCGCCGGGATCTCCGGCGGCGCCGGGGCAGGACTGTCGGGCACCGGTGCTTCAGGTGGCGGCGCGGGGCCGCGGGACGCACGCGCCACCGCATCTGATCCATTGGTCCCGCCGCCTTTCTTCCCTCTTGGCATGAGCAGCACGCTTTGTATTTTGTCCGGATCGGCATCGGAGGCCTGGATGAGATAGTCGAAATCCGAGTCGCTCAGCAACGACGCAAGGATCTGGCGCGCCGGTCCCGGTCCTAATTCGACAACCGGCATCCGCTCGCTCTCCGCGCCGGCCGGAATATCGATGTTCACGCCGGTGAGAGCGGCCACTCGAGTGAGAACGTCGGCCAGGGTAGAGCCAAGGGCATTGATCCTGAGCTGTCCGCCCACGTAGGTTATCTTGGGGGGAACGGCGGGGCGCGCGGGCGGCTCGGCCGCCGCCGCGGTCTGTATGGCTTGACCGCCGGCGACCCTGGCGAAACAGAGGAGCGCCAGCAGACAGCCAGCTTTGGTCACGCCCCGGTTCATTGCCCCAACCTTTGGCACTGCCATATCCCTTCACCTCGCAATACAGTAACGAACCGCCAGCTAATCGCCGGCCACATTCAAGACCAACCCGGCAGCGGATTCCTCCGCGTAACGCGCAGGAACCGGCAACTTCTTCGCGACCGTGTTCCACCTCCAAACCTCGTAGATGGCCGGGTATACCAGCAACTCGAGAAGGAAGGAGGTGAAGATGCCGCCGACCATCGGCGCGGCAATACGTTTCATCACGTCGGAACCGGCGCCGGTGGCCCACATGATGGGAAACAGGCCAACGCACGTGGTGGCGAAGGTCATGAACTTCGGCCGCAGACGCTTGGCCGCACCGTGAACGATGGCTTCCCTCAGTTCGCCGAGACTATTCAGACGGCCTTGGCGCCTGGCCTCCTCGTACGCCAGGTCGAGGTAGAGCAGCATGAAGACTCCCGTCTCGGCATCGATCCCGAGCAGCGCAATCAATCCCACCCAAACCGCGACACTCATGTTGTAACCGGCCGCATACAGGAACCAGATGGCACCCACGGCGGAAAACGGCACCGCCAGCAAGACGATCATGGTTTTGGGCATTGACCCCGTATTGATGTACAGAAGAAGGCAGATCAGAAAGAGCGTGATCGGCACCACCACCTTCAGGCGCTCCTTCACCCGCTGGATGGCTTCGTACTGCCCGCTCCAGGCGACCGAGTAGCCGGCGGGAAGCTTCAGGTGGTCGCGCAGCAGTTGACTGGCTTCACTGACATAGCCTTCAGCGTCGCGGCCGGCGACGTCCACATAAACGTATCCCGTGAGCAGGCCGTTTTCATTGCGGATCATGGCCGGCCCGGTGGCCACGCTGATCTGCGCCAGATCGCTCAATGGCAATTGGCGCTGGCCGCCCGCGGGGACCGGGATACGGCCGAGCTCCCCAAGGTCGCTGCGGAAATCGCGCAGGTAGCGGACGTTCACCCGATAACGCTCCTGCCCCAGCACCACCGTGCCGACGTTGTCGCCGCCGATCGCATTCTCGACCACTCGCTGCGCATCTTCGACGCTGACGCCATAGCGCGCCAGTTGTTCGCGGTCCCATTCGAGATCCAGGAAATAGCCGTCGGCGGTGCGCTCCGCGAGCACGGTACGTGTCCCTTTGACGGAACTCAGCAACGATTCGGCTTGGGCGCCGATCTCCTGAATACGCTTCAAATCCGCGCCGGAGATCTTCAGCCCCACGGGTGTCCGGATGCCGGTGGTCAGCATATCGATGCGCCCCCTGATGGGCATGGTCCACGCGTTGCCGACACCGGGAAGCTTCAGCGCGCGATTCATCTGGCTGACCAACTCCGCGGTGGAGATGGTATCGGGCGTGACATGACGGAAGACGCGTTTCGCCCATTCCGGCGCCCAGGAGGAATACCAGGTATCGACATGGCGCCAGGCCGCCCGCGGCTTGAGGATAATCACCGTCTCCAGCATCGAGAGGGGAGCGGGATCGGTGGCGGTTTCCGCGCGCCCCGCCTTGCCCAGCACGCGATCCACTTCCGGGAATCGACGAATCACGCGGTCGCTGACTTGAAGCAACTGCTCCGCCTGGCGGATGGAGATGCCGGGCAGCGTCGTAGGCATGTACAAGATCGAGCCCTCGTCGAGCGGCGGCATGGACTCCGATCCCAGGCGGCGGAAAACCGGTATGGTGACGATAATCGTGGCCAGCGCCGCGCCAATTACGAGCCACCTCCAGCGCAGCGTCCAGCGCACCACGGGTTCATAAACACGGATTAACCGCCGGCTGACGAAGTGGCGGTCTTCGGACTTCACTTTGCCGACCAGTACGGCATTGGCCACCCAACACAGCCACGCCGGCCGGAAGTCGAAGCGCTCCACACGCGTCAGCAGCAGACGCAATGCGGGGTCGAGTGTGATGGCCAAAACGGCGGCCGCAACCATGGTCAGCGTCTTGGTGTAAGCCAACGGCCGGAACATCCGGCCTTCCTCGGCCTGCAGCGTCAGCACCGGGAGGAAGGCGACGGCGATCACGAGCAGCGAAAAGAAAGTCGGTCCGGCTACTTCCTTGATGGCCGCGACCACCACTCCCCGGCAGTCGCCCTGGCGGCCGCCCTTTTCCCACAGCTCGAGTTTCTTGTGAGTCTGTTCGACCACCACGATCGAAGCGTCAACCAGCTCGCTGAACGCGATGGCCACTCCGGCGAGCGACATGATGTTGGCGCTGATGCCCATCATGCGGAACGGAATGAACGCCAGCAGCACCGCGATGGGCATGGTCGCAATGGGAATGGCGGCGCTGGGAAAGTGCCACAGAAAAACCAGGATGATGAGCACCACTGTGATTACGACCTCGATGATGGTCGCCTTCACAGTCGAGATGGTGTTATGGATCAACTCCGAGCGGTCATAGACCGGAACGATCTTCACCCCGGCCGGAAAACCCGGCTCAATTTCTTTGATCCTGGCTTTTACGCGGTTGATTACGTCAAGCGCGTTCTCGCCGTTGCGCATGACGACGATGCCGGAGACGACTTCGCCCGAACCATCCAGGTCGGCCAGCCCGCGCCGCAGGTCGGGCCCCATCACCACCTGGCCCACGTCCTTGATACGGATCTGCGAACCGGTGTCGCTGACGCTCAGCGGGATGTTCTCAAAATCCTCGAGCGAGCGCGCGTAACCATGGCCGCGGACCATGTACTCGGTGCCGCCGAATTCAAGCAATCGTCCACTGGATTCGTTGTTGCCGCCGCGTACCGCTTCCACCACACGGCTGACCGGGATGCCATAGGCCCGCAGACGATTCGGGTCGAGGTTCACCTGGTACTGGCGGGTATAACCGCCGATGGGCGCAACCTCGGCCACGCCGGGCACCGACCGGAGGTAATAACCGAGATACCAATCCTGATACGAACGCAGATCGGCGAGGCTGTGCTTGCCCGAGGTATCCACCAGAGCATACTGAAAAACCCACCCGAGACCGGTAGCATCGGGGCCCAGCTCGGTCTTAACCCCTTCCGGCAAACGCGAGACGATGCTGGAGAGGTACTCCAATGTCCGCGAGCGCGCCCAGTACAGATCGGTTCCATCCTCAAAGATGACGTAGACGTAGGAATAGCCGAAATCGGAGAAGCCGCGGACCGTCTTGACCCGCGGCGCGCCCAGCATGGCAGTGACGATCGGGTAGGTGACCTGGTCCTCGACGATATCCGGACTGCGGTCCCAGCGTGAAAAAACGATCACCTGTGTGTCGCTCAGGTCGGGGGTGGCATCGAGCGGCAGCGTGACCATGGCCCACCAGCCACCGATGGAAGCCATGGCGATGACCGCCAACACCGCCAGTTTGTGCTCGACGGAGAAGTCGATGATCCGGTTAATCATCGTCATCTCCCTGGCGCCTGCTGGCGGAGTACCCTCCGGGTGCGGCGAGATCGTTCTGGAACTTCTGCTTGCACTCCTTGGAACAGAAGTAGTAGGTGGCGCCGCCAGAAGCGAGAGTGTTGCCGGAAGCCGCCGCCTTGGCTGGATCCACGGGCATGCCGCAAGTGGGATCTCTGACCGTTTTTGCCGCCGCCATCTGTTGGGGCATGGTGCGCGCGGGTCCGGGCGCGGAGGCCGGTGTTTTCAGGCGGCTTTCCGAGTCGACGAGAAAGGTGGCCGCCACAACTACACGCTCACCTGGCTGAACCCCTTTTCGGATCTCGACCCGTTCGCCGGAGCGCCATCCCGTTTCGACTTCGCGAGGCTCGAAGACGCCCTCGCCACGCTCGACATAGACCCGCGCGTGGGCGCCGGAATCGACCAGTGCATCCAGCGGAACCGTGACGGCGGACGGCAGACGGACGGGCAACTCGACGTCAGCCAACATTTCGGGCCGCAAAATGAACGTGGGATTGTCAACTTCCAGACGCAGCTTGACGGTGCCGCCGCCGGCCTCGGATTGCGGCAGGCTGTCGGTAATACGCGCGGGCAACCGGCGTCCCTGGCCTCTCAAAGCGATCTCCCCCAGGCCGCCAGGGCGCAGATACGGCGCCTCTTTTTCGTAAACCTCCGCCACCACCCAGACCCGGCTCAGATCCGCGATGCGGTAGAACTCCATGTTCCGCTCGAAATGCTGTCCTGGCGTGATATTTCGGGAGAGAATGAATCCGTCCGCGGGCGCGACCACGTCGATGCTCTCGGGAAGCTGGCGGTTATCGGCGACTTGCTTGATCTGCACATCACTCATGCCCAGATTGCGCAGGCGGTCGGAATAGCCCTGAAGACTGCTAAACCCCTGCTTGGAGACAGCGCCGGGAAATGGAAGAGTCCGTGATCCGTCGCGGACTACGGCGCCCTGCACGCCCTGAACCGCGGCCAGAAACCCGGAAGCAACCGACAAGAACTCCGGCGCATAGTAAGTCGCCAGCTTCTGGTCCTTCTTGACCCGCACTCCCACCGAATCGTGGTAGGTTTCTCGAATAAATCCGTCCGTACCGGGGTTGACCCTGTACACCCGTGTATCTTCCGGAACCACACGGCCCACTACGCGGATCGTGCGAATGGCGCCGTCCCGCTCCACGGGAGCGACGCGGATCCCGAGTAACTGCTGCGTGGCGCCGTCGATGCCGACTGCTCCCGCGGGTAATTGAGTCAGGGACGAAGCCGGCGTCACGTTCCCGGCGTCCCCGGCAAAGACCGGCTCGAGCTGCATTCCGCAGTCAGGGGCAACGCCCGGCCGGTCGGATTTGTAGGCCGGATGCATGGGGTCCACGTAATAGAGCACGTGCCGTTCCGTCTTGAGGCCGGTTGGCGAAGGGGCATGGTAGCGGCCCAGTCCGTAGGACGCAGTTATCGCCGCAACCACCGCTGCCGCAAGACTTATCCGCTGCATTTGGCTCATCCCTTTCTCCGTCTCCCTGGCTCCAAAAGAGGACTCCTACCGCATCCACGCGTGTGACTACTAATAGTGATGGTGAGCGAGCGGGACCAGGCGTGTCTTTGCGCCCGCGCAAATGGGCCGCGATGTGAGCCAAAGGGCGGGGGCAGGTAGTGATGGTGAGCGAGCGGGACCTGGTGCGTCTTTGCGCCCGCGCAAATGCGCCGCGATGTGAGCCAAAGGGCGGGGCAGGTAGTGATGGTGAGCGAGCGGGACTAGGTGTGTCTTTGCGCCCGCGCAAATGCGCCGCGATGTGAGCCAAAGGGCGGGGGCAGGTAGTGATGGTGGGCGAGCGGGACCTGGTGTGTCTTTGCGCCCGCGCAAATGGGCCGCGATGTGAGCCAAAGGGAACGCACACTCTCTGAGAAGCAGCGGCCCGGAGCCGCGGCACTGCTGGAGGACAGCCAGCGGCAGCGCACCATCGGTACAGCAGTGATTCAATGATTCGGTCGAATGCAGAATGCCGATGGAATGCCACAACGGCAATTCCGCTGTAACCGTTTCTGGGCTTTGTCGTGGCTATTCTTCAGCCTGAGTCACTGGACCTCAGGCCTTGAGGAATGCCAGCAGGTCGGCATTGAGTTTCTCCTTGTGAGTCTCGGTCAAGCCATGGGGTGCGCCTGCATAGACCTTCAGAGTCGCGTTTTTGACGAGTTTTGACGAGGCAAGAGCCGCGGCGCCGATCGGTACGACCTGGTCGTCGTCGCCGTGAACGATCAGCGTTGGGACGTCGAATTTCTTGAGGTCTTCGGTGAAGTCCGTCTCCGAGAACGCCTTGATGCATTCGGACGTGTTCCTATGGCCGGCCTGCATACCCTGAAACCAGAACCAGTCGATCATGCCCTGTGAGACCTTCGCGCCCGGCCGGTTGAAGCCGAAGAACGGCCCGCTTGCGAGGTCCTTGTAGAATTGCGACCGGCCGGCGACGGAGCCGGCGCGGATTTCGTCGAAGACCTTCATTGGCAGGCCGCCGGGATTGGCCGCCGTCTTCAGCATCAGCGGCGGGACTGCGGAGATCAGCGCCGCTTTGGCCAGACGTTTCGTGCCGTGCCGACCGATATAGCGGGCGACTTCGCCACCACCCGCGGAGAAGCCGACCAGAGTCGCGCGTTTGAGGTCGAGCGTTTCCATGAGAGTCGCGAGGTCATCAGCGTAGGTTTCCATGTCGTTGCCAGTCCAGGGCTGGCTGGAGCGGCCATGGCCACGACGGTCATGGGCGATCGAGCGATAGCCGTGGGATGCGAGGAAGACCATCTGAGCCTCCCAGCTATCGGCATTCAGTGGCCAGCCGTGGCTGAACACGATCGGCTCTCCTGTACCCCAATCCTTGTAATAGATCTCGGTGCCGTCTTTGGTTGTGATCGAACTCATTGTCTTGTTTTCCTTTTCCTGTTCATGTGTCGTCGCTTTAATCGCCGTTGGACTCTAAGCCAGAAACCGCACGAGCAGCGCGACCGGCGGGTCCGCACTACCCTCAATACGCCATCGGCCGTTGCTTCGCAGGCATCAGTTTAGCGATTCGCGGTTTGAAGATCTTTTGATCGCCCTTGTCGGTTTGTGCAACCGGCTGATTGTTTTCATCGGTTGAGAACCCCGTAATTGTCGCTTTACGGTTCTTGAACTTGCCAACCAGCAGGACATCGCCTACGGCCAGTCTTGGAAGCTCGTACGGTTTCTTGCGGGCCTTGCGGTGCTCCTGCTTTGACATGGCGCTTGACCTTCGCTATAAGACTCGCAGAAAAGCCACCAGATCGGCTTTCTCGGATTGTGCCAACTGAAGTTCCAGCACCAGATTGAAGAACTCCACCGTGTCTTCGAGAGTGAGTAAACGCCCATCATGCAGATACGGCGGCGAATCCTTAGCCCCGCGAAGCGGAAACGTCTTGATCGGNNTCCGCCCTCTTCGGATTGAGTTTCCCATCCACGCCGAGCTTAGTTGCCGGCGGAAAGTCCAGCAATGCTTGAAACTCTGCCATGGCGTGCACCTGGCTCCCACGATCGAGAATGTTCACGCCCTTCTTCTGCGCGATGACGGGGTCGCCGTCGAAATACGCGGCGCGCTG
>PLMF01000338.1 GCA_003142355.1 Bryobacterales bacterium
ACGCGGATGCGCTTGAAGAGACGGGCGCCGGCCGAGCCGCCCACCATATAGTTCGCCAGCAGCAAGGCCGGGTAATCGGGGTCTTCATCCGACAACTTGATGAACATGGCCGCCAGGAACATGGCATTCTGTTTGTCCGGCGTTTCGATCTTGCGGTTCATGGGCTCGATCTGGCGGTAGGGCGTGAGCACCCGCTGGTAGGGGCTGGGGCTCTTCCAGTCGCCGAACAGGTCCGCCGCCAGTTTTTGCACTTCCGCCTTGTCGAACTGGCCGGCGACCACGAACTCCGCGTTGGAAGCGCCGTAGAACTGCGCATAGAACTTGCGGACGTCGTCGAGCGCGACCTTCTTCAAATCTTCGATCTGCTCGTCCGGCGTGGACGTGTAGCGCACATCGCCGCGCGGATAATTGCTGGTGAAATGACGGCTGAGCTCGAGCTGGGCCAGCATCTGAGGCTCGCTCTTCCCCGATTCGATGGCGGCAATCCGTTGCTGGCGCACCTGCTCGAATTCGTTTTCCGGAAACGACGGCTGGCGCAGGATCTCAGCGGCCAGGCGGAGCGCGCCCGCCAGGTTGGCCTCCACCGTCTCGACGGTGGCCGTGGCGCTGTTGATTCCGCCGGACACGTTGAGGCGCGCCTTCAGGCGGTCGGTTTCATCCTGGATCTGCTGGCGCGTCTTGTTCTTCGTGCCACGCATCAGCAAGCCGCCGGCAAGCTGCGCCGCCGCGGACTTGCCGAACAGCGACTTCTCGTCGCCGAACCGCACGGTCACCTGCGCCACCACCGTGCCGCCCCGTGTCTTCTTGGGCAGCAGCACCACCTTCATTCCGCTCGCCAGCCTGGTTCGCGTCAGCCGGCTTTCGATGTTGGACGGGGTCGGATCGAACACCTCGCCTTGGGAAACCACCACGCCACCCTTGTAGTCCTTCAGCAGGGCGGCGGTGTCGGGGGCCGCGGGAATCTCCGCGCGGTCGGGGCTCTTAGTGGGGATGAACTCGCCCAGCGTGCGGTTGGATGCCTTCAAGTAGGCTTTCGCCACGCGTAGCACATCCTGATCAGTCACCTGCTTGATCTGATCCCGCGAAAAGAAAAGCAGCCGCCAGTCGCCCGACGCGGCCGATTCGCTGAGCATGAGGCCGACCGTTTCCGAGTTGGTCAGATTCAGCTCGATCTGCTTCAGAATTCTCGTCTTGGCGCGCTCCACCTCCTCCTTCGACGGCGGTTGGGCCGCGAAACCCTCGATGGTCTTGACCAGGATCCCCCGCGCATCGTCGATTGATTGGTCCTCCCGCAGCGTCACCGAAGCCATCAGGAAGCCGGGATCGTGCAATTCGACCGCCCGCATACCCGCGGAGACGGCCTTCTTGCTGTCCACCAGGGCCTTGAAGAGCCGGCCGGAAGGCGTGTCGCCCAGCACCGTGGCCAGCACCCGCACAGCCGCGTTGTCCGGGTGCGACGCGGCCGGAGTGTGGTAGACCACCATGATGTTCTGGTTGTCGCCCACGCGGCGCAGCGTCACGAAGCGCTCGCCATCCTGCGTCGGCTCCACCGTGTAGCTCTTCTCCAGCGTGCGCTGAGGACGCGAAACGCCGGCGAACGATTCCGCTACCCAGGCCAGCGTTTTCGGTTCGTCGAACTTCCCGGCAATCGTGAGAACGGCGTCGTCGGGCTGATAGTACTTACGGTAAAACGCCGCCAGCGGCTCGATGGGCACGTTCTCGATATCGGACCGGTTGCCGATGGTGGGCTTACCGTAATTATGGGCCGTGTAGGCCGCCCCCAAAACCCGCTGCACCAGGATGTTGGCCGGGTTGTTCTCGCCGGCTTCAAACTCGTTGCGGACCACGGTCATTTCCGTGTCCAGAAGCGCCTTTTCCATCCGCATGTTCACCATGCGGTCGGCTTCGAGGCCGATGGCCCAACGCAGGTTCTCGTCGGTAGCGGTAACCGTCTCGAAATAGTTCGTCCGGTCGTCCTCGGTGGTGCCATTGAAGTTGGCGCCATGATCGGTGAGCTCCTTGATCATGTCCCTGCCACCTTTGGTCTGTTTGAACACCATGTGTTCCAGCAGGTGCGCCATGCCCTTCTCGCCGGAACCTTCCTGGCGGGAGCCGATCAGGTAAGTCATGTTGACGGTCACCTTGGGTTTCGAAGTGTCCGGGAACAAGAGCAAGTGCAAGCCATCGGGCAGCGTGTACTCCGTGATGCCCTCCACGGAGGTCACCTTCTGGACGCCTTGCGGCAAAGTCTGCGAGTAAGCCGCGACCGTCAGGACGAGAGCGGCGATAACCAGTGTGAATCGGGACTTATGGTGCATGAGAAACCTTTCGGAAGGGTGTACCGATTATACCAAGCATAGGTTCACTTCCCGATGCAGAACGTGGAGAAGATGCGGTTGAGGATGTCGTCGGCGCTGGTGGCGCCGGTGATGGCATCGATAGGCCGGAGAGCGGAGTAGAGATCCAGCAGCAGCATCTCGTGGGGAATGCCGGCTGCGACAGCGGCGCCCGCCTTTTCGAGGTAGCCGGCGGACTCGCGCAGCAATTGCTCGTGGCGCAGGCTGGTGATGAAACCGGTCTCCTGCTCGAAAGCGCCCTTGGGAGCCAGCGCCTCCAGAATCGCTTCCCGAAGCTCGGCGATGCCTTCGCCGGTCAGGGCGGAAACCGAGATTGGGGAGGCAGGCGGCACCGCCTGCCCCACCTCTGAAGATGCAGGACTTGTGGTGGTGGCGCAGGCGGTGCCGCCTGCGCAGCCGGATTCTTTCAGGTCACGCTTGTTGCCGGCCACCAGATGGCGGCCCTGGCGATCGGCGCGGGCGATCAGCGCCCGGTCCTCGTCGTCGAGCGGCTGCGAAACGTCCACCACTACCAGCGTCAGATCGGCGTCGGCCATGGCCTGAAAGCTGCGCTCGATTCCCAGCGATTCCACCAGCTCCGCTCCCTCGCGGATGCCGGCGGTGTCGTACAGTTTCACAGGGATGCCGCCAATGGAAGCCGTCTCGGAAACCAAATCGCGTGTGGTGCCGGGCTGGCTGGCGACGATGGCGCGGTCCTGTTCCAAAAGGCGGTTAAAGAGACTGCTCTTGCCCACGTTGGGGCGGCCCACGATGGCCAGGGTCAGTCCGGCGCGCACCAGCCCGCCGTACTGGAAGCTGGCGGCAAGCCGGCGCACGCCATCGAGAACCGGCTCGAGGCGGCGCAGAATCTCATCGGCCGTCGCGACGCTCACGTCGTCTTCGGCAAAATCGATGCCCGCTTCGAGTAGCGCGATCAGCTCGAGAAGCTGCTCCTTGAGCGGCGCGATGCGGCGCGAGACCGAGCCCGACGCCTGCTGCGCGGCGACGCGGGCCTGGTAGAGGGTGGTGGCTTCGATCAGGTCGCGAATGGCTTCGGCCCGAGGCAGATCGATGCGGCCGTTGAGAAAAGCGCGCAGGGTGAATTCGCCGGGATCGGCCAGACGCGCTCCAGCCTGGAGCGCGCGCTCCACCGCGTGGCGCAGCACGACCGGCGAGCCATGGCAAGAGATTTCAACGACGTCTTCGGCGGTGTAGGAGCGTGGGGCCTGGAAGAATGCGACCAGCACCTGATCGATTGGGTTATCCTGGCGATCGGAGAGTTCGGCCATCCGGACATGCCACGGGCGCCAGGTCACCTCACCGGAGAAGCGCAGGATGCGTTCGGCGATGGAGCGGGCTTGTGCGCCAGACAGGCGCACGATGCCCAGACCGCCGCGGCCGGGCGGCGTGGAGATGGCGACGATGGTGTCTTCGAGGTTCAATCAGCGCCGGAAACCACGGCGCGGAACAGCCCCGCGCGGCGGTTCCGGCAAGCTCGCCATCCCGGCCGGGTAGAGCACTACCTGCCGCGCGGGGCCCGAGCCGAAGCTTTCGCTGCGCACCGCCGCCTCGTGGCGCAAGGCGATGTGGATCACGCGGCGCTCGCGGCTGTTCATGGGGTTGAAGCGGAATGGCACGCCAGTGCGCTTGACCTTCTCCGCGGCGGTCATGGCGCTCAGCCGCAGCTCCTCGATGCGCAGCAGACGATAGTCGTTGGCGTCAAAGGAAATGCGCGAATGGTCCTCGGACGGCATCCGCAGCATCTCCATGGTGACGTGCTCGAGCGCCAGCAGAAGCTCGGCGCGGTTGGACAGCAGCAGGTCGACGTCGGCCCCGGAGAACTTCACCACCATATCCGGAGTCTCAAAGGCATCGTCTGACGAGTCCACGTCCTGGGTCTCGTAGTTGACCTTGAAGCCTGCACCGCGGAGGGTGGGCCGCAAGAATTGGTCGATCCGGGAACCGATCGAAGCCACGGAATATTTTCGCTCAGTCACGCGCTATTTCCTACCGTTCTTCTTCTTGGGCAGGGCCACCGACTCGGCGGCCGCATCCGCCAACGCGGTATGGTTGAAGAACCACTGCTGCCCTATACTCACCAAATTGCTGGTCAAGTAGTATAACACCAGGCCGCTGGCAAAATTATAGAACATGAAGCCGAAGATCAGCGGCATGAACATCATCATGCGCTGCTGGTTGGGGTCGCCAGTGGCCTGCGGCGTCATCTTCTGCATGAGGAACTGGCTGGCGATCATGATGATGGGCAGGAGGTGGATGGGGAGGGTCTCGGGCTGGGAAAGGTCCGTGACCCATAGCCAGCTGGCGCCGCGCATCTCCACCGAGACATTGAACACCTTGTAAAACGCGATGAAGAACGGGATCTGAATCAGCATGGGGAAACAGCCCCCCATGGGGTTGACGCCGTACTTCTTGTAGAGAGCCATGACCTCCTGGTTCTGGTCGGCTTTTTTCGGATCGCGGAGGCCGATGTTCTTGTACTTGGCGTTGATGACGTCGATCTGCGGCTTGAGCGCCTGCATCTTCCTCATGGACTTCATGTTGGAAAGGCGCAAGGGGAACAGGATGAAGTTGATGACGATGGTGACCACCACGATGGACCAGCCAAAGTTGTGGACGAATGCGTAGTTGAACCAGTTGACGATGAGGAACAGCGGCTTGGCGAGGAAGGACAACCAGCCGAAATCCACCACCTGTTCGAGCTTGGGATTGACGCGCTTGAGCAGGTCCACGTCCTTGGGGCCAACGAACAGGGCAAAGCGGTTGGTGGCGCCGTCGGAGACAGCGGCGCCGGCGAATGGCGCAGGCTTCTCCTCGAACGTGGTACGCGCGCTGTCGCTGAAGGTCACCTCCTGCATGGCTGCGTTGCCTTCCGGCAGGAAGACCGCGGCGAAGAACGTATCGGCGATCCCGGCGAACGAAAAGTTGCCGCTGGCTGTTACGGGGCCGTTCTTGGCGGCGTTGGCTCTTTGCTCCACGAGCTTGTTCTGCGTCACGTCGAAGTACAGGGTATGCTGGTTGGCCACGGCGCTGGTCACGGTGAAGTCGCCGAAGCCTCCGCGCCATTGGATAAAGTGCGGGACCGCCTGACCGTCGGTCGCGACCTCGGTCGAAACCTGCAACAGATAGCTGTTCCTCTGGAAGCGGAAGACCTTGCGGACGGAAGAGTGGCCGTCGGAGAAGGCGTAGGCGACGCCGAGGCCATCGGGGTCGCCGGTCTGCGTGTAGTAGGTCCAGTTGACCTTGGCCGCGGGCTGCTTATCGGAGAAGTAGAGCGAGAACGGGAATTCCAGGCCCGCCGCAACGTTCACCAACTCGAGATACTTGCCGTCGTTGCCGCGGTATTTCTTGAGACGCCAGCTCCGTACGGTGGCGCCCTGATTGCTGAAGGCGACGGTGAATAGATCGGTATCGACGATCAAAGGCGGCTCGACCTTTTGCGGGGTGCTGGGAGCGGACGGGGCGGCCTTGGAGGAACCCTTCCTGGCCGGGCGTTCCACTTTGGCCTTTTCGGCCACCGGCGCTGGGGGAACGGCCTCCGGGGCCGGCAGCGGCGGGGTGCCCACTGGGCCCGGCGCGGCCTGCGCCGCCTTCTTGACGGGCGGCGGCGGCGCCACGGTTTTGAAGAGATAGGGCGTGAGGAACATCACCGCGCCCATCAGGAGGAAGGCGAGCAGGAGCCGCACCTCCATCGACATTTCTTTGGGCGGCTGGTTAGGGTCGCCGCCGCCGCTTACCGATTCGGCCATGCTGACAGATTCCGTTACGAAAATCGCGCGTCACCGGACGGGATCGAAGCCGCCGGCATGAAACGGATGGCATCGCACCAAGCGGCGCAACCCCATCCAGACACCCCTTGCCGCGCCATATCGCTCGACGGCTTCGCGCATGTAATCCGAACAGCTCGGATGAAAGCGGCACGCCGAGGGCAGCAGGGGGGAGACACAGAACTTGTATACGCGAAGCGCCCGCACTAAGATCCATGGCAGCGGAGAAACAGCCGCTCCACTTCGCGCTCGAGCTCCGGGAGGGGAGCATCGAAGGCCTTGCGCCGCGGATTGATGACGATGGACCACTGCGGGTTCAACCGGTCCAGGTGAAAGCGGACGGCCTCGCGGAGGCGCCGCTTGATACGATTGCGCACCACGGCATTGCCGAGCGCACGGGGCGTAGTAAAGCCGATTCGAGGCCCATCGGGCTGCGGTTCATGGACGCAAAAGGCCGCGAAGAAAGGGCCCGAGTAGCGCGTTCCCTGGTCATAGACTCTTCGGAAATCTTTCGATCGCAGCAGACGGGCACGTTTCGGAAAACCAGTGATGGAGCACTACCTCTCGGAGCTGACAGTGAGTTTCTTGCGGCCCCGCGCCCGGCGGCGCGCCAGCACCGCGCGACCGTTCTTGGTCTCCATGCGGGAGCGGAATCCGTGAGTCTTCGCACGGTGACGATTATTCGGTTGAAAAGTGCGTTTCGGCATTTCAGTTCAAGTACTTAGTATAGACCAGGGGGAGAGGCGGCGGCAAATGGGGGCGGGTGCCCTGGGCCGCGCCGATTGCCCGTGGTGCTTGAAGTGTCACCCCCAGTGTCCGGTGAATCTGGCTCTCGGGGTCACACCCACCATCAACTGCTCACTCCCAATACGGGGCTTCCGCGCCTGGATAAGCATCACCGGGTTAGGATAAAAACATGGCGGTGATTTATATTCGCGACGTCCCCGGCCATATCTACCGCCGCTTGGCGGAGCAGGCGGAGAGAGAACACCGCAGCCTCGCACAACAGACCCTCGCGGTGCTGGCGCGGGGGCTTCGGGTGGAGATGGATGCCAAGACCCGTCGCAAGAAAGTGCTGGAGGCCATCGCGGGCATGGATCATTCGCAAACGAAGAAGCTGCGCGACCCCGCACGCTTGATCCGAGAGGACCGTAGCCGACGAGGCTGGTCCTGCCACGGCTGAACACAGCCGGACATAGTAATCGATTCGCTTGTGGGGAAATCGGAGTGAAGTCAGGACCTGCGCGGATGTGGCAGAGCGACCCAGGTGGCGCTTCACCGCCCCTGTGTCAGAGTGGCCCGGGAATGTGTCACCGGCCCACATCCGGGGGAGTTTCCACCATGGAAAGAAGCAGGCAAAACACCACTAAAAGTGCGAGACCCGTTGCGACCATCATTATGATGCCCTCATTTCTAGGGATAGCCAGAGCAATTCTAGTGCCATAGGTCTGGCAGGCAGGCTCAGTTCCCTACCACTCTACTTATCGGCCAGTTTGGGGAATCTCGTGGTGGAATCGCCTCAGGGCTGGCAGGCTCCGAGCTTCACGGAGAATGCGGCCACCGAAACCCAATGCTCGCCCTGGCGGCGCTCGATGTGGAACGACTGCGTGGGGCCATCGGCGCGCACGCGCCACGCGGAGGACGGCGCTACCGGCGAGGGCTTGAGCTGGAACGGCCGGTCGCTGGTTTCGCGGATGGTCCAGGTTTCGCCGGCGTCGGGAGATTCGTACAGCTCGTATCGGCCTCCTTCGCTCCCTGGCCCACGGTCGATGATCAGGCTGCCGCTATCCTTGGCGCTGAAGCGGAACTGCTGGATGGAACCGACACGGCTCTCGGAAAAAATGACGCGCTGCCGCCATGTTTTACCGCCATCGGAGGTCAGGAGCAGAAACGGATCCTGGGGAAGAGGGGACAGCACCTGGCCGCTGGTCCAGCCCAACTCCGCATCGAGAAACTGGATACGGTCCAGGGAGGCCCCGCGAATGCGTTCGTAGGCCTCGCGCCAGGTGTGCCCGGCATCCTCGCTCGCCAGCAGCACGGAGTAGAGCGTCACGGCCGAGGAGTGAATGTTGCCGGCCGCGAAAACGCTGCCGGGCCCAGGGGGCACCCCCGACTCGACGGCGGCCAGTTCCAGATAGACCGGGCACGGCTCATCCGCCGAGCAGCTCAAGCCGGCCCACTGGACATCGTCTTCGCTGCAGCGGAACGGCAGCAGCATGGGCTTGCCCGAGTTCTCCAGCACGGGCGGTGGGGGGACGGCGGGCGGCTGCTCCTGGGCCCAGGCCGCAGCCGCGGCCAGAGCCATCGGAAGAACCGTTTCCAGTAGAAACCGCATGCCTGCCAAAATTGTAGCTCCAAAGGAGATAGCTCTAAAGGGCTAGCACAAAATAGCCCCTTTTCTCGCCCAAATCTTTCGCGCAACTTGTAACGTCTGCCGGGTGTTTTGTAGTCTAGTAGGTAAATCCCCGTTACGACAGCGGGCGCACTCACCCCTATCACCCAAACGCGCCCGCTTTTTTTTCTACTCGCCGGACATTCCCTCGAACAGCGCGGTGCTGAGGTAGCGTTCCGCGGCATCGGGGAGCACTACGACCATGGTCTTGCCCGCAAATTCGGGCTGCTTGCCCAAGCGGACCGCCACGGCCACCGCCGCTCCTCCGGAGATGCCGGCCAGAATGCCCTCCTCTTTCGACAGGCGCCGCGCCATTTCGAAGGCCTCCTCGTTGGTCGCGGGCTCCACGCGGTCCAGCACCGAAAGATCGAGCGTCTCGGGGATGAAACCGGCGCCGAGCCCTTGAATCTTGTGCGGGCCGGGCTTCAGCGGCTGTCCGGCCAGGTGCTGGGCGATCACCGGGCTGGCCGACGGCTCAACGCCGACGGAGAGAATCCGCTTGTCTTTTGCCTTCTTGATATAACGCGAGATGCCGGTGATGGTGCCGCCGGTGCCAATGCCGGCAACCAGGACGTCGATCGAGCCATCGGTGTCTTCCCAGATTTCCGGACCCGTGGTGCGGAANNTCGGAGGCCACGATTTCTTCGGCTTTGGAGATGGCGGCCGCCATCCCTTGCGGGCCCGGGGTGAGCACCAGGTTGGCCCCCAGCACCCGGAGCACCTTGCGCCGCTCGACTGACATGGTCTCGGGCATAGTCAGGGTGATGGAATATCCGCGCGCGGCGGCGACAAACGCCAGCGCAATCCCGGTGTTGCCGCTGGT
>PLMF01000368.1 GCA_003142355.1 Bryobacterales bacterium
TTATTTAAGTGGCATTGGGCGGTTCCGCCTGCCTCGTTCGTGCGCCCTACGGGACTACGACCGTCTTCCCGGCCTCAATCTGGACCTTCTTGGTAAAGGCGCTCCCACCGGCCACGGGATCGATTCTGACGGTGTACTCTCCGGGAGGCACCATCAGGCCTTGTCCGCAGTTGTTGAGCTCGCCCGTGTGGCCTTCAAACTTGTCATTGAGGTAGACAGCGTCAAACTTGCTGGAGGTCACGGTTGTCTTCAGCGTTCCCAGCGGCGGCTTCGGGGGTGGCAGCGGCTTTAACGTCTGGGCCACAACCACGGTCTTGCCTGCCGCGAGGTCCACCGTGGTGGTGAACTCCTCGAAGCGCGGGTCCACCAGCTTGACTTCGTGCTTTCCCGGCGGCAACGCATACTTTCTGGCGATCTTGAAATTGGCCGCCGGCCCCACGTACTTGCCGTCCACAAAAACGCCGGCACGTCCCGGATCGACCTTGGTTTTCAGGTACGCCGTATCTGCTGGGCTGCCGATGAGTGTGCCGCATGCGAGCAGAAACACGACGGCGGTGCAGATGCCCCTGCACGCGGGCTTTACCGAGCTTTTCGAATGGAATGCCATGTCAGATCCTCCAGATCCTCCGTATGGACATCAGTATACACCCTGGGTTCGGGGGGGCTGAGGGCGGCGGAACCACCCAGACCCACGCGCCGCACAGGATGTCCATCTCCGGCCTCCCTTCCCCTGTCGTATCCACAACCAGGTGACGTCACTGCGCCGACTCCGCGGGCCTGCCTACTGAAGGTTGCGCAAGAGTTTCGATTCGGGCCTCACAGGCAACTCCACTCCGCAACGGTAACCGCGCGGCCGAAGATGGCTTCCACTTCGGCCATCATCATTCGCACCTGGTCGATGGAATACTCGGTGTTGGATGGGATGGCGAGCCTATGACTTTCATAGATCATGAAGGAATGCCTGGTTCCAGCCAGAGGTCCGTCGAAACCGAGCGCCCGCAGCCGGCGAATGAAGTCGCGGCGCTTACAGGGCGTCCACCGGCTCATGAACCGGCTCCCGGTTGAGATCGATGCCGGCGATCACGGGCAGCGCGTGGGCCAGTTTCATCCCCAGAAGTACCCAATCTTCCAAGGTGGAGCGTAGATCCTCGGAACACTCACACAGGGATGCGGCGAATGCGACCACACCGGGACAGGATGGAATCCGCCCGCCGTACGTGCCGTCAGCGAGCTTGTCATACACCGCCTGAGCCATCGCCCGGTTAAGGTATTCGGTGAGAATGTACATCGCGAAGCCGCTTCCTCATTGAGTATATCCCAGCCGGCATAGCCCCAGGGTGTCTGCCGACGATCTCCATGGCCTGATCCAAATCAGCCATTCCTGGTTCCAATGCGGTCGCCGCTCAGGTCGTCGATGGCGCCGGAAGCGTTCGAACTGCGGTAACTTCGGAGAAGCAGCGGTAGCTCGAGCCATGCAAGTTCAACTCACCAAACAGGAAGTGATCGAAGAGATGACACGGCGGTTGGTCGAGTTTTACCGGCCGGTCCGCATCTACCTCTTCGGCTCGGAGGCTCGCGGCGAAGCGGGGCCGGACAGCGATCTCGATTTTCTGGTCGTGGTGCCTGACGATACGCCGGAACCGATTATGCGCAGCAGCGAGGGGCACTCGCGTCTCTCCGGACTCGGTATGTCGAAGGACGTGATACCGTGGCGGCAGAGCGATTTCGAGGCGCGGGCGGCCTATGTGGTCGCGTCGCTGCCTGCCACCGTGGTGCGCGAGGGGAGGCTCCTGTATGAGTCCGAAGAGCCGATCGACCGAGAGACGGCCGCAAAGCTGGATGCAGCGAGAGCCGAGGGCGGCCAACCCGTGTCCCTTGAGGAAGTCAAGCGCCGCTACGGGAGCGATTCGACCACACCGCGCGCCATCTCCGCCGTTCCCGCCTCGCCGCCCATGTCGTAGGTCCGCACGGCGCCGCGCTCGATGACATCCGCCACCGCCCTCTCGATGTGGCTTGCAATCCGCGTCTCGCCAAGCCATTCCACCATCATCTTCGCCGCCAGGATAGTCGCCAGCGGGTTTACTTTGTTTAGCCCGGCGTACTTGGGCGCCGACCCGTGCGTCGGTTCGAAAACCGCGTACCTTTCGCCAATGTTGCCGCTGTACGCGAAGCCCATGCCGCCCACCAACTGCGCGCACAGGTCCGACAGGATGTCGCCAAACAGGTTGGTGGTGACAATCACGTCGTAATTCCGCGGGTTCTTGAGCAGCCACATGCCCATGGCGTCCACGTTGGCGGTATCGAACTGGATCGCGGGGTATCGCGCGGCAACTTCCTGGGCGGCCTCCAGAAAAACGCCGCAGGTGGCGCGCAGCACGTTGGCTTTGTGCACCGCCGTCACTTTGCGCCGCCCGTTCTTCACGGCGTACTGAAACGCCGCTTCGACGATGCGCCGCGACGCCTCGCGCGTCACGCTGCGGATGGAAATGGCGGCGTCCGCCGGGATTCGCTTCATCGCCGGCTCGGTGCGAAAGCTCTCCGGGACTTTGGGGAACTCCACCCCGATGTACATGCCTTCAGTGTTCTCGCGGAAGACCACCAGGTCGATGTCTTCACGGTAGTTGAGCGGGTTGCCGCGGAACGCCCGGCAGGGGCGCAGGCAGATGTAGAGGTCGAGCACCTGCCGCATGCGGACAATCGGACTGCGATACGTCAGCCCCTTGCCCTGAAGTTCGGGCGCCAGTTCCCGTGCGGCGTCCGCCACGGGTTTGGAAGTGATGGCGCCGAAAAAGGCGCAGTCGGTCGAGCGCAGCAGATCGAGCGTGCGTGGGGGCAGGGCATCGCCCTCTGTGCGCCAGAACTCCCACCCGATATCGCCATCCACGTACTCGGCCTCAAACCCGGCCGCATCCAGCACCAACCGGGCGGCGTTGCACACTTCCTTGCCGACGCCGTCCCCCGGCAGCCAGGCAATACGGTACTTGCGCATAATGATCTCCTTTCCGTGAGCTCACCGGGTTGACAGACGAAAGCGCCTGTCCCACTTTGTGGGGCAGGCGCTTTCGCCTGCCAACCGATTTTCATGCCGCGTACTTCCGCTTGAGGTACGGAATCAGCCCGCCGGTGGCGATCAGCTCTACCGCGCGCGGGTCCAGCGCCGCTGCCTCCACCACGCGGCTCCCGGTCACATTGCGGATCTCGCCCGCCACCAGGTCCATCTCCAGCTCGTCGCCCGCCGCGCACACCAGGCTTGCCTGCGGCGCCACCACCGCGGGCAGGCCAAGGTTGATGGCGTTGCGGAAGAAAATGCGGGCGAACGAACCCGCAATCACCGCGCCCACACCGGCGAACTTCAGCGCGGCGGCCGCTTGTTCCCGGCTCGAGCCGCAGCCGAAGTTTCTCCCCGCCACGATGATATCGCCGGCTTCGAGGCTCGCCCGAAGCTCCGGGTAAGCCAGTTCGAAAAGGTGCTCGGCGGTCTTCTCGCGGTCCGTGATGTTCAGATAACGGCCGGGATAAATCATGTCGGTGTCGATGTTGTCGCCCAGCACGACCCTCACACGGCCGCGAAGCTTCAGACTTCCGTCAGGCATGGGAAACCCTCCTTGACGATGGATTCCGGATGCGCCAGCTTGCCCGCAATGGCGGAAGCCGCCACCACCGCCGGGCTGGCCAGGTAAACCAGCGAGTCTTTGCTGCCCATACGGCCCAGGAAGTTGCGGTTGGTGGAAGAGACGCACGTTTCGCCGGCGGCCAGAATGCCCTGGTGCACTCCCACACAAGGGCCGCAGCCCGGCGGGTTGATGATGGCGCCGGCCGCCACCAGGGTTTCCAGGTAACCCAGCCGCATGGCCTCGCGGTAGATCTGCTGCGACGCCGGAATCACCACCAGGCGCGTGCGCGGGTGCACGGCGCGCCCCGCGACGATGTGCGCAGCCACTTCCAGGTCCTCCAGCCGCCCGTTGGTGCAGGAGCCGAGCACGGCTTGCTCCACCGGGACTTCCCCCAGCGCCGACAACGGCTGGACGTGGTCCACCGCGTGCGGGCACGCGATCTGCGGCTCCAATATATCCTGCCCTGCGTCCACCTGAATGACGCGCTCGTAGACGGCGTCCGCATCGGCCGCGATCATCTCCAGTTTCTCCGGCACGCGCGGGCGCAGATAGTCCAGCAGAATTTCGTCCACCGGCGTGAACGCCACCTTGGCGCCCATTTCCATNNACTTCGATGCGCAGCGTGGATGGCACCTTGAACCACAGCGCGCCCTCCGCCCACACCCCGGCCATTTCGGTGGCGCCGATGCCCGTCGCAAAGGCCCCAAACGCGCCGTGCGTGGTGGTGTGCGAATCCGTCCCCACCAGCACCATGCCGGGCCGCACATGGCCGTTTTCCGGCAAGACCTGGTGGCAGATTCCGCCTCGCCCCACGTCATAGAAATGCTCGATGCCTTGAGCCGCCACGAATTCGCGAACGGCTTTGTGGGTGGTGGCGGTCTTCTCCGATTCCGCGGGTATGCGGTGGTCGAAGACGATGACGATTTTGGACGGGTCCCACACGCGGGCCAGACCGATTTCGAGGAAGCTCTTGCGGACCAGGTCGGCGTTTTCGTGGCTCATGGCCAAGTCCACGCGCGCCACCACGATCTGGTCCGGCGACACCCGCTCGCGCCCCGAAGCGCGCGCCAGGATCTTTTCAGCGAGGGTCATGCCCATGGTTCTCCTTCGCCGGCAGGTACTCGCGCTCCAGCGCGCGGTATTCCGGCAGCCCCACAAACGTGGTGTACTCCTTGAAACTGGTGATCCGGTCCGTTTCGCCCGCCAGGATGCCGGTGGGGGAAGCGCGCAGGGCTCCGAAGAAATCCTTCAGCGCCTTGTGCATCACCATGATCGAGGCCACCGGGATGCTCACCCGCGCCACCCCCATGGCGGCCAGTTCGGGGATGGGAATCAGTTCAGTCTTCACCCCGGTCACCGCGTCCATCAGGTTCACCGAGAGCAGGCCGTGGATGCCGCGGACCGCCCGCTCGATATCCGAGCGGGTGCCGATGCCGTCGAGGAACGCCAGGTCGGCGCCCGACTCCAGGTACAGGTTGGCCCGGCGGATGGCTTCCTCGATCCCCAGCACCGCGTAGGAATCGGTGCGGGCGTTGATGACGATGTCCGCTCCCAGGCGCTTGCGCGCATCGGCCATGGCGCGGACCTTGCCCGCCATCTCCTCGGCCGGAATCACCTGCTTGCCTTCCATGTGCCCGCAGCGCTTGGGGAATACCTGGTCCTCGATGTTGACGCCCGCCACTCCCATCTCGATCAGGCGTTCCGTAATGGCAGCCGCGTTGATGGCATTACCGCCGCCCGTATCGATATCCGCCATCACCGGGATGCGCACCGCGCGGACAATGTGGCCGGTGATGTCCAGAACGTCCTTCATATCCACCAGGCCGACGTCGGGTTTCCCCAGCAGGCTGCCGGCGACGCCGAAACCACTCACCTGCACGGCTTCGAACCCGGCGCTTTCCACCGTCCGGGCGCTCAGCGCGTCGTGGCAGCCCGGCACCACCAGGGCCGCTCTGCGCTCTAACGCCGACCGAAGAACAGATGCTCGATCATTCATGACTTCACCTATAACAGATTTCAGACTTTTGAGTGGCGCAGCCTCTCAGGCTGCCGTCTCCGCACTCTTGCGGAGACGTTTTGTCGGCCGCGAACCAAGCGTCCCCATGAGTGGGGACGCGGCAGCCTGAGAGGCTGCGCCACTTTGCTAAATTGGAAGCTCGCGAACTTGCAAGGAGGCTCTTGTGGTGGTACTCGGTATCGATATCGGCAGCGCGCAGATGAAAGCGGGCATGGTGGATGAACAGGGCGCTATCGTGGCGTCCCGCACCATCGAGACTCCCGCCGACCTGGACGGCTTCCTGTCCTCGCTGCAAGACGCCATTCGCTGGCTGCTCGAGGCCACCGCGCTTCCCGCCGGAGTGGGCGTCGGCTGCAAAGGCATCATCGACCCGGACAGCACCCGCATCGAAGTCCTGCCGGGGCACCTGCATTTTCTCCAGGGCCTGCGCCTCGCCGATCTGGTGGGCCTGCCTCTGGACGTCCCGGTATTCGCCGATAACGACGCCCGGGTGGCGCTGGCGGGCGAGATGGTCTGGGGCGCCGCTCGCGACCATAGCAACGTCGTGATGCTGACGCTGGGTAATGGTGTCGGAGGCGCCGTGCTGGCCAATGGCCAGTTGCTGCGGGGCCACTCCGGCGTGGCCGGCCACCTGGGCCACCTCACCGTCGATCCCGACGGCCCGGTCTGTGTTTGCGGTAATCGCGGCTGCCTGGAAACGGTCTTCTCGGCGCGCGCCATCGAAGGCGAAGCTTGGGCGGCGGTGCACCGCGGCTGCGCTTCCGTGCTCACCCGCCTGTTCCGCGAACGGCCCCAACTGGCCACCTGCCGCACCATCTTTCAGGCGGCGAGCGAAGGCGACGGCCTGGCGGTCGAGATCGTCTCCAAAGCCATTCGCAAGCTGGGCGCGGCCATCGCCGGCCTGCTGCACGTCTTCGATCCCGAAATCGTAATCGTCGGCGGGAAGGTTGCCGATGCCGGCGCCGATCTGCTGGTCCCGCTACAAAAAGAAGTTTGGGCGCGCTCCCGCGGTTTGCTCCGCCGCGAGGTGCCGCTGGTGGAGCAGCAGGTAGCGGACAAATCGGGAATTGTGGGAGCCGCCGGGCTGGTGATGGCGCCGCGGGGGTAGGACAGCCCGAAAGGGCGAAAGATCTTAGCCCACGGCGCAAGAGGTGGGTCGGTGGAAGAACACGATGAGCCCCGTAGGGGCGGAAGAGGTTGGGCCGCAGCATCTTGCGCCCTTCCGGGGCTGAATCGTCTTCGTGTCTATTCTCACGGCTTGCGCCGAATGGGCGTTAACCTAAGAACATTTGGAGGGAGAAACGTTTGGCTTCTGCCGCACCTTCTAAGCTCGGAGGGCGAAGAGAGTCGCCCATGGCATATTAGCCGTGGGTCCGGGGGGTTCCGTTTGCTATGCTTGTCATGTCAGGAAGGAGACTCGCATGTCCGGAATGGATGCGGGCGGCCCGGTCGTCAGCCTCCCGCTCGGCTACCGAAACCTGCGTGCGCTGTTCATCGCGGGCTTCGTCCTTGAGATCATCCTGACTTTCGTCCCGTCGCATAGGGCTGAAGGCCGGTCTTTCAGCGATTTCGAATCCGTCCGCTGGTCGTTCCAGCAGGGGGGCGGGACGGCCTATTTTTGCTCTCCGTATCCATGTTCTGTTTCATGGTCGCTTGTCCGGCGCTTGCCGTCAGCCATCCTCGACGATGGGTGTTCATCGTCGGCGCGTCGTTCGCCATGTTCGGTTTGGTCTTCGAATTCTTCACGGGCTCGAACGAAAACGTCTACTTCTTTCCGCGCCTATTGGATTATGTCGCGATAGCCATGATGCTCACGGGCTTCTGGATAAAGCCCGCCTGTACCTGATTTCGTACAGCCGAACCGCTCACCCGCCTGTTCTGCGAACAGCCCCAATTGGCCACCTGCCGCACCATCTTTCAGGCGGCGAGCGATGGCGACGGCCTGGCGACCGCGATCGTCTCCAAAGCCATTCGCAAGGTGGGCGCGGCCATCGCCGGCTTGCTGCACATCTTCGATCCCGAACTCGTAATCGTCGATGGCCACGTAGCCGATGCCGGCGCCGCCCTGCTGGTCCCTCTTCAAGAGGAAGTGTGGGCGCGTTCCCGCGGTTTACTCCGCCGCGAGGCGCTACTGGTGGAGCAGCAGGTGGCCGACAAATCGGGAATTGTGGGAGCCCCCGGTTTGGTGATGGCACCGCAGGGGTAGCCGTAGCGCTTCCTGCTTATCGCAGCCGCACGAGGCCCAAGCTGACCTGGAGTGCCTCATTGGCGCGTTCCATAGTCTCTTCATCGGCCGCGCCGAGGCGCCTGATGAGCCGCATCCGATCCACCGCGCGGATCTGGTTGACCACGGCAACCGATGTAACCGACAACCCGGTGTCGCGGTTCGCGGCGAGCAAGACATGGACTGGGTTGAGCGGAAATCGCACCGTGGAGGTGATCGGCGCCACAATGGTGACGTCGCTCAGCCGGTTGGAGAGATCGTTTTGAATCACCAGGGCCGGCCGCGTTTTCCGAATCTCCCGGCCTAGCGTCGGGTCGAGCGCGGTGAGGTAGATCTCCCCGCGCCTCGGGTAGCTGATTCTTTGCGGTCGAGTCGCTGCCATATCTCCTGATCCACGGCCAACCAGTCGCTGGCGATTTCGCGATCCAGATCCCGATCGCGAATGGTAGCTTGTTCCAACCGGGCACGGAGCGCTTCGGCGCTCTGATTTGCCACGTAGTGCCGCACTGCCTGGTCGATAAACCGGCTGCGCTCCCCCGGCACGGCCATCCGGTCAATCGTCCGGATCGTGGCTTCCGGCAGCACAATGTTGATGCGCTTGCGTGCGGACATCATAGCGAATGACCTTAATCCACATTATATACACAATCAATGTGTATGTCACCCCTCACTCATACCGCAGCGCCTCGGTCGGATTCAAATGCGCCGCCCGGTTGGCTGGCAGTATCCCGAAAATCAGGCCTACCAGGCAGGAAACCCCGAACGCCACCACAATCGCCACCAGTGAAATCGGAATCTTGATGTCCGCGAACAATTGCACGCTCAGCGGGATGGCGACCCCGACCAAGATGCCCAGCAGGCCGCCCGAAAGGCTCACCAGGATCGCCTCGGTGAGAAATTGCACCAGAATCTCTTTGGGCGACGCGCCCACCGCCAGGCGCACCCCGATCTCCCGCGTCCGCTCCGTCACCGTCACCAGCATGATGTTCATAATCCCGATCCCGGAAATGACCAGCGTGATGGCGGAAACCAGAACCAGCACGAATGAAAGGATCAGCGAGATGTTCTTGGCCGCGTTCAGAATCGCCGTCAGCGTGTCCACCCGGTAGCGCGCGCCAGGACGGTGGCGGCCCTCCACGATTTCCTGCACCCGCACCGCCACGCGGTCGACTTCCAGCGGCGACCGCACCTGCACGTATAGCGGGTCGATCCGCTCCAGCGGCGTGAAGTAGCGCAGCACCGTGATGGGGATCAGGATGGTGTCGCGTTCCACCTCCGACTGCCCGAACGTCTCCACCTTCTCGTGAAACGTGCCGATTACCGTGAACTGCAGCCCGTAAAGCTTGATCACCTGGTGGAGCGCGCTCGCCCGGTTGCCGTACATTCGCTCCGCCAGCTTGTCGGTCAGCAGCGCCACCTTGCCGCGCAGCGTGACGTCCCCTTCGTCCAGGAACCGCCCCGAGCTGATCACGATGTTCCGCACCGGCTGGTAATCCTGGTCGGTGCCGATGACCTTCACGTCCTGTTCCCTGCCGCCGATCAGCATGCGGTCGAAGTTGGACATGACGCCCGTAGCCGCGACAATGTCCGCTCCCAGTTCCTGGCGGATCGCCTCCACGTCGGACACCTTGATGTAATCGGCGTCCGCCACCGCCGTGCTCGGGCCGGCCGAGGTGTAGTACGCAAAGATGATGTTGGAGCCGATGCCCTCGATCTGTTCCAGAATGTAGTCCCGGCTGGTGAGCGAGATGGTCACTACCAGGATGACCGAGGCGGTGCCGATCACCATCCCCAACCCGGTGAGCAGCGATCGAACGGGATTGGCGCGAAGCGCCTGGGCGCTGAATCGGAGCGCTTCGCCGAGGAACACTAGCCGCCCTGCGCTTGTTTGAGGAGTTTCTCAGCCTGCGACCGCGGCGGATCTTCAGGTGTGAGAGCGAGGCTCAAGTAACGCTTGAGCAAATCCTTCGCAACATTCAGATTTCGGCCGGCTTTGATGTATACGTCGGCTTTTGCAAACAGGACCTTTGGACTGTCCGGCGCAATCGCTTCGGCGCGCGCGAAGCTCTGGTCCGCCTCCTCGATCCGACCCTGCCTGGCGAGCAGCCGAGCCAGGTCTACCAGCCGCCCCACTTGGTGCGGCGTCAGCTCGATGGCCCGCCGCAGTTGTTCTTCGGCGCTAGAGAACTCCTTACGCTTCTCGGCCAGTTTGGCCTGCGCCCAGTGGCCCTCCGCCGCGTTGATCCTGGCGATCTGCCGCGCGGTGGCTGCCGCCTTGTCGAAACCGCCGCCCAGAAAGCCAGGCGCCTCCAGGTAATACTCGAACAGGTCGCTCTGCGCTTCCAGGTTGCGCGGGTTTAATTGCGCGGCTTTCTCAAAACACTGCCGCGCTTTGGAGGCATGGCCCGGGGCTGTGAACAGGCTGGAGGTCTCCGCCCGCCGCCCGTACGCCCGTCCCATCCACAGGTTGAACTCGGAGTTGCCCGGTTCGGCCGCCACGGCCTTTTCCATCGCTTCGGTGGCCTTCTTGAAATCGCCCTGCATGTAGTAATTACGGCCGATCAGGTCGTAGACCATGCCGTCTTTTTGCGGGATTGCCCGGAGGATCTTCAAGGATTGGTCGAACTCCGTAAGATTGTATAACTTGCGGGCCTGGTCGAACTCCGGCCCGGCGGCCCACATCCCATAACTCAAACTGAGCAGCAATACGAAAGGTCTCAACCGATCCGTCCCGACTTGGTTAACCATTTTAACTCAATTACATAGATGAATATGAGAACGCTTGCGTTTCAGAGGAAGTGCAGCCGCCAGCGCGCCGGAACTCGGGGTTCGAATCCAGTGCGGGGAGCCAACTCCAACCCCCTTGTCGACAATGACGCCGATGGAACGGTCGCGGGATGTCATACGTACAGGATCTCTGATACCATACGTATATGGCGAAGCTCACTTTGAGTGTAGACGATCATGTGGTTTCGCGCGCCAAGCAATACGCCAAACGGCGAGGTGTCTCCGTATCGGAGATGGTGGAAGCCTACCTGGATGCGGTTGCCGAGCCGCACCCTCCCACCACGGGAGCTGCCTCGATTCTGCGTTCGGTCCGGGGTGTTCTCAAAAATGCGGACATCGACCAGTACCGGAAGCATCTGGCGGAAAAATATCGATGAAAAGAATCCTCTTCGATACCAACGTCGTCCTGGACGTTCTGCTCGATCGGCAACCTTATGTCGAGGCCAGCGCGGCGGCTTGGGCGGCCATCGAGACAGGCGCCGTGGAGGGAATGTTGGCGGCCCACGCGGTGACCACGATCTATTACCTGGTCGGAAAAGAGTTGGGCGGCCTCAAAGCCACACGGCTCGTCTCGGCGATCCTGAGAGTTTTTCGAGTGGCGGCCGTTGATGGCGCCGTCGTTCAAGAGGCGCTGCAATTACCTTTTTCCGACTTTGAGGATGCCGTGACCGCGGCCGCGGCGCGATTGGCGGGTTGTGAGTGCATCGTGACGCGAGACCCCAAAGGGTTTCGCGGATCTCCGGTCCGCTCCCTGACGCCGGAGGCGGTCACGCCGCTGATTCGTTCGCTACTTCCTCAGCAGGGCATTGACGCACCATAGAACGGGCGCCTGACCGTGCGGATTGCCCTTCTCGGTCGGCCGGTTCAGGTAGAACTCCAGGCTGTTGGTCCGGCCCGTGCCGACGCAGACCTTGTCCACCAGGCCGTTCTGGTCGATGAACAACTTGTTGAGCCCGATCCAGCCCTTGCGCGGAGCCTCGGCGTAGGCCTTGTCCTTCAGCCAGCCCTTCTTCACGCCCGTGATCATGGCATAGGTGAACATCGCCGTCGCGGAACTCTCCTGATAGGACTCGGGATGGTCGATCAGTTGATGCCACACCCCGTCGGCGTCCTGGTACTTCAACAGCGAGGCCATCATCTTCAGATAACCTTCCATGATGCGGGCGCGCTGGGGGTGGTTCTTCGGCAGATCGGTGAGCAATTCGGACATGCCGCCCGCCACCCAGCCGTTGCCACGGCCCCAGTAGAAGGGGGCGTCGGGCGCGTGATAGAACAGGCCGTTGGGCTTCTGCAACTTGTCCAGATAGGCCACCATTTCGAGCGCGGCGCGGTCCAGGTAGACCTTGTTGCGCGTGGCGCGGTAGGCCTGGACCTGGAGGATCGTGATCATGTACGCGTCGTCGATCCAGAAGCGCGTCTCGCCCGACAGCCCTTCCGGTGTGGGGTTCTCCCACTGCTGGTCCGCCAGCTTCTTGCCGAGCACCAGGTATTTCGGGTCCTTGGTGCGGATATACAGCTCCAGTGGCACGATGCCGAAGATGTTGTGGTCCACGTGGCGCTCCCAGGAGATCAGCTTCTGCTGTCCCTCTTCGGTCTGCCAGGGGTCGTAGCGCTTTACCAGCGAGTCGGTCATCGCCTGATCGTTGGTCAGCCTGGCAAACTCCAGCGCCGAGTACCACGTCGAGTCCTCGGCGTAGTGCACCGCGGGTTTCGTCGGAATCCAGCGCGGGAGCATGTCTGTAACGATCTTCTTGCCGACTTCCTGCGGCGCGGTGCCAGCCGGCCAGTTCGTGAATTCCTTCTTCTGTGCGGTGGCGATGCCGGCGAGCCCTATGATCATGAGTCCGGCGAGCGAATGATGAATGAGCGTGCGCATTTTTGGTCCTCTCAGAGTGTACACGAGACGGCGCCCGCCGCGCTCCGCGCCTCCTGAAATGCCCGCCAGTTCTCTTCCAAGTGCGCCGGGGAAGTAGTCCCGGTGAGAATGACCCCCTGAAAACTCCTCTCCAGGATGAAGCGGAAGGCGTCGCGCTTGTCCGCGCCGGCGTCGACCATGGCGCCCATCGCGAAGGGACGGTTCACCGCCACCCACATCCCGCGCGCGCCGGCCCGGTCGAGGATGCCGCCGAACGCCGGATTCTCCCGGTTGAACGGGAGTTGCATCACCGAGTATCGCCCATCCTCCACCGCCAGGCGGCCCGACTCGGCATCGCTCACGCTCGGCCCCAGGCGCCGGATTCCGAGCGATTGGGCGTACTCCCACGCCCGCGCCACCTCGGCACTGGCCAGCGCCTGCGGCGTGGTCTTGTGCAGTTGCAGAATCTCGACGGCTCCCAGCCGCGCCAGGCTTTCATCCAGACTGCGCCGCAACGCGTCGAAGCTGTGATCCGCGTAAGGCGCGCCCGCGGAGCGGTCCCAGTGCTCGCCAAACTTGGTGGCCACCGTCACCTGGCTGCGCTGTCCGGCCGGCATCCGCTTTAGGAACCGGCCGAGACGCTCCTCGCTCACCCCATCGCCGTAAGAGGGCGCGGTGTCGAAATACCGGATGCCCACATCCAACGCCGATTCCAGCAGAGCAATGGCCTCGGGTTCGGATGGCACCGGGGCCGGCGCGTGGCCCCAGGGTTTGCCGATGCCGATCAGACCGAGACCGAGTTGCACGCCGCCATGGCTCATCGATATATCATAATCTGCATGCTCACTCGCGAACAGGCTTGGAACATTCTCTGCGAATTCACGAAGTCGGAAGGTCTCCGCAAGCACGCGCTGGCGGTGGAGACGTGTGTGGTGGCGTACGCCGCGAAGCTCGGCGAGGACCAGCAGGCGTGGTCCGTCACCGCCCTGCTGCACGATTTCGATTGGGAGATTCACCCGCAGTTGCCCGATCATCCCGTCAAGGGCGAGCCTATCCTCGCCGAGCGCGGTGTGGACGAGGTGACGCGGCGGGCGATTCTTTCGCATGCCAATCACTCCGGCGTGCCGCGCCTCTCGCCGCTCGAAAAGACGCTGTATGCCTGCGATGAGCTGGCCGGTTTCATCACCGCGATTTCCTATGTGAAGCCGCACCGCAGCGTGTTCGAAGTGGACGTGGCCTCGGTGAAAAAGAAGATGAAGGACAAAGCCTTCGCGCGCTCCGTGAACCGCCAGGAAATTGTCGATGGCGCCCAGGAGTTGGGCGTCCCGCTCGACGAGCACATCGACTTCTGCGTGAAGGCCATGCAGGCGCGCGCCGAAGAGCTGGGATTGAAAGGAAGTCTATAATGCGTTTCTTCACCGCGCTGGCGGTCGTTCTCTTCGCGCTTTCACCGGCGGCGGCGCGCGCGCCGGCATCGCGCCAGCGGCTATCGTTCGATTCCGGCTGGAAATTCTTTCTGGGCGACCCGGCCAACGCGCAAACAGCGGCGTTCGATGACGCCGCCTGGCGCTCCGTGACGCTTCCGCACGACTGGAGCATCGAGGGCCAGCCCGACCCCAAGAACCCCAGCGGCGGCGCCGAAGGATTCTTCCCCACGGGCGTGGGTTGGTACCGGCGCAGCTTCGACTCGCCCAAGGACTGGAGCGGCCAACACATCACCGTGGAATTCGAGGGCGTGTACATGAACGCCACGGTGTGGCTCAATGGCGAAAAGCTGGGCACGCACCCTTATGGTTACACCGCGTTCTTCTACGACCTTACGCCCTACCTGAAGTTCGGCGGGCGCAACGTTCTGGCCGTCCGCGTGGACGATTCCCAGCAGCAGTCCAGCCGCTGGTACCCCGGCTCGGGCATCTACCGGCACGTGTGGGTGACCCTCACCGGCGCCGCGCACGTGGCGCAGTGGGGCGTCTTCGTCACCACCCCGGAAGTGTCGGCGACGCGGGCCAAGGTGGTGGTGCGCGCTCAGGTGGAAGGCGCCGGCCCGGCTGCGGCCACCATCGAGACCACGCTCTTCGGCCCCGATGGCAAGAAGGCCGGTGCGGCGCAGGGTGCGGCCGGAGCGCCGCAGGAAATCGCGGTGACGAACCCAGCGCTGTGGTCGCCCGAGACGCCCAAACTCTACCGTGCGCTGACGCGCGTGATCGTCGCCAAAAAGGTAGTGGATGAAGTCGAGACGCTCTTCGGCATCCGTTCGCTCGGTTGGTCCGCCGAAAAGGGTTTCCTGTTGAACGGCAAGCCGGTCAAAATGGTGGGCGGCAGCGTCCACCACGATAACGGCGTGCTCGGCGCCGCCGCCTTCGACCGCGCCGAAGAGCGCCGCGTCGAGCTGCTCAAGGCCGCCGGCTTCAACGCCATCCGCACCGCCCACAACCCGCCGTCGCCGGCGTTCCTGGCGGCCTGCGACCGTCTCGGCATGTTGGTGATGGACGAGGCCTTCGACTGCTGGGAACGCGCCAAGAAGCCCTCGGACTACCACCTCTACTTCAAGGATTGGTGGCAGCGCGACATCGACGCCATGGTGCTGCGCGACCGCAATCATCCCTCGGTGGTGATCTGGAGCATCGGCAACGAAATCCCCGAGCGCGGAGTCGAGGCCGGCGCACAGACCGCCAAGACGCTGGCGGATTACGTGCGCAAACTCGACGGCAGCCGTCCGATTACGTCCGCGGTCAACAACCCCCAGACCCCTTGGGAGGCGATGGACGGTTTCTTCGCCGCGCTCGACGTGGCTGGCTACAACTACAACCTGAACCACCGCGAAGCCGACCACAGCCGCGTCCCCGCGCGCGTGATGGTGGCCACCGAGACGTTTCCGCGAACGGCATTTCAATCCTGGGAGGCGGTGGCCGGCAACCCTTACATGATCGGCGACTTCGTGTGGACGGCTTTGGATTACCTGGGCGAGAACGGCATTGGCCGCTGGTATATCGCCGCGCCGGACGCCCCGCGGCAGCCCGCTCACGGCGACAACAGTCTCTTCCCCTGGACCAGCGCCGTGTGCGGCGACCTCGACATCACGGGCTACCGCAGGCCCATCTCCTACTACCGCAACATTCTGTGGCAACGCGGTGAACGGCTGTACCTCGCCGTGCGCCCGCCCGTTCCGGATGGCCGGCAGATAGTGGTGACCGCCTGGGGCATCACGCCGAGTTGGGCCAGTTGGACGTGGCCGGGCGAGGAAGCGAAAGCGCTCGAGGTGGAGGTGTACTCGAATGCCTCCAGCGTGCAACTCTTCCTCAACGACAAGCTCATCCAGGAACTTCCTATCGGCCGCGAGCGGCAATTCACGTCCGTAGTCAAAGTGCCCTATGCCCCCGGCACGTTGAGAGCGGTGGCGATGGAGGGCGGCCGCAAGGTAGCCGAGAGCGTGCTGGAAACCGCAGGCCCACCGGCGCGTATCAAGCTGACCGCCGACCGCGCGGTGGTTCGCGCCGACGGCCAGGACCTCTCGTTCGTCACCGTCGAAGTGGTGGACCAGGCTGGCCGGGTCGAGCCCGCCGCGGCGCAGAACATTCAATTCGCGATCAACGGGCCGGGGACCATCGCAGGGCTTGGCAACGCCGACATGACCAGCGGCCAGCCTTACCAGGGCGCCGAGTACAAGGTCTTCCACGGCCGCGCGCTGGTGGTGGTGCGAACGTCAGCCACGGCGGGTGTGATCGAGCTCAGCGCGCGCGCCCCGGGCTTAGAGCCGGGGTCGGTGCAGATCCGCTCGCGCTAGACTCGGTGGGGCATGCTTTAGCTTGCCCAGCTACGGCCGCTCGAACAGGCCGGTCACCGCGCCCGCGGGGTCCTCAATAATCGAGTAGCTGCCCTGCCCGCCCATGTCTCTGGGAGGGTGGCGCACTTTGCCGCCGCGCTCCTGGCAGCGGCGTATGGCCTCGTCGAGGTCGGCAACCGTGATGTAAATCAGCCACGCTGGCGGCAGGTCCGCGTTATCGCCGCGCGCGTGACAGATGCCCGCGACGGGTTGGCCGCTACCCGGCGGCGTCATGCAGTAATCCTCGTAATCGCCCATGCCGACAGCCGAGGGAGTCCAGCCGGTGACGTGCCGGTAGAAGTCGCGAATGGCCCCGGCGTTAGGAACCGTAAGATCAATCCAGCCGATTTTACCCAGTTCACTCATTTGGAGAGTGTAACCCGAAACGGGCCGGGTTGGTAATCGCACACCTCACAACGAAAGCGGGCGTCACCCAACCATGACGCCCGCGCCCCTTATCCCCACTGCTTTCAAGGAAAGCCCTCTCAGCCGGTCACTCGGCGTAGACTAGAAGTCGAGGTATCCCGTGACCCACGCTCATCTTGGCCTCTCAGTACTTCTACTGGTCCTCCCCCTACCGATCATTGGAGCTGATCAGCCTTCCGTGACGGTCACTTCAGCTGCTAGCTATCAGCCCGCCGTCGCGCCAGCGTCGATTGCAACACTCTTCGGAGCAAATCTCGCGTCCCAGACCGTTTCCGCACAGCTCGATTCGCAGGGCAATCTTCCGACCGCTCTGGCGGGCGTCTCGGTCCAGGTCAACGGGGAAGCTGCAATGATCTTCTTCGCCTCGCCGACACAAATAAACTTCCTGATTCCATCTGATGCCCACGTCGGTCAAGGGGCAGTGGCGGTCAAAGACGCAGATGGAACCGTTGTAGGTACCGGAACCGTGAACGTCTCCCGCACCGCTCCGGCGCTGTTTTCGGCGGATGCGACTGGCCAAGGGCCGGGCGCTATCCTCAACGCCGTTACGTACCAGCAGGCACCATTCTTTGTGGTTACCGCTGGCAACCCAGGGTCGGACAAGCAGACGCGCCTATCTCTCTTTGGCACCGGCCTGCGGCTCGCGGGAGATGCGAACAGCGCGCCAGCGGGCGGCAACGTCGCTGCCTACGTTACCGCGACAGCGGTGGTGGACGCCCAGGCCGTGTCCCTGCCGGTGGAGTACGCCGGACCCGCACCGGGGTTCTTTGGACTGGATCAGGTGAACCTGGTCTTGCCGGGAAGCCTTGACGGAGTTGGCATCGTCAATGTGAACGTCGCAGTGGGGGGAATTACCTCGAACAGCGTGACGGTGCAGATCTGGTCGACGACAGCCCCTCAGGTTGTATCATTCTCCCCTTCGGCGTTGGTACCCGGAGCCTGGCTGACGGTCACCGGAGCTTCATTCGCGACCACATCTCCTGTGAGCCGCAACAACATAATCTTCGATGCCGGGAACGGTCTCTCGGCAACCGTAACAGCCCTGGAGGCCACCGCGACGGCTTTGACCGCAGTGGTTCCACCGCTCGCCAGCGACGCGCAAAGTGCATGGTACAAGGGCCCAGTGACGGTTTGCGTCGAGACCGATGGACACCGTACATGCGCGGCGCAGAAACTGACCATCCAAAGTCCGTCCCCGGTTACTGGCCAACCAGGGAATCTGTTGCTGCAATTCTCTCAAAACTCAAACGAGACGGTGCTCAACGCTCTCGAAGCTGCTGGCTCCCAACAGGTCGATGCCTTCAAACAGATGAGCGCACAGGCGCAGCAGGATCTGGCGCAGAAGGTGACCGCCGCCCTGGCGGGCACGCCACAACGGACCACGGTCACGCTAGGGGATGGCACCATCGTGACCGTAGTGTTCGACGTGGCAACCATAAGCAAGCTTGAAGCGCTGCTAGCGGCTGGACAGACCAACCTGGGGAATCTTCTCGCCGCGGTAAAGCAGCAGAGCGAGAAGCTCAGGACCCTAAGAGCCATGGCCTCAGCCTCTGGGCCAAGCGTGGCCGCTAGCTCAGAGCAGGAGCTGATCGCAAGGAAGCAACTGCACGATCTGTTGGACAACGTGGGGAAGGATCTCACCTATTCCCAGATGGGCATGGGGGCCGGAGCAATTATCGGATGCGTCGCGTTTCCGCCAGCGTGCGGCGGTTTGGCGCTCTTGATGGCGGGCGCAGCTCCGTACTTTGAAGGCCTCGCACTCCTCGACGTGGCGGGCGTGCTCACCATCGAACTCGGCCCGAACTCTCTCTCTTCCCTGACCACGACGCCATCCAACGCCACGACGTTGCCCTGGTGGACTATCCAGCCTCTGACCGTGCAAGGAACCTTCGTTCCGAAGTTCGCCCCGGGCGAGGTTCTCAAGGATGCTGCTACGGAGGTACTGTCGGCCTGGATGGATGCCGCATTTCCGACCTACTTTCAGTACCCAGTACTGGTCAAGAACTTTGTCTCTCCGGTCATTGACGTCATCGCCGACGGAATGGTTGCTCTGGGTCTGGGCGCCGCGATCCAAGTTAGCAACCAGACCTATCAGAACGTCCCTCTGAGTGCATACTCAGTCCTGAGCGATTGCCCTTACGGATCGGCGCCTGCAACATCGGATCCGCTCTTCATTAACGAGTGGCTCTCGGAGATCTATGGCATACAGGTAATGCCAGGCCCCCGACAGTGCGACTTCTTCGCGGACACCGATCTGTTGTGGCTCACTAACAGCCCCCCCGCGACTTCGCTCCAGATTCAGGTGCAGCCAGCGTCGGAACCGTCCAACTGCTCCACCTTCCCACTAGCTCAGTCGGCGCCATTCGCCAGCCTCTACTACGTTTCGGCGCCTGCGCCGGCGTCCAACGGTGATCGCCTGGTGGTAGGCAACCCGGCCTCGCCTGTACCGTTTTCTATGCCACCCCTGGCGGGCGTCGTTGGATCTAATCCTCCCTTGCCTCTGCCGCGCTTTACGAACGAGCTCTACTGTGGCGCGGTGACGCTCGCGCCTGGCTGTACCGCAAACGCCTATGTTCCCACACAAGTGGAGATCAAGGGCCAATTCCCTGCCTTCGCTAGCGTTCTTATGGACCCCCTCTCCAATTCGCCGTTTCCCGGCGGCATCATCCCGTCTTCCAGAGGCGGCCCAGGCGGCATTGCTGCCTGGCGAGTTCAATCGGTGCAAGGGTGTAGTCACTGACGGCTTACTCTACGTTGAACCCTTCCACCACCATGCGNNAGCGCGGGCAGGATGCGGTCGCCGGTCTTTTCGCGGACCACCTTCAACCGCACCATCAGGGCCGGCTGGGCCGAGACATTGTGTAGCTCGGTAGTCAGCAGCCAGCGGGAGCCTTGATGCTCGACGCGCGTCGTGGCTTCCAGCTTGACGTGCGGCAAGTCGCGAAGGGCGCGGTAATTCCCGTCCTCGAGGCCGCGCCAGTAGAAGTTCTCGGATACCGTGTCGGCACCGCGCATCAGCTTCAAGCGGATGAAGTGAACCGGCGTCAGGCCGGACGGGTATTCCATTTTGATGGGCGATATGGTGCTATCCTCGGCGATCTCGATCGCTGCCGTCTTTTCCCACTTCAGAGCGCCGTCCAGGTTCAGAATCTCCACTCGCGCGGTCAAGCCGCGGGCCTCGCCGCCGCTGTAGTTCACCACTTCGATGGTGTCGGCGGAGGGGTTCCACTGAATGTGCAACGGCTCGGACGCTTTCTTGGCGCCGAAGTACGCGGCGGTCGGCTCGAAGTAATAGTCGTAGGTTTGCCACACGAAAGACGGCCACGCGGGGTGGCTCATCCAGATCAGCAGGCCCATGCGGTTTTTGCTTTGCGCCTCGAACATGGCGCGGTAACCATCGTAGTTCACGAACTGGGCGAGCGTGACCCAATCCGCGGCGTTGGTCGCCCCACCGTAGCTTTTCTCGATCTGCTCACGGAACGAAACGCCGCCTTGCGCGCCGTTGAGAGAGAAATCATGGATGCCCCATAGGTCGCCTTGCGGCCACATCGCCGGCTCCGGCATCATGAGCTTCAGACTGTCGAGCGTGGGGATGTTGGGCATGCCCATCTCGCTGTGAAACTTGGCGGGCGCGCGATCGAAGTAGGACTTCACCGGCATGGCGCGGTAGGGACCGTGCCCGCTGACCACGTCGTCGGCGGAACTGGAGATGTAGTGCAGCCCGGGGTCGAGATCGGCCAGCAGTTTTCGGATGCCCTCTTCCAGCGGCTTGGGCGGGTAGCCTTCGTTGCGGCCGCAATAGAGGCCCATTGCGGGGTGGTTGCGAATGCGCAGGATGGTGTCGCTGACGTTGCGCAGGAAGAGGTCGTTATCGTCGGGGTCGGGACCGTCGGCGGGGTTGGCGAGCCAGAAATCCTGCCACACGACGATGCCGTGGCGGTCGCAGGCGTCGTAGAAGGCGTCGTCGCCGGTCTGTCCCACCCAGTTGCGGATCATGGTGAAGTTCATGTCGCGGTGGTAGCGGACGGCGATGTCGTATTCGCGTGCGCGGTAGCGCAGCATGGATTCGGGGAAGCCCCAGTTGCCGCCGCGTGGGATGAAGCGGCGGCCGTTGATGAAGATCTTCAACATGCCTCCGTCTTCGGTGTAGGTGAATTGGCGGAAGCCGGATTGGAATCGCTTCGTGTCGGACACCGCTCCCTGACGGTCGCGGCTCAGTAACGTCACGTCATAGAGGTTGGGGTCGCCGTAGCCGGCGGGCCACCAAAGCTTCGGGTGGTCCACATGGAGCGATTGCTTGATGGTCTTGCCGGAGGATGGCTCGAGCGTTACCGGCGCCTCGAACGGCAGTTCGCCGAAATGGCCGCTGAACGTTCCGGTCCACGGCCGGGCTTCGTGGTTTTGGAGGGTTGCTTCGATGGTAATGTCGCCGCTGATCGTCGTTGTGATGAAGGGATTCTCGATGGTCACCGGGCCGGTGGTGTCAAGCTCGACGCCGGCCCAGATGCCGGTGTTGCGGCCGCGGATGGTGGGGATCCAGTCCCAGCCGATGGAGGCGTGGTAAGTGGGGTTGTCGGCGCCCAGCGCGCCGCCGTTCTTGCCGGGGCTATCGAAGGTCTTCTCCGTCACGCCTCCCGGCGTCGCGTTCTTTTCGACCCGCACGGCCAGCGCGTTCTTCGCGCCGGGGCGCAGGTAGCCTGTGGCGTCGAACCGCCCGCGCATGAAACCGCCTTCGATGCGGCCGATCTTTTCGCCGTTCAGGTAGACGTCGGCCTTCCAGTTGATGCCATCGAAGTTCAGCCAGGCATGGCGCCCGCTGGCGAGGGGCGGCGCCCGAAACTCGTTGCGGTACCAGAAGTCGGCGTAGAAGAACGAGTCGGAAATCACGCGCTGGTTGTCGCCGTAATTGGGGTCGGGGAGCGCTCCAGCGTTCCAGTAACTTGATAGGACCGTGGCGGGGACGGTGGCCACNNCGCCACGCGCCGCCGCTCAAGCCGGATGCGGGCTTCGGGCGCGGCACCGGTCCACCGCGGCCGTAGACTTCCAGCTCGCTCAAAATGTAGCCATCGGGCGAGGCGGGCTTGGTCGCCAACACGCGCACGTAGCGCGCTTTCACGGGACGCGCGAGTTTGAAATCGTCGTCGGCGGGCAGGACTTCGACGGTCTTCCAGGTGGCGGCGTCGTCCGAAGTCTGAAGCGCGCCTTCGGCGGGCCGGCGAATCCAGTAAAGCGCCACGCGGTCGAAGGTGCATTGGGCGCCCAGGTCCACGTAGACCCACTCCTCGCCTTTGCCGGCGGGCATCCACGCGCTGGTGAAGTGGTGCGGGCCGGCCACTTCGACTCGCCGGTTCTCGCGGAAGAACGCGACTTCAGCCACGCGCCAGGTGGCGGCGCTGGGAGCATCTAGCTCGACGCGGTAGAAACGGGCACGGGAGGGGGCGGCGAATTGGACGGCGCACTTGCCGGAATCGCGGCCGAGTTCCTTCCACTCCTGGGCGTCGCCGGATGCCGATACAATGCAAGTCCAGGCGCTCAATTGTACTCGCGCCTCCACGGTGAGGCGGTCGATCTCGAAGGCGCTTTCCCCCCCGGCGAATTCGAACTGCACCCAGACGTGTGCGCCGTCAAGGTTCACGGTGGTGAGGGGGTTGTGGTCCAGCAGCAGCTCGCGCTGGTTCTTCTTGAGCGTGCCCTGCTGGCTGGTGGAGGTGGAGATCCAGCGCGGGAGGCGGGTCTCCTTGATGCCGTCGGTCACCAACTGGGCCGTGAGGTTGTAGTCGTAGGCGCTGGATTGGTAGGCAGGGCGATCAAGCGCGAGGTTGCGGTAGGTGGTGGTGTCGGGGACCAGCGTGGGGGCGAAATCCTGGTTGGGGTCGCCAGGATAGACGCCGATGCCGCGGGTGTAGGGCTGCGCTTGGACGAGGGACGCAGCCAGCAGGGTGAGAAGAACGACGCGGTTCATGACGGCAGTATTTTAGCAGGGTGGGGCAGGCCATCGTTTTTTGTGGCCTGCCAACGCCGACGCAGACGACTAAAGGCGATCGTCTGCGCCACCATCCATGCTCAGCTTCGCTCGAGCAGTTCCAGCAGCTTCTCTTGGACGGATTCGCCGGTGGGGGCGTCGAGGGTGATGACCAGAATGGTGTCGTCGCCGGCAATGGTGCCGACCACCTCGGGCCACTCCTCGTTGTCGAGCGCCACAGCCACCGAGTTGGCGTGGCCGGGAGAGGTCTTGAGCACTACCAGGTTCTGCGCGCGCAGGACGTCTTTCAGGAATTCGGCGGCCAGCAGCGAGAACTGCGGGCCGGTCTCCTCGGGCGCCATTTCCTGGTAGCCTTCCCGGGTCTTCACCAGGCGCAGGTCGCGTATGTCGCGCGAGAGCGTCACCTGGGTGGCGGCGATGCCTTGGTTCTTCAANNAGGCGCTGGCGGGCGGCGGCCAGCGCGGCAGCTACGGATTGGGGGCCGGTTCCACCGGGGATTTCGCGCGACTTCATGCCGCGCTTGGGGTCGAGCAGCGCCGCGAAGCCGGCGGTGAATTCCGGCGCGAAACGCTGCATGTCTTCGGCGGTCCAGTCGGCGGGCTTCTTGCCGCTGCGCACGCTTTCCAGCACGAAGCGGCCGGCCAGTTGGTGCGCCTGGTGAAAAGGTAAACCGGCGCGGGCCAGCGCCTCCGCCAGATCGGTGGCCACCACCCAGCTTTCTTCGGCGGCGGCGGCGGGAGCGGCGGGGTTCAGCTTCACGGATTGAATGACCACGCGCGCCATTTCAAGCGAGCCGGCTAACTGATCGGCGGCTTCGAAGAGCGGGACCTTGTCCTCCTGCATGTCGCGATTGTACGTCATGGGCAGACCCTTCATGGTGGTCATCAGAGAGACCAAACAGCCCATGACGCGGCCGCTTTTGCCGCGGATGAGCTCGAGCGAATCGGGATTCTTCTTCTGCGGCATGAGACTCGAACCGCTGGTGACCGCATCGGCCAGCTCCAACCAGCCGAACTCTTCGCTCGAATAAAGAATCCAGTCTTCGGCCAGACGGCTGAGGTGGAGCATGGCCATGCTGGCGGCGTAGACGAAATCCAGAACGAAATCGCGGTCGGCGGCCACATCCATGCTGTTGCGTGTGACCCCCGCGAAGCCCAGGTCTTGCGCCATGGCCTCGCGGTCGAAGGGAAAGCCGCTGCCGGCCAGCGCGCCGGAGCCTAGCGGGAGCACGTTGGCGCGGGCACGTGCCTGGCTGAAGCGCTCCGCGTCGCGCGCGAACATTTCGAAATACGCCAGCAGGTAGTGCGGCCAGAGCACGGCTTGGGCGCGGCGCATGTGCGTGTAGCCGGGGATGACGGCGTCGGGGTCGCGCGAGGCGAGATCCAGCAGCGCGCCCATCACACCGCCGAGCAGCGCGCGCACGCGGTCACACTCCTCGCGCAGCCACAGGCGCGTATCGAGCGACACCTGCTCATTGCGGCTGCGTCCGGTGTGGATCTTGTCGGCTACCGGGCCGGCACGCTCCTTCAACTTGCGAATGACATAAGTGTGGATGTCTTCATCGGCGGCGTTGGGCTCGACCGGTTCCTGGCGGATCTCGTCGAAGGCGGCGACAATCTGTGTGCGCTCTTCGGCGGTCAGGATGCCGACACGCTCCAGCGCGCGCGCGAACGCCTGCGAGCCGCGGATATCGGCGTCCAGGAGCCTCCGGTCGAAATTGAGCGACCCCGAGAAACGCTCGAAGGCCTCGGACGGTCCCGATTCAAAACGCCCGCCCCAGAGTTTCATTTGAGCTTGCCGGCAATGGCCGCCCGCACTTTGATGGGCAGGCCGACCAGGTTGATGAAGCCCAGGGCGTCCTTCTGATCGTAGCTGGCGCCCATGGTGAAGCTCGCGATATCGAGCGAGTAGAGCGAATACGGCGACTGGCGCGAGAGCGGCTCGATGTTGCCCTTGTAGAGCCGCAGCTTCACTTCGCCGGTGGCGGTCTCGGTCACCTTCGCGAAAAACCCGTCGAGGGCCTCGCGTAGCGGCGTGAACCACAGGCCGTTGTAGACCATCTCGGCGTAGTCGAGCGCCAGCTTCTGCTTGTAGTGGAGCGTGTTTTTGTCGAGCGTGAGGGCTTCCAGCTCGCGCATGGCGAACATGATGAGCGTGCCGCCGGGGGTTTCGTAACAGCCGCGGGA
>PLMF01000287.1 GCA_003142355.1 Bryobacterales bacterium
CAATACTGTTCACTTTGTGGGGCAGACCATCGTTTTCTGTGGTCCGCCAACTTTGTACAGGCCGGCAGACGACACAAACCGATCGTCTGCCCCACCGAGGTGCATCGTAAGTGAACAGTATTGGGCCTGGTCCGCATTTCTCACACATCGAGACCGAGGGCTTCCGCAAAGGGGCGAAAACCAAGGGACTAACGGATGTGTCCGCGCGGCGGTGTGACGACACGGTGTTTGACGAGTGGGGCGCGCGCCTTGGGACACATTCGTTCAGTCCCCAGGTTTTCGCAGACCACTCGGGTGGCGGAGGTAGGACGCCGTGAGAAATGCGGACCCGGCCAGGGTCGCCTGAGGCACGTTGGCCGCGGCGGCAAGAAAGGCGAGGCAGATCAGGCGTGCGATTCGCATTTTACGGCAACCACTCTATCACGCTCGGAACGCTTCTCGCGAGGTTGGCCCAAAAGCTGCTACGCTTTTGCCAATGCGTGTTGCCGCGGCCATGGTGATGCTCGCTTCGACCGGCTGGACGCAGTTCAAGAGCACCGTTCCACTGGTCGTGGCACCCACCACCGTCACGGATTCCAAAGGACGTTACGTGGACGGACTGACGCCCGCGGACCTGATCCTCTACGACAACAATGTGCCGCAGGCGATACGCATGGATTGGATGACGTACCCGATCGACCTGGTGGTCGCGGTCGAGACCAGCTCGAATTCCGGAGCCGTCGTCGATAAATTGGGCGGCAGCGGCATTCTGTTTACGCAGTTGCTGGCGGCGGATGCCGGGGAGACGGCGGTGATCTCGTTCAGCGACGAGGTGAAGGTCCACCAGGACTTCACCGGCAACCCGGATTTCGTGATCCACGCGTTGCGCATGTTGCGCAAGGAAGGCGGGGAGGCGCGCATGCTGGACGCCTTGCGCCAGGCACTGATTATGCTGGAACAGCGGCCACCGGGACGGCGGCGAATCATCCTCATGATTGCCGAGCGGCGCGACTGATCGAGCCGGGCGAAGCTGGCCGAAGTGATGGAGCGGGTGGAGCGGCTGAATGCGGCCGTCTATTGGCTGACCTTTTCGCCGTTTCTGGAGCCGTTCACGGTAAGACCCAAGACCGCCGAGGACCTGAAACCCGAAGCGGAGCGGATCAAGATGAAGAAGTGCGATCTGTGCGCGCCGCCCGACGACACTGCGGTTCCTCCAGACTTGGGACCGGGCGGACTGATCTACGCGCTGGGCGAATTGATGCGGTTGCACCAGCCGGATCTTTCCAGCCTGTTCACCAGGACTACCGGCGGGCGAACCTTGAGTTTCGTGAAGAAGCACGCGTTGGAGCAGGCTATTCAACTGGTGGGCGAAGAGGTGCATCGGCAGTACATTCTCACCTTCGAGCCGAAGGGAGGCGAGCCGGGGAAGTTCCATGCGGTGCGGGTCGAGGTGAAGAACAGGCCGGAGCTCGAAGCCAAGACGCGCGAGGGATATTGGGCGTTATAGTGAATCATGAATCGCAGAAGCTTCTTCGAGCTGGCCGCGGGAACGGCGGTGGCCGCCTTCGACGATAACGCCATCGGGCGCGCCTCAGCCGCCGTCCAGGGGCGNNATCGACCGCAACATCGTCAATCTGAACAACGGCCATGTCAGCCCCGCGCCGCGCGTGGTGCAGGAGGCCATGCGGCGCTACCTGGAATACAGCGACATGGGGCCGTACCACACCATGATCAGTGTCCTGGAGCGCCAGGCGGAGGCGGTAAGGCGCAGGCTGGCGGAGGCCGCCGGCTGCGACGTTGAAGAGATGGCCATCACGCGCAACGCCAGCGAGTCCCTGGAGAACGTGCAGTACGGCATCGACCTGAAGTCGGGCGATGAGGTGCTCACCACCAACCAGGACTATCCGCGCATGCTGACCACCTTCCGGCAGCGGGAACTGCGCGAGGGAATCGTGCTGAAGACCATTTCATTCCCCGTGCCGCCGCCCAGCATGGACGATCTTTACCAGCGGTTCGAGCGGGCCGTGACGCCCAACACCAGGATGATCCTGGTGTGCCACATCACCAACCGCACCGGGCAGATTTTTCCGGTCAAGCGGATCTGCCAGATGGCCCATGCGCGGAACATCCCGGTAATTGTCGACGGAGCGCACGCGTTCAGCCACTTTCCATTCCGGATTTCCGATCTGGAGTGCGACTACTACGGGGTGAGCCTGCACAAGTGGACTTGCGCCCCCGTCGGGACGGGGTTTCTTTATGTGCGCAAGTCGCGCATTGCGAGCACCTGGCCGCTGATGGCCTGCGACCAGAGCCAGACCAACGACATCCGCAAGTTCGAAGAGATCGGGACGCACCCGGCGGCCAACCACGATGCCATCAGCGAAGCCCTCGTTTTCAACGAGAATATCGGCATCGGCCGCAAGGCGGCGCGGCTGCGCTACCTGCGCGACAGATGGGCCAACCGGCTGGCGCAGAATCCCAAGTGCCGGATACTCCATAGCCAGGATCCCGAGCAGTCGTGCGGCATCGGATTCCTGAGCTTCAACGGTCCCGATGCCTCAAAGCTTCGCGATGCGCTGTGGTCGAAGTACAGCATTCTGACGGCCTATATGCCCCACGCGGAGTACACCGGACTGCGCATTACACCCCACATTTACAGTACCCTGCGGGACATCGACTTCTTCAGCGAGGCGGTGGAAAAGGAAGTCAAGAGCAGTTGACCGCAATGCTGTTCACGTAACGCATTGAGGTAACAGGCCGGTTGCTTGCCCGCCGAATTCCCGGGGAAGGGTTCCGTGGAAGGATCGGTCTCCCAGAAGCGGACTTCCTGGGCGTCTGCGCTGGTGCGGGGGATTTCGCGACGGCGAATGCTATAGGCGACGGCGTCAGGGAAGACTTATCGGTTGAGCTGCCAGATGTCAGCAATGGGCGTTTCCCGTCAAGTTGGCCGACGCCAACTTCCGAACGGCCCGTGATTCACTCGAAGTTGGGCTGATCGCCCCCCAGACCCACACGTCATACCAGCCCCCCGCTAGTCTTTCTGGAGAGACCGCTTCTGGGCACTACTCTTCTAAGGTGGCCGGCCGTTGATCCGGAATGCTGAAAGGTGGTGGATCAACATCCTCGGTCGAAGACGCAGGGCAGTGAACCATTCCTGAACATCTCAAATGGGCTTGCCGGCCGGTCATGGCCTGCTCGAGTGCCGAGACCGGGCGATTCCAGGAGAGAAGATCGGCCGTATGTCTTTTGGTTCTGTTACGCTTGCAGATACCCTACTTGCGGATACTGTAAAGAACATCCTCCCCTTCGTTGGACCACGCACACAGCGGCACCTTGTATGCGCAGGCCGTCCCCTCCGTCTGGGAGATGAGGAGGTCTGTGGCGGTCTCCGTCACAGTTGTCTTGCGGTGGTCGACGCAAGTGTACAGCTTGATCGTGTAGCGGTCTTTGCCCACTTCTACCTCGACCTCAATGAAAGAATTGACGACTGCGCTGACGTCGACCCTAATCCGCGCATTGCCTGCCAGGAAACCACCTGCGTCGACCTGTGCCTTCTTCAGGATTCTATAGACAGATGAGTCGCCCTGGTTCGTGTTCGCGATCCACTTGTCAAAGTTGTATGTGACTTTGAGCGTTCCGCTGAGGTCTGCCTTGCCCCCGACAACGGTGCCACTCAGAGTCTGCGGCTCGGCGACAATGTCGCCCGACAAGAAGGAAACCAAGTGGGGTGAAGTGCCGCCGTCACCGGACCCTTGGGGCATTACCGTCACATCTGCGCTTGCGGCGAGGGTCGCAGCCAGGAAGAATGGCAGCATTTTTGAGAGAGCGGTGTACGGTTTCACCTGGGATTTCCTCTTTGTCATGCTGGGCACCTCGGATTATACACCGGCAACCTCAGTCGAAGCCGTCTTCTTTATCCTGCGTATCCTGCGCCCCCGAGCGAGTCCGGCCGCCGCGGTGCGGGTCCAGCCCGATGCTGTCAAGCGAGCTCCGGTCGGCGTCGGCAATCCATGAGCAATCCACATGAGCGAAAAGTTGCCGTTGCGTCGATTTGGCCGGTGCACCGATGGCCCGACGTCGGAAGGCGACGGCTTCCAGCGCGAAACCGGGAAACGGAATGGCCGGTACCCGGTCTCGACGATTCGTGCCACCGCTTCGGCTTCAAATCGCGAACGCGGCGCGCACACAGGACTTAACCCGGGTCCAGTCCCGGTCACTGAGATGGCCGATGACGGTCAGCTCCGAGCGGTGCGCAGTCAGCACGTAGGCGCTGAAATAGGACTCGGCGCGAAGGCCGGCTAATTCCCAGTCCATGAGAACGCAGTCCGTGGATGTGGTCGTCTTGGGCACCTTTGTTGTGAGGATGCCGACGAGAACGTCGGGGCGTTCTACCAGGTATGTGGTGAGACTACCACCGCCGGGCTTCACTGCGATTCCTCTGACTCCTCCGTTTCAAGCCGCCTCAGGGAGGCAGCCCTGAAATCCTGCAGATCTTCTTCGGTCCAGGAATCCGACCAGTCAATTCGATGGTGCGGTGGGAGCGTGGCTAATCGTTCGGCCAGAGCCGACAACTCAGCAGCCGTATCCGGCGGAAGCCGGCGGAAGACCTCCACCAGCGATGCTTCCCGCGGGTTCAATTGCATTTCCATAGCCTCGTAACCAGTATACGGCTGCCGGGATGAGCATCACCCGGCCGAGTAGCCGCGGTGCCTGTGACCCGTGCCTGGCCGGTGATTGCCCGCTTATCACCGTCCGCCGGCGCCTACTGCTGCTTGGCTTCCAACTCGGCCCAGCGGGCGTAGAGCGCTTGCACACGGGCTTCGGCGGATTGCAGGTTCTGGTAGCAGAGGTGCAAACGCGTGGCGTCCGAGGCCACCTCGGGGGAATGCATTTCGGCGCGGATGGACTCGAGCTCACTCTCGGCTTCCAGGATGAGAGGCTCCATTTGCTCCCACTCGCGGGCTTCCAGGTAAGTGAGTTTCTTTTTGGCGGGGGCGGGTTTCGGAGGGGGCTCTTTCTTCTCAGGTTTGGGCAGGGCTTGGCCTGCCTCCTGCCATTGCCAGTAGTCGGCGTAGAGTTGCGCGCCGCCTTGGCCGTCGAGACCCAGCACGCCGGTCGCGACGCGGTCGAGGAGGTAGCGGTCGTGAGTGACCAGCACCAGTGCGCCGGGGAAATCTGCGAGGCTGTCTTCGAGCACTTCGAGGGTGGGGATGTCGAGATCGTTGGTGGGCTCGTCGAGCAGCANNAGGAAGCGTTTGGCCCATCCGGCGACGTGAATCGGGCGGTCGCGAAAGATCACCGTGTCGCCGTGGGCGCCGAGGCCCTGGCGCAGGGTCTGGGTGGGATCGAGACGCTCGCGCGCCTGGTCGAAGTAAACGATGCGCAACGCGGGAGCGCGCTCGATGCGGCCGGAGTCGGGCTGGAGTTCGCCGGCCAGCAGGCGCAGAAGGGTGGTCTTGCCGGCGCCGTTGCGGCCCAGCAGGCCCAGGCGCGCGCCGGGCGTGAGGGTGAAGCTCAGGTCGCGAAAGAGGGTGCGGCCGCCGAGCGACTTGGAGATGTTCTCGACCGAGACGAGGCGCTTGGTGCGGCGTTCGCTGGCGGTGAAATCGATCTGCGCCACGGCCTTCATGGAACGCGATTCCAGATCGGACAATTGGCGGATGAGGCGGCCGGCCTCGGTGGTGCGGGCGCGCGATTTGCCGGTGCGCGCCTTGGGGCCGCGGCGGAGCCACTCCACTTCGCGGCGGACCACATTGGCAAGCGATTCCTGGCGGCTGGATTGCGCCAGCAGAAACTCTTCCTTGGTTTCGAGGAAGTGGCTGTAGCCACCCTCGACGCGGAGGATGCCTTGGGGATAGACGCGGTCGATTTCGGCCATGTCGTTGACCACGTTGTCGAGGAAGTAGCGGTCGTGGCTCACCACCACGCTGGCGAAGGNNTCGGGCTGGAGCGCGAGCTCGCGGGCGATGGCGAGGCGGCGGGTCCAGCCGCCGGAGAGCGATTCGGTGAGGACGGCGCCATCGGTGAAGCCGGCGCGGCCTAGAGTGATGTTGATGCGCGCGGCGCGCTCCAG
>PLMF01000013.1 GCA_003142355.1 Bryobacterales bacterium
CGGTCGAATTTTTCCTTTGCCATAAGAAAAAGCCTCTCTCTTTATCTCGTAATCCTGCCCTGGACCTTGCTCACGATCTCCTCGGCGATCCCGCCGGGAACTTCTTCGTACCTGCCAAAATGCATGGTGAAACTTCCGCGGCCCTGCGTACGGCTCCGCAGCTCGGTCGCGTAGCCGAACATTTCCGATAGCGGCACCACCGACTTGATGATCTGCGTCGTCCCGCGCAGCTCCATGCCTTCGATGCGGCCCCGGCGCGAATTCAAATCGCCGATCACGTCGCCCATGTACTCTTCCGGAACCACCACTTCCACCGACATGATCGGTTCCAGCAGCACGGGCTTGGCTTTCCTGGCGGCCTCTTTGATGGCCATCGAACCAGCGATTTTGAAGGCCATCTCCGAGGAGTCTACGTCGTGGTAGCTGCCGTCGTAGAGCGTCACTTTCAAATCCGACATCGGAAAGCCGGCCAGAACTCCGCCTTCGAGAGCTTCCTTGATCCCTACTTCGGTCGGATTGATGTATTCCCTGGGCACCCGGCCGCCCGTGATTTCGTTGACGAACTCGAATCCGCCGCCGGTCGGCAGAGGCTCTACCCGGATCTTGACGTGGCCGTATTGCCCATGGCCGCCGGTCTGCTTGATATGCCGGCCTTCGGCTTCCGCGCTCTTGCGGATGGTCTCGCGATACGCCACCTGCGGCTTACCCACGTTGGCGCCCACGCCGAATTCGCGCATCATGCGGTCCACGATGATTTCCAGATGCAGCTCGCCCATTCCCGAAAGAATCGTCTGGCCCGTCTCGGGGTCGGTGTTGACCCGGAACGTGGGGTCTTCCTGCGCCAGTTTTTGTATCGCCATGCCCAGCTTTTCCTGGTCGGCCTTGGTCTTGGGCTCCACCGCAAGCTGGATCACGGGCATGGGGAAATCGATCGATTCCAGGATGATGGGGTGCTCGTCGTCGCAAATCGTATCGCCGGTCGAAACCGTTCGCAGACCCACGGCCGCGCAGATATCGCCCGCCAGGATCTCCTGGATGTCTTCGCGCTTGTTGGCATGCATGCGCAGCAGGCGCCCGATGCGCTCCTTGCGGCCCCTGGCCACGTTGTACACCGAGTCGCCGGATTTCAGCGTGCCCGAATAAACCCGGAAAAAGGCGAGTTGGCCCACGTAGGGGTCGGTCATGATCTTGAAGATCAGCGCGGAGAAGGGCTCGCTGTCGGAGGCATGCCGGACCAGAACCTTCTCCGGGTGATCGATGTCGATGCCTTCGATCGGCGGCACGTCCAGCGGCGACGGCAGGTAATCCACCACCGCATCGAGCATGGTCTGCACGCCCTTGTTCTTGAACGCCGAGCCGCAGATGACCGGGAAAATCTTGAGCGCGATGGTGGCCTTGCGGATGCCGGCCCGGATCTCGTCATTCGAGATCGGCTGGCCTTCGATGAACTTTCCGAACATGTGGTCGTCGTGCTCCGCCACCGTCTCGATCATCTTCTCCCGGTATTCCTTGGCCTTCTCCATCAACTCGGCGGGAATCTCAACCGCGTCGTATTCGGCGCCCAGCGTCTCGTCGTGCCACAGCATGGCCTTCATCTCGACCAGGTCGATCACGCCCTTAAACTGGTCTTCGCCGCCGACCGGGAGCTGGATCGCCACCGGCTTGCACTTCAGCCGCGCCACGATGGTGTCGATGGAGTGGAAGAAGTCCGCGCCCACGCGGTCCATTTTGTTGATGAAGCAGAGGCGCGGAACCGAGTACTTGTCCGCCTGCCGCCACACCGTCTCCGATTGCGGCTGCACGCCCGCGACGGCGTCGAAAACCGCCACCGCCCCGTCCAGCACGCGCAGGCTGCGCTCCACCTCGGCGGTGAAATCCACGTGTCCCGGCGTGTCGATGATATTGATCTGGATGTCGCGCCACTCGCACGTGGTCGCAGCCGACGTGATGGTGATGCCGCGTTCCTGTTCCTGCTCCATCCAGTCCATGATGGCGGTGCCCTCGTGGACCTCGCCCAGCTTATGTGTACGGCCCGTGTAATAAAGGATGCGCTCGGTGGTAGTGGTCTTACCGGCATCGATATGAGCCGCGATGCCGATATTCCTCATCCTTTCGAGCGGGACCGTTCTAGCCATAAATCCGTACGAGCCGGGCATGCCCGGCCCCTACCATCTCCTCACCACCGGTAATGGGCGAAGGCCTTATTGGCCTCGGCCATGCGGTGGACGTCGTCTCTCTTCTTGATCGCTCCGCCGCGCAGGTTCGAAGCGTCGTTCAGTTCATTCGCCAGCTTTTCCGGCATGCCCTTCTCGGGGCGCGACCGCGCTTGCGTGATGATCCAGCGAATGGCCAGCGAGGTGCGCCGGTTCTGCGGCACCTCGATGGGCACCTGGTAGTTAGCCCCGCCCACGCGCCGCGTCTTCACCTCCAGCAGCGGCTTGGCGTTCTCCACCGCCTTCTTGAAGGCCTTGAGCGGATCGTCGCTGGTGCGCTCCCGCAGCTTGTCCATGGCATCATAGAAAATTCCCTGGGCGGTGTTCTTCTTGCCCTCCCACATCAGGCAGTTCACGAACTTCTCCACCAGAGTTGAGTTGTAGACCGGATCCGGCACTACTTCACGAATAACGGCTCGTCTTCTACGTGGCATAGGTACCTACGCTTTGGGCCTCTTGGCTCCGTACTTCGACCGGCTCTGTTTGCGGTCCGACACGCCGGCGGTATCGAGGGCGCCGCGAATCACGTGATAGCGCACACCCGGAAGGTCCTTCACGCGGCCGCCGCGAATCAGCACGATCGAGTGCTCCTGCAGGTTGTGACCTACGCCCGGAATATAAGTCGTCACTTCGATCCCATTCGTCAGCCGCACGCGCGCCACTTTTCGCAGCGCCGAATTCGGCTTCTTGGGGGTGGAAGTGTAGACGCGCGTGCAAACTCCGCGCTTCTGCGGGCAGCTATTGAGCGCCGGGCTCGAGGTCTTCCAGCGCGGCGGCTTCCGCCCCATACGCACAAGTTGGTTAAACGTCGGCACGAATCATCCTCTTCGCGATGCAATCAAAAAAAGTGGCCAGAACCCGCACAGCGGTCCCGGAAAAAATTCTACAGGTCGCAACAGCCAGGATTACCTTTTTCGGACAGGTCCATGTTCCAATCGGCGTAACCGCTGGAACCTCGGGGCCTTACCCCTGGACGGACCCGCCTACAGACGGGTGGTAGCCCGGAGCAGAAAGCTGTACACGCGAAACCAATCCATCATAGCTGAAGTGGCAGGGCTTATGCAACTGGGGGGTGGTGCCTATTTCACGTTCAGCACGATTCCGGGCTGGCTGACCATCGCGGAGCTGTCCGGACTCCCCGGGGTCACCGGTCCCATCACCAGCCTCACGCCGACCCGCGGCGGCATCTTGAAACCTACATTGTTCGGATTCTGGTCAGCCAGCTTGGCCGGGTCGGGGACAAATACGCTGAGCTGGTACACATCGCCGGGGATCCCGGCCACCGGCCCCATGAAGGCCGCGATCCCGTTCGCATAGAATCCATCGATGAAGACGGCCGGCGCCAAAGCAGTGACGGCGTACGGCCCATCCAGGGTGAACCCACCCACACCCGTCGCGACGATGGTAATGGGCGAACCCTGCGCGACCGGGTTTGCGGGCGAATTCAGAGTTCCGTCGCTGTTGAGAATATATCCCTGGCCGACACCGCTTCCATCCGTCGAGTAGATGCCGGGCGCGGCGGGGGCGGCAGCCACAAACACCGGGTTCGAGAGGGTCCAGCCAGTCGAAACCTGCATCACAAAGGCGCCCGCGATCTTGGCACCCGCCGGCATCGCGGCGACCAACGTGGTGGCCGTTCCGGTGAGGCCATTGAGCGGACTGCCGTCCACCAGGAGCTGCGCGTCCGGTCCGAACCCCGATCCGACGGCCATGACGGTCTCTCCGGGCGCGACGGCTCCCGCCAACTTGCTGGCCAGGTTGACCACCGAATCCAGGCGCGGAGCGGGCGATGGCGAAAGGGCGATCTTGTTGGCCGCTACCGTGCTCGCCACGTTGAAAGACTGGCCGGGATCGCCGCCGATAAAAAGACTGCTGGCATTCAGCATCGACCCGGCCAGCAGAATATTCCCGTCGCCGTCCAACCCGACGCCGCGCGCCTCGAAGGGCCGGTCATCGCCGAGGTAAGTCGAAAAAAGAAGATGCGAAAGGCTGGAGTCGAGCCCGGCCACGAATCCCGAACGCACGGAGAATCCCGTTTGGAACGGTGCATGCGTGGGAAAGCCTTTGGAGTCGGTGGAGCCGCAGACGATCGCGTTGCCCGCTTTGTCGATCGCGATGCTCCCGGCGGCGTCGGTTAACTCGCCGCCGATCAGGGTGGCCGCGAGCTTCGAAAGGTGGCCGTCCCACTTGATCGCGAAAGCGTCACCGCCCCCGCCCGATATCTCGCCGGGCAGGGTGGGGACGGCGGGCTGAGGCACGGGCTGGAATGCGCCGGGAGTCGCCAGAAAGCCGGCGCTGGCGCTGCCTGCTGCGTACACGTTCGAGTTGGAATCGAGGGCCAGGGCCGCGATATTGATATTCGGCTCCAGAGTGGAAGCCAGCAGGGCCGAGCCCGCCGCGTTCAGCTCCACGACGTTGCCGCGGCTGGCCAACCACGCATTGCCGTTCGCGTCCAGAACCAGCGCCTTGGCGTCCGTCACCGTGTTCTGGTGGTCATCCGTGGGGATGTACGTGGAGTACACTAGGCTGGCGCCCGCGGAGTCGAACTTGGCCACAAACGCCGACGTGGGCCCCGGAAAGCAGCCGATCATGCCGGTGCAAGTCTCCGTCTGTTGGAACGTGGTTTGATACGCGCCGGGCGTGGTGGGCAGATTGCCCTGCGCGGAGCCGCCGATATAAGGATGGCCCGCCGAGTCCACGGCGACGGAGCTGGCGGTGCTCTTCGCATCGGCGAAATACGTGGCCCAGCCGGGAGAGCCGTCGGGATTCAGCTTGAACAGGAAGGTCGACGATGCGGAGCCAGCCGCCAGGGCGGTCGCGAATGCGCCCTTGGTGGCGGGGAAGTCAATCGACTCTGTGGTCCCGGTCACGTACATGCTGCCGTCGGGACCC
>PLMF01000158.1 GCA_003142355.1 Bryobacterales bacterium
ATGCCCAGAACGTAAAGGATCTTCTCACGCATAGGTCACCCTCGTCACTTCCATCCCACTCTGTGGGGCAGCTTGGTAAGCTGCGGCCGATTGGCAATCGGCCTTGGCAGGCCGGCGGCGGTTGGCAACCGCCGCGCAGGTTGCCATCCTGCCCCACATTGCTCCATCATCCCACCAGCACGCTCTCGACCAGAACCAGCGAGACCGCGGTATAAACCACGTCGAACCCGATCAGCATTTTCAGCCACGCCGCCGTATCCGGCCCGATCGGTTTGCCGGCCACCAGCGCCGTCGTCAACTGCATCGCGCCCAATAGCGCCGGCACCAGGATCGGATAGGTCAGCATCGGCAGCATCACTTCCCGCAGCCGGATGTTGACCGTGAGCGCGCTGAAAATCGTACCGATCACCGTCAGCGCCCAGGTGCCCAGCGCCAGCACCAGCATGAGCTCGCCGAATTGCGAGGTCCAGCGCACATTATAGAAGATGCCGAAGACCGGCAACGAGACCAGTTCCACCGCCAGCACCAGCAGGAAATTCGCCACGGCCTTGCCCAGGAACAGGGCCGCTCCCGAAATGGGCGCCGCGATGAGCGCATCCAGGCAGTCGTTGGGCAGCTCGCGCGCGAAGCTGCGGTTCAGCACCAGCGCCCCCGCGAACGCGAACACGATCCACAGCAGCCCGCCCGAAATCTCGCGCGTGGTGTCTTCCGTTGGATCGAACGCGAAGCTGAACAGCAGCAGGATCACCAACGCAAAAGCCAACGACGCGTTGATGGCCTCCTTGGTGCGGAGCTCGGCGCGCAGATCCTTGGCCGCGATGACCAACACCTGCCGGAAGAATCCCATCAGCCCTCGCCGTACCGCGCGTAAACCAGGCCCGGATCGGCCACCATTTCGGGCGTCGATGGGCCGCAGAATGCCGCCTGTCCGCGGTCGAGCAGCGCGACGTGCGAGGCCAGCTCGAGGGCTTCCCGCAACTGGTGGGTGGAGAGGATGACGGTCTTACCCTCCGCCAGGGCCTGGCGGAGCAGCGTTTGCAGGACCGCGATGGCGCGATCGTCGAGGGCCGTGAACGGCTCGTCCAGCAGCAGCACCGACGGCTCGTGCAGAAAGGCGCGCGCCACCGCCAGCCGCTGCCGCATGCCGCGCGAAAACTCGCGCACCAGCCCGTTGCGGACGCGCTCCAGGCCCGTACGCTCGAGCCATTCGAGCGCCGAGCGGCGCGGGTCGGCCAGTCCGTAAAGCCGGCCGAACAGCGTGAGGTTCTCCAGCGCCGACAGCTCGTCGTAGACCGAGATTCCGTGGCCGATGAAACCGATGTGCCGCCGGGTTTCGGTTTCGCGAGGCGGGTTGCCGAAAATCCGGACTTGGCCGCGGCCCGGCCGCGAAAAGCCGGCCATGATGCGCAGCAGCGTCGTCTTGCCCGCGCCGTTGCGGCCGATGAGCGCCAGGCAAGATCCTGCTGCGGCTTCCAGCCGCACGTCGCGCAGGGCGGGGAAGTCGCCGTAGAACTTCCAGACGCCGTCAACGGCGACCGCGCTCATTGGTCTCCTTGATCGGGTTAGCGCGGTAGAGCAGCGCCAGGCCCAGCGCCAGCGCGCCCAGCGCCAGCGCCAGAATCAGCTTGGCCTGACCATAGATCCGCGGCATAATCGCCTCGATGCGCGGGCCGCTGTCGGAATCCACGGCGTCCGCGGTCAACTCGACTTTATACGCGGCGCCCGTCAGCCCGTAAATGTGAGCCTGGGTGCGCGGTTCCTGCCCCAGGTCGTTGAGGTTCTCTCCGTGCAGCGTCATTCCGTTGGGCGCGATGAGGTAGGTGTTGTCGTCCTGGGTGACGATCTTGCCCTCATACGCCGCGCCCTCGGTGTAGGGCAGGGTGTAGCTGAGGTCGAACCGCGTCTCGCCCGGCTTCACCGGAACATCCACGGCGTAGACATCCGGCTTCGAGGTCTTCTTTACCGCGGCAGCAACAGGCGTCCCGCCAGGAGGCGTGGCGTTCACCTGCACTTGGCCGTTGGCCGCCGCCGGTAAGTAGAATTGCAGCTTGCCGCCACCCGTGGTGCTGCACAAATAGGTTTCGTTGACCACCATCTGTCCGCCGCCCGGCTCGAACAGGATCATGTGCTTGCCGACTTTCGTGGCCGCCATGGCGGAGACCGAGAGCAGCAAAAGGACGCCGATTCCCCTCATGTTTGGGCCACCTTCATGGGCTTGCCGCACTCGCCGCAGAACTTCAACTGTTTCTCGAATTGTGCGCCACAAGATGCACATGTAAAATCATTTAGTGTATGGGCAGGCGGCACCGCCTGCCCCACCTGGCCCACCAAGACTAAGCTCAAGTGGGTTTTGAGGGCGTCGACCTCGGCCAGCACCTTGGCCAGCTCCTTTTGCAGATCTTTCTTGGTGCTCTGGTAATCCTGGTCGGAGAGCTTGCCGACGCGGTACTCGAACTGGAGGTCGCGCAGGTTCTCGTAGATGGCGGCCTTGCGCTCATCCAGGTGCAGGAACGGCGATTCCGGCTCCGGCTCGGGTAGGTCCTGGGCCCTCACTCCGAGTATGAACGCGATGACGGCGATCGCGATGACACAAGCAAGAGCAATGATCATTCGAGCTTCGCCAGGTCTTTTTCGATCTGGTCCTTGTACTTCTCGAGAGCCGGGTCGGGCCCGATCTCCGCCAGCGGCTTGGGTTTGCGGTATCTCTTCACGAAGAGCCAGATCATCGCCAATCCTAGCAGAACCGACGCATACGGGACGATCCACCCCCATGCGTTGGGCGTCGCCAGATAAATGCCGGGGCCGTAGTCGCGGACGAACGCCTGGATAATCTGCTCGTCGGACATGCCCACGGCCTGCATTTGCGCGATGCGTTCCTTGGCCGGCTTCGAGAAGCTGCACTCCAGCATACTGCAGGTGGCCACCGAATCCTTGCACCCGCACTGGCAGGCGATGCGCGAGCCGACACGCCGTACATCCACGCTGGGCTTCTCGGAGGCCGTCTGCGCCAGGGCGGCCGCCGCCACAAGTATGGCCAACAAACTAGTCTTGAAGCGTCGCATGTTTTCTCACGACGCCCACCACTTCCGTGCGGGCGTATTGCATCTTGATCTTGCTCGGAACCAGGCACACCAGGGTGCCGCCAATCAGCACCAGGCCGCCGATCCAGATCCACGATACCAGCGGGAAGACGTAGGCCTGGATCACCGCGCGCTGGTTGTCGTCCGACATGCCGCCGAAATTCAGGTACAGGTCTTCGTTGAGCCGCGAGCGGACGCCCACCTCCGAAGTTCCCTGCTTGCTCGCCTTATAGAAGCGCTTCTCGGGTTCGAGGGTGCCCAGCGGATCTCCGTTTTTGGCGACTTGCATGGTGGCCCGATGCCACTGGTAGTTCTCGTTTTCGCCCTGCTGCAAATCCACCATCTGCAAGCTGTAGGCGCCGATCCGCATGGAGTCGCCCTTGTTCAGTTCCTTCACCTCATTCAAGTTGAAGGCGTGGCCGGTGACCCCGATGAAAATCAGGACGATCCCCATG
>PLMF01000001.1 GCA_003142355.1 Bryobacterales bacterium
GTGGCGGAAGGCGATTACGTGACGGTGCCGCTAGAGGCGGACGAGGATGTCGAGGGGCTGACGCCGGAGCAGCGCCAACGGTTCATCGGCGAGTTGGAAGAGCGGATGAGAGGGGCGGCGCGGAAGTTCGAGTTCGAGAAGGCCGCGGCGCTGAGGGATAGGGTGAAGGGGTTGAAAATGGGGGAGGGGTGATAGGAGTCGTCATGAACTGGAAAGCACTGCTGGAAGCGGAGATCAATTCCACGTACACAGTCACGGAGCGATTGGCCGCCTTGGTAGCCGATGACGGTCTTCAATGGAAACCCGCCACGGGCCACAATTGGATGACCACCGGCCAACTGCTCAAACACATCACCATGTCCTGCGGCATATGTTTTCGGGGCTTCGTCACGGGCGACTGGGGAATGCCTGAGGGCAAGGAGTTCAGCGAGCTCACGCCGGAAGAGCAGTTGCCGCCGGCGGAGAAGCTGCCGGCCGTCGAGAGCGTGGCCGAGGCGAAGCGCTTGTTGGCCGAGGACCGGCAGGTAGCGCTCGAGATGCTGGCGGCGTCGAGCGAGGAAGAGCTTGCCCACAAACCAGCGCCGGCCCCTTGGGATCCGACCGCGGTGGTGCTGGGGCATCGCCTTCTTCAGATGGTGGAGCATCTGAAGCAACACAAAGGGCAGCTCTTTTACTATCTGAAGCTGCAAGGAAAGCCAGTCAGCACCCAGTGATTCCGTAAGCCGGGGAGCCGCACGAGCCTGAAGTCTCTGATCCACAGGGTTTTCCCCGGAACGCGCCGGTGCGCATCATTTTTGCAAATCTCAAATATCGCTTGACTTTGGTCTATTCTGACACTATTATTAGAGTCAGACAGAAAATGCCCGGCGATCCTCAACTCGAAACCCGCGGCCGGCTCGTTCGCAGCCTCGGCGCCCTCCGCGAAATGCTGCCCGGCTCCTTTGTCGAACGGAAGCGTCGTTGTGGCCGGCCCAACTGCCATTGCGCCGACGGCCAGAACCTCCATTCGCAGTTTCAGATTTCCGTGCTCGTCGACGGCAAACCCAAGGTCTTCCATATCCCCGCCAAGTTGGTGCCCAGGGTGCGCCAGCAGGTCGAGATGCGCCGCCGCTTTGATGCCGCCGCTGCCACCATCTGCGGCATCAATCTGAGGAGATTCCTCAAAGACAAAGAGAATCTGTAGCCTTGTCCCGGCACCGGTTCGAGGCGTACCTCGACAAGGTGTTTGGTTTTTCCCAACTGGTAGGCGCGCTGCCGGAAGGCCGTCAGTCTCCTACGCATCCCTGGCACAAGGTGTTTGATGCCGTCTTCTTGGCCGCAGCCATGCAGGTGCCCAGCCTGTTGCAGATCGAAGCCGAGTGCCGCCGGGGAGCACTTGCCAAACGCATCGGGCCCATCAGCGACGACACCATCGGCTATGCACTCCAACGCCAGTCGCCCGAGCACGTTTTCTCCCTCGGCTGCGAGATCGCCCGCCGCCTCAAGCGCAACGGAATCCTGCGTTCGGACTGGTCCCGCGGCTTAATCGTGGCGGCCGTGGACGGCATCGAAATCTGCAGTTCCTTCGCGCGCTGCTGCGACGCATGCATGCAACGCGAGGTGCAGCATAAAGTCCGCGGCGAGATGCGCACCGACATCCAGTACTACCATCGGATCGTCGCCGTGGTGACCGTCAGCACGCCATTCCCCGTCCCGTTGGGCATTCGCTTCCAGAAGGACGGCGAGGCCGAGGTGCCCTGTGCCCTCGCCTTGTTGCAGGATTTGGTCAGCCACTTGGGGCGCCGTTTCCTGGATCTGCTGGTGGGCGACGCACTGTACCTCCAAGCGCCCTTCGTCAAAGAAGTCGAACGTTTGGGTCTGGACTGGGCCTTCACCTTGAAAGAGAATCAGCCGGACTTACTGCGCGAGGCCGAGCGTTTCACCACCGGCCCTCCGGCTACCGTCCAGACCGATCCTAAGCAGGAGCTTCGCTGTTGGCACCTGCCACAAGTCGATTGGCCGGTCGCCGATCGCCTGGTGCGGGTGGTCAAAACGGTTCGCATCGAGCACAAACGCCAGGTCACGGTCAGCCAGGATGGCGATCATCTCACCAAAAGCAAGGCCGATGTGGCGCTGGAGAGCACTAACTTTTACGCCACCAATTTCGAACTCGGCGCCATCCCCCCAACGTTCATCCAGCAACTCAGCCGCAGTCGGTGGCGCATCGATGCCGAAGTGTTTCAGACCATCACCACCGACTGCCACCTCAAACATCCCGCCGTCCATCAAAGCACGGCCCTGGTCGTGTTGACCATGATCCGGGTGATGGCCTATGCGCTGTCCATGGTCTTCTACTGTCGGCAGGTCTGCAGCCATGCCCGCGGCCCCTGCGACGGCTTCCACGAATTCGCCAAGCGCTTGGCCTACGGGTTCGTCGCTCTTTCGCCCAACACCAGTTGAGGCGGCCGCTGTGAGGTCTCCGCGATGCGTCGAGCCGGTCTGGCCGGTGTCCGTCCGGACGCCGCCGGCACCGTATTCCCTCCAAGCACGAAAATCAACCTCGCAGCACGTGCTGTCAAGGCCCGTGCGCCTTCCAAACGACTTTACAACTTCCCAATGCCTGCCCTCTGCTGCCAACTCGCGCCAAATCAGCACGCTGCCTGTGGACCGAACCCCGGCTTGCGGAATCGCTG
>PLMF01000146.1 GCA_003142355.1 Bryobacterales bacterium
AAAGGCAGATTCTACGGCTCGGGATTGTGGAACAGAATTGCTGGTCGCATGGTGTTGCATTGTGCATACAATAGACGCGAGGGTGGGTTATGGCAACAATCGAGCAGCCAAAAACCGATGGCACCCCTGCCGCCAAGTCCAAGGTCTTCCGTAACTTTATCGACGGCAAGTGGGTGGAGTCCGCAAGCGGCCAGACGTTCCAGAACTTGAACCCGGCGGACACCCGCGAGGTGGTCGGCATTTTCCAGCGTTCGGGCAAGGCGGAGGTCGATGCCGCCGTCACGGCCGCCGGCCAAGCATTTGACAGGTGGCGGCTGACGCCCGCGCCCCGGCGGGCTGAGATCGTGTTCCGGGCCGCCTCCATCCTGGAAAAGCGGAAGGAACAGTTCGCCCGCGACATGACGCGGGAGATGGGCAAGGTCCTGAAAGAGACCCGCGGCGACGTCCAGGAAGCGATCGATACCGGCTATTACATGGCGGGCGAGGGCCGCCGCCTGTTTGGCTTTACCACGCCGAGCGAGCTTCCCAACAAGTTTGCCATGTGCGTACGCCAGCCCGTCGGGGTGTGTGCGCTGATCACGCCGTGGAACTTCCCGATGGCGATTCCATCGTGGAAGCTCTTCCCTGCCCTTGTCGCCGGCAACACATGCGTCATTAAGCCCGCCCAGGACACGCCGCTTTCGGTGTTTAACTTTGTCGACGCACTGACCGAAGCCGGTATCCCCGGAGGCGTGGTCAACATCGTCACCGGCTTTGGCAGCGAAGTCGGCGCCCCGCTCGCCGCGCATCCTGAGGTTCGTGCGGTTTCGCTCACCGGCTCCTCGGCTGTGGGCCGTGTGGTGGGAGCCACCTGCGCCGAACAACTGAAACGCTGCTCGCTGGAGCTGGGAGGCAAGAACCCGATGATCGTGCTCGATGACGCCAATCTTGAATTGGCGCTGGAAGGCGCGGTTTGGGGCGCCTTTGGCACGACCGGCCAGCGTTGCACGGCTACCAGCCGCATCATCGTGCAAAAGGGAGTCTACACCCGATTCGTCGCAGAACTGGTGGCTCGCGCCCGCAAGCTCAAGATCGGCAACGGCCTCGATGAAAGCGTGGAGATGGGTCCGGCCATCAATGCCCGGCAGTTGCAGACTGACCTCGAATACGTCGAAATCGGCAAAGCTGAGGGCGCTAAGCTGCTCTGCGGCGGCAACCGCCTCACCCGGGGCGAGTACGAGCACGGGTTCTTACTGGAGGCGACGGTTTTCTCCGAGGTCGATCCCAAAATGCGGATTGCCCAGGAAGAGATCTTCGGCCCGGTGCTCGCCATCATGCGCGCTGACTGGATCGAAGACGCCATGCGCATCGCCAACAACATCCCCTTCGGCCTCTCCTCGTCGATTCAAACCACCAATCTCTCGCGCGCCTTCGAATTCATTTACCGCGCCGAAGCCGGCCTGCTCACCGTCAACCTGCCCAGCGCGGGCGTCGAGTATCAGTTGCCCTTCGGCGGCGCCAAAGATTCCAGCTTCGGTCCCAAGGAACAAGGTCCCGCCGCGCTGGAGTTCTACAGCGATTACAAAACCGTCTACTTGAAGTACTGACATGGCCGACCTCGTGCGACTGGCCTCGCTCGCCGCGGGCCTGCACATTGCCGGCTTGCGCCGCCATATCTTCCTCTGTTGCGACCAAACCAAGCCTGAGTGTTGCTCCAAGGAAGCCGGCCTCGAATCCTGGGAGTATCTCAAGCGCCGTCTGGCCGGGCTCGGCCTGCTCGACCGCGTCTACCGCACCAAAGCCAACTGCCTGCGCATCTGCGAGCAAGGGCCCATTGCGGTGGTCTATCCCGAGGGCGTCTGGTACCACTCGGCGTCGCCCGAGGCGTTGGAGCGGATCATCCAGGAGCACCTCATCGGCGGCCGCGTGGTGGAAGAGCTGGCATTTTGCGGACAAGGGCGCCTCGACTAGGCCGCCGGAGGTAATTCCCGCTCTGAAGCCGCAAGGAACAACGCCGACGTATCCCGGTTCCGCTGGTCGGAAACGTCCTTGCGGTGGCAACACGCGGCAGCCCGGGCCCAGTCCTCGTTTCTCACCGACTGGCTGAATTGCGGCCAAGTCCGCGGGAAATTGCCGCCCAACTGGAACGCCATGTCGCCCAAGGCTTCCTGGACGGGTTCCGGATATTCCCTATACCGCTGGAAGTGGCAACGCAGAATCTTGACCTGGCGCTCTATGTCCTGCTCGAGCAGGTCGCGCACGAAGATCTCCGTCAGCCTCGCAGTGGTGAACTGCTGGTACCACTCGGCCCTGTAGCCCGGCGGCTTACCCGCGATGGTCTGGTAGTCCTGCTGCACCACGGCTTTTGGCTGGTTCCAGGGGAGCGCCAGGCAGTCCTCGAGGATGAACAGGGCATGTCCTATGCCGCAGGTCACCACCGGGGGATCCGCGGTGTCCAGGTACATCCAGGTGGTCAGGGATTCCTCGGAGAGGATTCGATCGGCCAGCATTTCTCAGCTCTTGGCGTCGCCGGCGAAGAGCAGGCCGCCGGAGACCAGTACCACAGTCCACCACTCCGGGCTCGAGAGAACCGATGGGTTCTGACGCGCCGCGGCTAAGGATCCCATTAAGCCGGCAAGACCCGATGCCGTGGTCTTCGGACTGCTTCGTGCGTTGGCGATGAAACGGTTGATGTAATTCATAGACTCTATTTCCCCTTGAAGCCGTATAGAAGCATTACTCCAGGCTGGAACACGGCTGTAGCCAGACTGCCGCCCGTGGAACTCACGGCGGCGTTTGCGGCCTTGGCGTAAGGCATGATGTACGTGTTCGATTTACCCAATCGAAAGGCTACGCCGACGTTCCCGCTGAAGGCTGGAGCTAAACTGCTCGCGGCCTGGGAGGTGGAGAATCCGGTTTCGACGATCACCACCAGCGAGACCGATCCTGTGCCCGACTGCGCGGCGATGTAGGCTCCGCCCGTGGCGATAGTCGAGGGTACCGGGATGCCGTTCGCCGGAGTAGGCGCGACCGGCGTACTCACCGTGGTCCATGAGTACCAGTTCCCGGTGAGGTGAAGGGCGAGGTTGGTGTCGAGGCTCAGCGGATAGGCGGCGCCGCGCATCCAACTCGGGCCCACTCCGACCGTCAAGCCAGGTAAGGAAGGAGACGCAGCGGAAGCGGAGGGCTCCGGCGTAACGGGTGTTGCGGTCTGTGCCCATGCCGGGTAGGCGAGCAGGGCGGCGGTCACAAGTAGTTTCGTCATAAAGCGGTGTACCTCATACGGTGTTGAAATTGCGAATCGCGGCCGGGCGGCAAAACAGCGGCAGTCTGCCAAGCAGAGGAACCGCGCGCGCCAGGTAATCGAAAATGGTTTTGATCGAGTAGTGGTCCAGGCCTATGCGCCCCAGCAGATACTCCCAGACCGCGTTCCAATCCAGCATGACGCGCGTCCGCTCACGCAATCGATCGGCGGACGCCCCCAGACCTCTCTCAACCTGATCGAGAGCACGATCCTCGCTGGTATTGGAGCCATCGTTGCCGTTGCTCACGACGTCGGTTACGAGATGCACCGCGTCACTGGCATCGGCGCCCCAAAAAAATATCCGGTCACCGCCACGCGCGCTCAGAAGATAGGAAGGTACGGTCACAAAGACTCCTTGACGGCCTATGGGCGCGATGCCAGGATCTGCGCGCCTCTAATCGTCAGATTCGTCACCGGGTTCAAGTTGCGGTAGATCACCACGCCATTCAGGCCGTACCCGATAAGCCGGTCGTACCATTTAGGCGTCGTCAGCCGCTTGATGTTGGCGGCTGTGGCGGCGCTGTCGGCCACCAGGCTGTCCGCGCTACCGAGGATACGTGGAAACGCGTTATCGAAAGTCGTCGAGGCCTGCCCGAAGTTCTGTGCGGCCCGCTCGATCCCCCTGGAAGCTCCGACGTACCGGTTGAAGACGCAATCGACGTTGTGGTCGCAGTCGAGAAAGAGGGGGAGCGAGGCATTCACCTGCGCTGCGATGGCGGCGGAATTGTCGAGGACCGGCTGGAGGTCCCGCCTGAGCGCTTCCACCGTGCCGAGGGCCGTATCCGCGCGCGCCAGGGTGTCGCCCAGGCGCCGGTCGGCCATCTTTCGGATCTCGGCAACCTCGGTCATTACGTCCGTGCGAAGCGCCGCCGACTGCCGCTCGGCGCGCGTGAGCACATCCCGGCGGGCGGATTCCACCTGCGCGGTGAGGTCCTTACGGACCGCCTCGACCACGCCGATGAGTTCCCGGCGAGTGGCTTCGATCTCGCCGGGGATGGCCGCCACAGTGGCGGTGGCGGCGCGCAGCAGGAGGATGGCACACACCACCAGCGCCGTCACGGCCGCCAGAAAGGCACAAACGAGAATCTGCTGAAATGTTTTCATCTAGTGAATCCGGAAACCCAGCGAGCACTCCCACCCTGTCCGGGAGACCCGGGAGCCGCCCAAGCTCCAGGCCGCCCAGACAAGTGGAAGCCATGGCAACAGGAGTTGCACTCCACAACTCCTCTGCTTTGAGCCTAGCAAACGCCTAGTGCAAGCAATTCCCGCTAAGTTGTTGAATCTGAAGGAAAAAAAAGTTGTGACTCAAAAAGGTTTGCT
>PLMF01000071.1 GCA_003142355.1 Bryobacterales bacterium
CCGGTGGATCGCTGGCAAATCGGTGCGCGGGAGGACAACTCCGGGTGCAGGAGAAGTCCCAGCGCCCCCCTTTCCCTCTTCTCAGTGATTTTTCTTGGGAACCGGAGCCGGCTGTCCAGGGCGCGCCGCAGTTGGGCGCGGCGAAGCGAACCCTTGACAGCCGGCTCCGGTTCCCTATAATCGCCGGTGCAGGGAAAGGGGGGCGGACCGTGAACCCCGGGTTTGGGGGTTTTAGGCCGCGGTTCCCACCTCCTGTTCTGCGGTTGCCGGAGTGCGGATCTGGAACGGTTTTCCGGATTTGTCTACCGCCAACAGATAGGCCACCAACTTTCGTGCCACGGCCAGAGTCGCCTGGTTGCGGTTGCCGCCCTGCACTTCCCGCTCGTGGACCGCCGCCAGTTGCGGGTTCCACCGCGGCGCCAACTTGGCCGCTTCCACCAGCGCCGTCTGCAAGTGCGCGTTGCGCTGTTTGGAGATCGGCCCGCGGTGCTCTTTGCCCGCCGAACTGTCCAGAGCCGAAGTAAACCCGCAGTAACTGACCGCCTTCGCGATCGAGCGAAAGCGCTGCGGCTCGGCCACCTCCAGCGCCCACGTCAACGCCGTGACGTCGCCCACCCCCCGAATGCTCTGCAGCCGCTTCACCCGCTCGGCCAATCGGGGATGCTTCTCCAGCCTGGCCAGCAACTGTTTCTGCGTGGTCTCGAACGTCTCCAGAGCGCCACGGCTCAGCCGCAGCAGATCCTTCACCGATTCCGGCACTTCTTCCAGGCGGTCCAGCAATTCCGTGAAATACTTCGCACCGTGGAGCTGCTGCTTGTTGTACTCTGCGCCTACCTCCATCAATAGCCCGCTCATTTTGTTCTTCATCCGCACCGCCTGGGCCACCACCAGGTTGCGGTAGCGCAGCAGCCGCCGCAACTCCCGCAACTCCGCCGGCGCCACGTAGCACACCGGCAGCAGATTGCAGCGCACCAGGTCGCTGATCTTCCGCGCGTCCAACCGGTCGTTCTTCTTCTTCGACGCGCCGATGGCTTTCATCATCGCCGGATGTCCCATCTGCAGCTCGGCGGCAAACGGTTTCAAAGTGTCGTAGATCCAGCCACTGAACAGCGTCGCTTCCATCGCCCCGTGCCAGGGCTCGGNNTCGAGGATGGTGCCGTCGGCGGCTTTCACGCAGTAGCTGATGCTTTTCTTGTGGACGTCGAATCCGATATAGTGGTTTACGTTCATTGGGTTCTCCTGTTTGAGGTTTCTGAGCCGGCTGTGAGGAGCCGGTCTCGGCTGCATTGTACTCTTCAGGAGAACCCTTCGTCATCTGAGTCCTTATACATTCAAACAGACGGAACGTTTCCCAGTTCTTTTGCGATATACTTGCTGCGAAGGCGCTTCAGTATGTCCCAGTCATCACGGCGAGGTTTTCTTCAGACAGCTTGTGCTGTGGTCCCGTCCATTCTGCGGGCCGATGACAAGGCTGGCAGCAAGCTTCCCATTGTTGGGACTGGCACACACACCTACGAAGTGCACCACGACTGGGGCGAGTTGCCGGACCGGATTGCCTGGGGAAACACGCATGGCGTGGTCGAAGACTCGCAGGGCCGCATCTATGTCTGCCATACCGTCCACGCGACCAGCGCCAGCTCCGATGCGGTGGTCGTGTTCGATGATAAAGGGAAGTTCGTGAAGTCGTGGGGGCCGAGATTCAAAGGCGGCGCCCACGGCCTGCACATTCAAAAAGAAGGGGACACTGAATTCCTCTTCGTCTCCGACTTTCTCCACGGGATTGTCGTGAAGACCACTCTGGACGGGGACGAGCTGTTCACGATCGGCTACCCGGAGGAATCGGAAGCATACAAACCCGGGCCAGACGGCGCGAAGCCCAAGTACAGCCCGACCAATGTAGCCACGGCACCAAACGGCGACATTTACATCGCCGACGGTTACGGATCCAGTTACGTCAACCAGTACGACGCCAAGCGCAAGTACATTCGGACGTTCGGCGGCAAAGGGAAGGAAGCGGGCCAGCTCGATTGCCCGCACGGAATCATCGTGGACACCCGCGGCGACAAGCCCCTGGTGACCGTGGCGGACCGGGCCAACAACCGCCTCCAGCGCTTCACGCTCGATGGACGTCACGTCGATTTCATCGGCGGGACCAATCTCCCGTGCCACTTCGGCTACTTCAAGAACGGCGACGTTGTGATTCCCGACCTGGGCGCCAAGGTTACGCTGATGGACCGCCAGAACAAGGTGATCACCGACCTCGGCGATGATTCTGCAACGAAGTACAGGGAAACCAGGCTCTTGACCCGCGATCACTTCCCTCCCGGCAAGTTCGTCTGCCCGCACGGCGCCTGTTTCGATCACAACGGGAACATCTTCGTTGTGGAGTGGGTGGAAGTGGGGCGCGTTACCAAACTGAGAAGAGTCTGAAAAACCGGGGGACAAAACCGGGGGACAGACGGAACGTTTCCCGGTTTTGGAGCTAGCCGGGACCTCGCGGCAGTGATGTCGCTGGTATCGGTCGCACCCACTCGGTCTGCTGGCGGCCCGGGAAAGCAGGGGGTCGATCCTGAAAGCCCATCCCTTCCTGGAGGCGGCGGATATCGATGAGGCCCTGCGCTATGCCGCCAGCCTTTCGGAAGGTGAAACGATTGAGCTGAGCCGGTGAGGTTCCCGGTCGATATGCCCCTGCCGCCGGAACTGGCCGCGTCATCATCACGGCAGACCTGGATTTCCCGAGACTTCTGGCCGCGCTCGGTTCGACTGGACCGGGGCTGATCCTGGGTCCGAGCAAAGAACGCTCGCCGGCTAGAGGATTTGGAGGACGTGACGCGCCTGCAAAAGCGGGTTATGGAACTTGAGGCGGAGAACGCCAAGCTAAGCGCAGACCCGACAGCACCGTTCGCACAAGGAGATGACGCGGGGAAGGCCTTCATTTCCAGAACTGCCTGAAGGACCTTCTGGCGTTCCTCTTGGAGGTCGTCAAAGGTTGAGCTTACGAAAAGCTGGTACCGGCGGTCGTCCGATCCGATCATGCGTTCATCCTCCAGGTTCTCAGTCCGCTCCCCCGAATTCCAGCACCACCAGCGTGATGTCATCCGACTGCGGCGCCCCCTCCGTGAATTCCGTTACGGCCTCCTGAATGGCGTCGTGAACCGCCTGGCACCGGTCCCCCGCCCGCGCCGTCACAATCTGCCGCAGCCGCTTCTTGCCGAAGAATTCGCCGGCGGCATTCTGCGCCTCGGTTACGCCGTCGGTGTAAATGATGACCTTGTCGCCGGGAGCCAGCCACTCTTCGGCCACCCCGAATTCGGCCGTCTCCATCAGCCCTACCGGCATACCGGTTGCGTCCAGCGTCGAGAGTTCGCCGCTCGCCCGCACGACGATCGGAGGGCAGTGCGCCGCGTTCACGTAGCTCAGCCGTCCGCCGAAGTCCAGCAGGGAATAGAATACCGTCGCGTACTTCTCGCCGCCGGTGCGGTCCATGAGGAACCGGTTCAGCCGCTCCATGCGGCGGCCCATGGCTCCGGGATGGTCGGTGTCTGTGATCATCGCGCCTTGCAACAGCGAGGCCAGCAGCGCCGAGCTCACGCCCTTTCCCGAAACGTCCGCCACCACCGCGCACCAGCAACGCGGGTTCACCGGCGTCACGTCGAAGTAATCGCCGCCCACTTCGTGCGACGCCACGCTGCTTCCGCTGGCCCGCAGCCATCCCTCGGAGGGCAGTTTCCCGGGTAGCAGGCTCTGCTGGATGGTCCGCGCCAGGCGCAGTTCTTCCTCCATCTGGCGCTTGGTCCGCTCCTCCTCCAGCAGGCGCGCATTTTCGAGCACGGTCGAGGCCTCGATGGCCAGTGTCTGAAGCAGTTCGCGGTTGCCGCCGGCCAGGTCGGCCGCCACCACGCGCGAATCCATGTAGAGCACGCCCACGGTCTCGCTGCCCGTCGAGAGGACGCTGGTGGCTTCGCCCTGGCCCGTCCGTATGCGCACCAGCGGGACGCAGATCACGCTCCGCAACTCGAGGTCCGCGACGCTCGACTGCGGCCGCGTCTCGCCTTCGCCGAGGGGATCGAAGTTCATGGAGAGCAGCTCCCGCCGCCGTTCCAGCGCGCGGTGGATCACTTCGCGCGGCACGCGCAGGTCGCTCGCGTGCAGATGGCGCCCCCGCCGGTTACGGGCGATGCGCATTTCCAGACCGCTGCCCGCGCGCAGCATCAGGAAGCCGCGCTCGGCGCCGGTGATGGCCAGCGCCGTATCCACCACCGACGTCAGCACGTCGTCCACCGAGAAGGAGCTCTGTACGGTGCGCGCCAGATCCAGAATGGCGCGCAACTTCGCCAGGTTGCCACCGGGCCCAGGGGGCGCCCCGTGCGGTGCGCTGGAGCCTACCTGCTCCATGAGCCGCTTCAGCTCCGCGCCGTCCAGCGCAAAGATGAGCTGGTAGGAATCCTGCGCGCCGAATTCGATCTTGTCGGAATTCCGCAGCGCCTGGCGGGTGATCCGTTTGCCGTTCACGTACGTGCCGTGAAGACTGCCGCAATCTTCGATGGCGTACTCGCCGTTCTCCTCGTTGATGCGCGCGTGCGTGCGGGAGACGCGGCTGTCGCGGACAATGAGGTTGCTCTCGGGCTGCCGCCCGATCGAGAACGGCAGCGGGTCAATGGCCACGCGCGTGCGGTGTCCGTTCGGGTCGATTACCACCAGCGACGCCGGTTCCATTCAGGTGCGCCGGGCCCGGAGGGCACCCCGCCGGCGCCGGGCGGGGGGCCCGGCTGGCTCTATGGGAAGAAGCCGCACCTCTTCCAGTTCGCGCGCGCGCAACGTCTGGCAGTGCGCGCAATACCCGCCCACTTCCGTCCGCGCCAGCAGGACCTGGAAACCGAAGTGGCTTTCGATCTGCTTCCGCAGGCGCTGTAGCGGCTCGCCGAAGAATTCCTCCACCCGGCCGCAACGCAGGCAGATGGCGTGCGCGTGCTCCTGCTTCAGACGCGTCTCGTAATAGTGCTGGTCGCCCCCGTAATGCATCAGGTCGAGCTCATCCACCAGGCCGCCGGTCTTGAGCATTTTCAGGGTGCGGTACACCGTGACCCGGTTGATCTTGGGGTCCTTTTCTTGGGCCAGCGCATACAACCGCTCGGCGTCCAGATGCGCGCCGGTCTTGTCGATCAGCCCGAGCAGAATCTGGCGCTGGCGGGTGAGGCGTACGCCCCGTTCCTTTAACGATCTTTGAATCGCATCGAGGGTCATATCGCCAGGGGGACCTCTCAATTTTAGCAAAGGGGCCGCGCCGGGCTGTAAACTGGTTCTATGGTGGGGATCTTTCTGCTGGGTCTTCTGTTGGCTGCGCCCAGCCCGCCGGCGTCGATCGCGATCGATTATCCCGAGGAAGGATCGATTTTCCCGCCCGAGATCACGCCCCCGACGTTCCTGTGGCGCGATGGCGCGAAAGGCGTCGCCTGGTGGCGGATCGACATCTCATTCGGCGCTGGCGCGGCGACCATTCACGCCACCTCCAAGGGCGAGCGCATGCGAATCGGCAAGCTCGATCCGGATTGCGTCGCCGATACCAACCAGCCGCCCCCCCGACTGGCGGCGCATTCCTGGACGCCGGATCCTGCAATCTGGCAGGCCATCAAGCGGCACTCGGTCGCGAGCGCCGCAACCGTCGCCATCACCGGTTTTCGTGCCGGCCAGGCGGTCTCTCGTGGAAAGGTCGCCATCCGCACTTCAAGGGACCCGGTGGGTGCGCCCATCTTCTATCGCGATGTGCCGCTGATGCCCTCGGAGCTGGAAAAAGGCGTCATCAAACCCCTCGCCGCCGAGGCCATTCCGCTGGTCGCCTGGAGGGTTCGCAACGTGGGCGAAGCCCGCAGCCGGGTGGTGATGGAAAACCTGCCGGTGTGCGCCAACTGCCATTCGTTCTCCTCCGACGGCAAGACCATGGGAATGGATCTCGATGGCCTTCAGGGCAACCGGGGGATGTACATCCTGGCGCCGATCGCGCCCGAGATGGCCGTTCGCAAGCAGGACGTGATTCAGTGGAGTTCGCCGGAAGGCAGGCTGAAGGGCAGCGTCCGCATCGGCTTCATGTCGCAGGTCTCTCCGGACGGGCGGTACGTGGTCACCACGGTTAACCCGGCCGGGATGCCGGCCGCCTCCGCCGAGCCTCCCAGCAACTATTACGTGGCCAATTTCAAGGACTACCGCTTCCTCCAGGTGTTCTATCCCACCCGCGGAATTCTGGGCTGGTACAGCCGCCAGACGGGAGTGCTGCGGCCGCTCGCCGGCGCTGATGACCCGCGGTTTGTGCAGATGGGCGCCGTGTGGAGCCCCGATGGCCGCTACCTGGTATTTGCCCGCGCCGAGGCCACCGGCCCCGATCCGCCGGGTGTGCCGGTGGCCAAATTCGCCAACGATCCCGACGAGCTGCAAATCGCGTACGACCTCTACCGCATTCCGTTCCGCGACGGTGAGGGCGGCGTGCCGGAGCCAATCGCCGGCGCCTCGCAAAACGGCATGAGCAATACCTTTCCTAAGGTGTCGCCCGATGGCCGATGGATCGTCTTCGTCCGGTGCCGCAACGGCGAGCTCATGCGTCCCGACGGCCAGTTGTATATCGTTCCCGCGGCGGGCGGGCAGGCGCGCCGTATGCGCTCGAACACGCCGCTGATGAATTCGTGGCACAGCTTCTCGCCCGACGGCCGCTGGCTGGTGTTTTCGTCGAAGGCCAGGTCGCCCTACACGCAAATGTATCTCACCCATATCGACGCGGATGGCAACGACAGCCCGCCTATTTTGATCGACAACTCGACCGCCGCCAACCGCGCCGTGAACATCCCGGAGTTTGTGAACGTCCCGCCCGGTGGCTTGCGGCAAATCGGCGGCCCGGTGATCGACTATTACAAGCTGTACAACAGCGCGGCCTATCTGCAGCGGACCGGGTCGTACGAGGCCTCCGCCGCGAAGTGGAGGAAAGTTCTGGAGCTGAGCCCCGATGACGAAGCGGCGCACCGCAGCCTGGGAACCGTGTTGCTCATGACGGGACACGGGGAAGAATCCGCGGTTCATTTCCAAAAAGCGTCCGAGATCAAGCTCCGCGCGGTTGTCGAGGCCGATCCCGCCTCCGCGCGGGGATTCAACGATCTCGGCATGCTACTGGCCCAAACAGGGCGTGTCGAGGAAGCCGTGGCGCAATTCGAGAAAGCCGCCGAATTGAAGCCGGATTTCGCGGCCGCGCGCGCCAACCTGGGCGGCGCGCTGGCCAAGCTGGGCAGGCTGGACGAGGCGCTCGTTCAACTGCGCCGAGCGCTCGCCTCGGATGCCGGGTATGCGCCCGCGCACTACTATCTGGGGCTGGTTCTGAGCCGGAGGGGGGACGAGCAGGGCGCCATCCGGGAATGGCGCAGCGCCCTCTCGCTCGACCCGAAATACGCGCAGGCCCACGTCAGCCTGGGCGACGCGCTCGACGCGCAAGGGTGGACGGCGGAGGCCCTGGCACACTGGCGCGACGGTCTCGGCCTCGAACCCAACGATCCACCGGCGCTGCGGCGCGTGGCCTGGGTCCTGGCGACCTCGCCCGATGCGGCCATCCGCGACGGCGCCGAGGCGCTGGCGTTCGCGGTCCGCGCGCTCGAGCTCTCCGGCGGTAAGGACGCGCGGGTGCTGGATGCGCTCGCGGCCGCCTACGCCGAGAAGGGCCAGTTCGCCAACGCCGCGCTGACGGCGCGCCGCGCCCAGGCACGGGCCGTGCAAGAGAACCAGCCCGCGCTGGCCCACGACATCGGCGTCAGGATCTCGCTGTACGAAGCCGGTCAGCCTTTCCGCGACCGCGTGAAGTGACCGACGTGGCGCAGAGTCTCACTCTGCCGCGTCCCGACTCATCGGGACGCGCTTTGGTGCACGTCCGGCAGGCGTCCCCATGAGTGGGGACGCGGCAGGCACGAGTGCCCGCGCCACAGTGAAGGCCTACTTCGTAAACGCCATCCCCGCGAAGCTCACCACGCTGCGCTCGTCGATATTCCACTGCTCGTATCGCAGCATCTCGCCGTGCGCTTTCGGAGCCGCCTTCAGGAACGTGTAGAACGGCGCCGAGCCGCACCACTTCAGATCGTCCTGGTTCTCGCGTACCAGCTCCCAAAACCCCGCCGCGTCGGAAGCCGCGATGCGCGCGATGCGCTCTTCGTCGCGCGCGCCTACTTCGCTCATGACACCCTGGCCGGCCATCGCCGTGAACTGGTCGTGATAACGCGCGCCCATGTGCGCCATGTCCACGCCCAGAATCCAGAACAGGCGGTCGCCCTCGCGCTCGCGCAGCTCTCCGAGCGCTTCGATGAAGCGCTTCACCTGGCCGTCATCCTCGGGCCGCCCGCCTCCCGCAAAGCTGCGCGCGAAAGACCCGCACAAAATCGGCAAGATCCGCACATCCGGCCCCAGCGCGTGCTGCAGGAAGATCAACTGCAACTCCACTGTGTGCTCGAAGGAGTGGCAGTAGTCCTCCATTTCGACCGCGCTTCCACCGCGCGCGGCCAGCCAGTCCGTCAGCGGCTGGTCCGTCTGGGCCTCCCCCAGCGGCGTCCGGAACCTCTTGCGCGTCAACCCGAATCTTCCGGGCTCTCCCCAGTGCGAGGTGGCCAGAATCACGAAGGTGCGTTCCCGGTGCTCCCTCTTCAGCTTGCGGTAGGCCGCGCGGTACGACTGCCAGCCGCCCTCCGGGCTGACGTGCGGAGCCGCAATCGCGAACAGATCGCCATCGGCGGCCGCGGCTTCTTCTGCTTCGGCCGCCATGTACCGCGACATGGTCTGGCGCAGTTCATCGGGCTGGCCGGGATACGCTCCGCCCGCGTGCGCCGGCTCGCGCACGGTCTCCTGGGTGAACTCGCGGCGCCGATCCGCCTCCATGCGCGCGAAGTTCTCGTCCTCGAGGAACCCCGCATTGCTCAGCGTCTCCGCCAGGTCCTGCGCAATCTCTCCGACTTCGAGGCTGTTGGTGACACGCACCAGCGCCGCCCGCAGGTCCAGGTCCGTCTGGCGCCCGTCGAAACACGGGAGGCACTCCACCAGCACCGGCGGAATGATCAGCATGGCATCGGAAAACCGGTACGGATCCCGAACGAAGAGCCCCGGGTGCTCGGGCGAAGGCGAGGGCATGAAATCCAGGTTCAGGCGCAGTCGGGGAAGTGGCTGGGACAAGTCCCATCGTAGCGCAGCATGGCATGGCATCCGCGGGTGTTAAACTAAGGATTTCCATGGCCCTGCTGTCGATCGTGATCCCGATCCACAACGAGGAGCACTCCATCCTGCCGCTCTACGACCGTCTGACGGCCGTGCTCGAGCGATTGCAGCGGCCGTATGAAATCCTGTTTGTGGACGACGCCTCGAGCGACCGCAGCTTCGAGCTGCTCGCCAACCTCGTCGAAACCGATGGCCGCCTCAAAGTCATCCGGTTGCGCCGCAACTTCGGCCAGACCGCGGCTTTGTCGGCGGGCTTCCACGAAGCCAAAGGCGACGTCATCGTGGCCATGGACGGCGACCTCCAGCACGCGCCCGAGGACATTCCGGCGCTGCTGGCGAAAATCGACGAGGGCTATGATATCGCCAGCGGCTGGCGCAAGCACCGCGTGGACAACGCGCTCAGCCGCAAGCTGCCTTCCCGCGTCGCGAACTGGCTGATGGCCAAGGCCTCCGGCGTCGATCTGCGGGATTTCGGCACCACTTTCAAAGCCTACCGGGCCGAAGTGCTGAAGGACGTCAACCTTTACGGCGAGCTGCACCGCTTCATTCCCGCGCTGGCCAGCTTCTATGGGGCGCGCATCGCCGAGGTGCCCATTCGCAGTACTCGCCGCGCCTCCGGCGGTTCACACTACGGCATCGGCCGCACGTTCCGGGTGATGTTCGATATCCTCACCATCAAGTTCATGCTGAAGTATTTCACCCGCCCCATGCATTTCTTCGGCTCGCTCGGCCTGGCGGGCACCACCTTGGGCGGCGGCATCATGGTCTACCTGGCCATCAAGAAGCTGCTGGGCTACGAGATTGTGGCCGCGCACGGCCCGCTCATGTTTGCCGGGGGCCTTTTGCTTCTAGCCGGCCTGATGATGTTCACCACCGGGCTGATTGGCGAGATGATGATGCGGACGTACTTCGAAAGCCAGGATCGCCGTATCTATGCCGTGCGCGAAATCCTCACCCGCAAGCCGCACGGTGTGCCCGGCGGCGCGAAATAAGGCTACAGGTTCTTTCCCCTGCGCCAGTGGTCGTCGAACAGTCCCTTCATCGCCTCGCCCATCCCCTCGTGATCGAAAACTACCGATGTCCACGCGGGACGGGTGATGACTGGGTCGAGCAGCGCGATCAGCCCGCGCTCCCCATCGAACAGCGCCAGCTTCATGGGCAGGGAATCGGCGACCTTCACCTCCACGCCCGCGGCCATGTACTCACTCAGCCGCTGCCGGTGCTCATCGTCGAGCGAGGCCGCTTCCAGCAGCAGCCGGCAGGCGACGCCGCCCATCCCGGCCTGCTTGACCAGCTTCTCATCCAGCGGATCTACCGCGTAGGGCGGACGCGAGAACTCCAGGTACTCGCGCTTGACCTCCGACAACATGCGGCGGTACTCGGCGGCAGTCTGCGCCGGCTCGCTGACGATGCGCAGAAAATCCAGCGTCCCGCGGCCGCCCTGGCCTTCCGAATAGAGCGCCTTCAAATCGTCGATCAGGCCCACGCCGGCGCGCCCGTCGTCCGTCAGTTCCTGCTCCAGCGTCTGGCGCTTGCGCGCCAGATAACCTGGAATCGCCAGGCTCGGCTCCACGGCCGAGAACAGCTTGGTCTTCTCCTGCACCACCTGTGCGAAGCCTCTCTCCACCAGGCTGTCGAGGACTTCGTAAATCTTCTGCCGCGGTACGTGCGCTCGCGCGGCCAATTCCAGCGCCTTGAACTTGGGATGGCCCAGCAACACCAGATACGAACGCGACTCATAAGCATTGAGCCCAAGCTGTTGTAGCCGTCGCCAGAAGCGTTGAAAATCCACTTCGGCCAATTCTTCGCTCATATTCCTTTCACCTTATCAGAGCCGGAAGCAAAAAGTCGGGGCAAACCCGTTGCGGCCCAGAAAAGGCGTTTTGGGCCAGGTAAACACCTGATATGATTGAGAGAGTGGATTTGACTTGGTACTATTAGAACTATACAATGAGCCTAAAGTGGAAATTGTATGTCTGAGAACGTCGTAACCAACGGTTTCCAGTCCGGAGCGGAGACCGCGCCGGCTCCGAAGATTCGGATCGTGGTAGCCGATGACCATCCTATTTTTCGGGACGGCCTCTGCAAGCTGCTCGCTTTGGAAGAAGACTTCGAGGTGGTGGCCCAGGCCCAGGATGGCCGGCAGGTGCTGGAAGTCCTGCAACAGCTTGCGCCCGACATTCTCCTGCTCGATCTCAAGATGCCCGGCCTGGATGGCTTGGCCACTTTGCAGCGGCTTCAGGCGGTCAAGAACAAGACTCGGGTCATTGTGCTGACCGCATCGGACGATAAGACTGAATTCGTCCAGGCCATGCGGCTCGGCACCTCTGGAATAGTTCTCAAACAGACCGCCACGGAGCTGCTGATCAAGAGTATTCGCCGGGTCCATGCCGGGGAAATCTGGCTGGATTCGCATACCACGGCAGCCGTGATCCGCCAGTTCGTCGCCGCCGACGAAGCGCCGCCTCAAATGGCGCCCGCCAGCCCGGGCCGGGAACGGGAACGGTCGCCGTTGAGCCAGCGGGAGCGCGAGATCGTGGCGCTGGTCGCCCAAGGTTTCAAGAACAAGGAGATGGCGGAGAAGATGTTCATCAGCGAACAGACCGTCAAGAACCATCTGCACAACATCTTCGACAAGCTGGGCGTCTCCGACCGGCTGGAACTGGCGCTCTACGCCATCCACAACAACCTGCACATAGGAAGGTAGCCTTCCACTTCAGCGCGCGAGGAAGGGTTGTGTTCACACTGGTCCGCCGGGCAAGGCAACGGCTGCTATATAACGAGCTGCTATCCCAGGGGGCCAATTCGTCGAGCGCCGCGCTCATCGCATTNNCCGGCGCCTGCCTTCGCCCTACACCGTCGCCCAGATGGTGGATCGCCGCTGCGCGTTGGCGGACACGCTTTCCACCGCGCTCTATTTCAGTCAAGCTGAGCCGCCTTCCCACGTCTCGCGGGAAGTCCGCCAATCCCAATTGGAGCAGGCCGGCCGGCTCTCGCAAACCGTCGATGTGCGCAGGGCCGTCCCCTACACCATGCCGCGCGCCGTGTATCTGCTGGCCGCGCTGCTGGTGGCGGCCTCCAGCCTCTTCGCGCTGCGCTATGGCCTCAGCCTTCGGCTGGATCTCAAGCCGCCTCTGGCTCGCATTCTGCAACAGAAGTTCGGTGGGAACGCGCCCACGGAGCAGGCCAGGGACGTGCGCCCGAAGGCCCCGGAAAGTCCCGACTCGCGGGATGACGGGACGGCGTCATTCTCTGATCCGGACCGGCCGCCGGACGTTTCGAGCGATCCCATTCGGGACACGGGCGCCGCCGCAACCCCCAACAGCGCCTCCGGTGAGAGCGCCAGCCTGTTGACCAATGCCGAGGACGCCATCGAGAACCTGCTCTCCAGCTTGAAGGCGACGCGGAGCTCCCCGGGCGCTCAGCTGCAAACCGGCAAAGATCGGAGCGGCCAGCAAGGCAAGGTGCCGCAGAGCGGCGGGCAGCCAGGCGATTCGCCAGAGGGCCAGCCCGGCGAGCAGGCTGGGGAATCGCAGGATTCCCAAGGCAAGAGCGCCGGTAAGAGCGACACCGAGCAGGCCAGCAAGCAGCCGGGCAGCGGCATCGGCAGCCAGGATGGCGACAAGAACATCCGGCAGGCGGAGCAACTGGCCGCCATGGGCAAGATCAGCGAGATCATCGGCAAGCGCTCAGCCAATCTCACCGGCGAGGCGACGGTCGAAGTGCAGTCCACCAGCCAGCAGTTGCGCACGCCCTACGCGCGGCGCGGCGCCGAACACTCCCAGGGCGGCGCGGAAATCGGCCGCGACGAGGTTCCCGTCGCGCTTCAGTCTTACGTAGAGCGGTATTTCGAGCAGGTGCGCTCCTACTCCCAAACCCGCCTTGGAACGCCGCGGTCGCGGTCCTTCACACGGTCATACAGGTAAAACGTGGAGACCGTTCCCAGCGACTCGTTGTAGTAGCTCTCCTGGCCCAACCCTTCTTTGAGGTCTTCTTCGAAATCGTGGAGAGCCTTCAGCTCGTCCGCCAGCGCGGGCTTCTTTCCGCCGGAGGGCGTCTCGAAAAACTTCTGAAACCCGCCATCCACCAGTGCGCCGATTTCGCTCCCGAGCGCGATTCCGGCGCGTCCGGCCGTGGCCACCGTGCCGTTCTCATCCTTGAGGTCCATGGCGCAGCCGCCGCGGCTGGCGCGCACCACGCCGCCCGCCATCGGCGCGATCGCGATCCCCGCGTGGCGAAGGTTCTCGAGGCGTTCCGCGAAGGTCGGATTCTTGAGGCGCTCCCGGCGAAAGAACATCAATCCCATTATAGTGAGGTGGGGCATGCTTCAGCTTGCCCTTGCCACCACGGACCGCGTGCCCCTTTCAAGTCGTACACCCGGCGCAGAGTCTGCACTCGCATGACAGATTCTGCACGCACTTTCACGCTCAAAACCTGCGCCGGCCTAGTCCGGCGAACGGCCAGCAAAGTGCCTATTACCCCTAGCGAGGCTAACAAAATGAAACGGTTTTTGATTTTGAGTGCGTTGGTGCTGAGCACCACATTGATCGGTCCCGTCATAGCGCAATCCAGAGCCCCTCAGGAAAAGCGGTACTACGACAAAAGCGGCAAGGATTACCATACGTGGAACAGCAACGAAGATCGTGCTTACCGCAGCTATGTCACGGAGCAACACCAGCAATACCGTGAGTTCAACAAAGTGAACAAGAATCAGCAACAGCAGTACTTCAACTGGCGCCATCAACACTCCGACGATACGCTCTTCAAAGTCGTGATCAAGTAGCGGCGTCACCCCCGCTTCCACGCGAGCTGGCCGTTCACCACGGTGGCCACCGGGCCGCCGTGGAAGGTCCGCCCGTCGAACGGCGAATTCCGGCTGCGCGAGAATGACTGGTTCACGTCGTAGGTCCAGCTCAGATCGGTGCTGAAAACCGTCACGTCGCCGGGGGCGCCGGGCGCCAGCGTGCCCCGGCCGAGGCGCAATACGGCGTCGGGGCCGGTGGTGAACAGCTCCACCATGCGGTTGAGCGTGATCTTGCCCGGGTGCACCAGTTCTTCGAGCGCCAGCGCGATGGCGGTTTCGAGGCCGATGATGCCGAACGGGCAGCGCTCGAACTCCTGCATCTTTTCGCTGCCGGGGTGCGGGGCGTGGTCCGTCGCAATCGCGCTGATGGCGCCCGACGCCAGGCCCTCGACTACCGCGGCGCGGTGCGAGGCCGAGCGCAGCGGCGGCTTCATCTTGTAGTTGCTGTCGTAGGGGGCCATGTCCTCATCGGTCAGCGCGAAGTGGTGCGGCGTGGCCTCGCAGGTCACCGCCAGCCCGTGGCGCCGCGCGTAATCCACCATGGCCACCGCGTTGCGCGTGGAGACGTGCGCCACGTGGTAGCGCGCGCCGGTCAACTCGGCCAGCAACAGGTCCCGCGCCACCATGGCGTCTTCCGACGCCGCGGGGATGCCGCGCAATCCCCAGCGCACCGATTGCGCCCCCTCGTGCATATCGCCGCCGGCGCTGAGGTTCAGGTCTTCGCAGTGCTGGATCACGGGCAGATCGTACGACCGCGCGAATTCCATGGCGCGGCGCATCACGCGCGCGTTCATCACCGGCATGCCGTCGTCGGAAATGGCCACCGCGCCGGCGGCCTTCATGGCGCCGGTGGCCGCCAGTTCCTCGCCCGCGCTGCCTTTGGTGATGGCGCCGATCGGGAACACGTTGACCACCGCCTGGCTCCGCCCGCGCTCCACAATGTAGCTGGTCACCATGGGGCTGTCGTTCACCGGCTTGGTATTGGGCATGCAACAGATGGAAGTGAACCCGCCCGCCGCCGCCGCCCGCGATCCGCTCTCGATGGTCTCGGCGTGCTCGAAGCCCGGCTCCCGCAGGTGCACGTGCATGTCGATGAAGCCCGGCGCCACAATCATCCCGCTGGCGTCGAGAATCTCGGCCCNNATCAGCACGTCGGCGACGCGGTCCGTATTGGAAGCGGGGTCGATGACGCGACCATTCTTGATGACGATGGGCATGGCCTATCCAATCACCTTCTCCAGCACCGCCATGCGCACGGCGATGCCGTTCTCGACCTGGTTCAGAATCACCGAGCGCTGGAAGTCCGCCACCTCGGACGACAGCTCGCGCCCGCGGTTGATGGGGCCGGGATGCATCACGATGGCGTCCGGCTTGGCCAGGTCCAGGTGCTCCAGGCGCAATCCGTAGAAGCGGAAGTACTCGCTCGCCGGGAATGACGCTTCGTGCTGGCGCTCGAGCTGCACGCGCAGCATCATGATGACGTCCGCCTCGCGGATGGCCTCGCGGATGTCGGTGGTGAGGCGGACGCCCGGCGCCAGTTGCTCCAGTTCCACCGGCAGCAGCGAAGCCGGGCCGCAGAGCACGATCTCGACGCCGAATTTCGAAAGCAGGTGCACGTTGGAGCGCGCCACGCGGCTGTGCGCGATGTCCCCGATGATGGCCACCCGCAGGCCCTCCAGCGTGGGACGCCGGTCGAGAATGGTGCGCGCGTCGAGNNCCGTCGCCCGCGTTGATGATGGGCGTGGGCAGGTGCCGCGCCAGAAAATGCGGCGCGCCGGAAGCCGAGTGCCGCATCACAATGGCATCCGGCCGCATGGCCGCCAGCGTGTTCAGCGTATCCACCAGCGATTCGCCTTTGGAGACGCTGGACCCCGACGCGGTGATCGAAACCGCGTCCGCCCCCAGGCGTTTGGCCGCGATCTCGAAGCTGGTCCGCGTGCGCGTGGAAGCCTCGTAGAACAGGTTGACGATCATCTTCCCGCGCAACGTATCCAGTTTTTTGACGGTCTGGCTTTGGATGGGCTGGAAATCCTTCGCGCGCGCCAGGATGGCCTCAATCCCGGCGCGGTCCAGTTCTTCGATTCCAAGCAGTCCGGCGTTCATGTTGGCTATGGCACCTTTTCCACCAGCAGCACCTTTTCCACGCCATCGACTTCCTGGAACTTCACTTCGATGATTTCGATGTCGGTGGTCTGTACCACGCGGCCCACGAACTTGGCCTCGATGGGCAGCTCGCGGTGGCCGCGGTCGATCAGCACCAGAAGCTGCACGCGCGACGGCCGGCCATGGTCGAAGAGCGCGTCCAGCGCCGCGCGGACGGTGCGTCCGGTGTACAGCACGTCGTCCATCAAGATGATGTCTTTGCCCTGCACCGAAAACGGAATCTCGGTGGCGCTGACCACGGGTTTGACGCCTACAGTGCTGAGATCGTCCCGGTACAGCTTGATATCCAGAATGCCGACCGGGATCTTGCGTTTTTCGAGCGCCTCGATCTTCTGCGCCAGCCGCTGCGCCATGGGAATGCCGCGGCGCTTGATGCCGATGAAGGCGAGCAGGTCCAGGTCTTTGGTCTTTTCAAGAATCTCATGGGCCAGGCGGACCAGCGTCCGATCGATTTCGGACGCGCTCATGAGCTGTGCTTTTTCGCGAGTGAGGGACATAGGGCTCCGAAGGACAGAGTATCACGCCATGAGGCAAGAAACGCAGACGACCAAAAGCGATCGTCTGCGCCACAAGCAGCAGGCCGTAGGGGCCGGGCATGCCCGGCCCTCTCGATGCTACTGCTTCGCGTCCTCGCTGAAGAAGCGATTCAGCTCGGCGAAGGACACGGCGCCCTCGAAGGCTGTGAAGCTGCCCTCCGTGGCGATGGCCTTGGCCGCCTGAAGGAAACCGGTCCAGGCGGCGCGGGCCAGCGCGGAGCCGACGCTCACGCGGCGCACGCCCAGTTCCGCGAGGTCGGAAACCCTCAGGCCGGTATTCGCGCTCATAAGGATGTTGACTGGCTTGGGGCTCACCGCCCCGACGATCGCCCGGATGTCCTCGCGGTTGCTCGGGCCGGGCGCGTAGAGCACGTCTGCGCCGGCTTCCGCGTATGCCCGGAGACGGCCGATCGACTCGCCGAGCGGCTCGGGATGGCCGGTCAGGTAGCATTCCGCGCGCGCGGTGAGCAGCACGCCGGTGGCGGAGGCATCGATCGCGGCCCGCGCGGCCCGGATCCGCTCGACCGCCAGCGGCAGTTCGTAGAGCGGGCGCGCGGGGTCGCCGGTCGCGTCTTCGATGGAGAGGCCGGCGACGCCCGTTTCCACGCACTGGCGGACGTTTTCGAAAACGCCTTCGGGCGCGTGCGCGTAGCCGGCGGTGAAGTCGGCGTTGACCGGCATGTCCACGGCGGCGGCGATCTCCGCAATGTGGGCCAGCATGGCGCCCAGCGGTACGGCATCGGCGCTGTCGGGCAGGCCGCGCGAGAACGCGAAACCGGCACTGGTGGTGGCCAGCGCCGGAAATCCAAGATGACGCAAATATCGCGCCGAGCCGATGTCCCAGGGATTGGGGATCACGAAACAGCCGCTCTCGTGCAGCTTGCGGAAGGCCGCGCGGGCTAACCCGAAATCCGATTTCACCTCTGTATGATACTGCGAACCGGCCCACGACTTGCGCCGCAGTCTGACCGATAATAGAACCAATGACTACGGAATCCGTCTGTGCGAAGTGTGGAGGCACCGGTTGGATCATCGTCGAGCGCGCCAACGTCTCCGGCGCCGAGCCGTGCGACTGCCGCGCTCAGGGCCGCGCGGAGCGCCTCGAGGACCGTGCGCAGATTCCGCCGCTCTTCCGCCATGCCTCTTTCGATAATTTCGTGGTGCCCGGACCCGACAACCCCATCGCCCGCAGGGAGCTCACCACCGTCCTGCTGGCCGTGAAGAATTACGTGCGCGACTTCCCCAACGAGACGCGCCCCGGCCTGCTGCTCATCGGCGAGCCGGGGACCGGCAAATCCCACCTGGCCGTGGCCGCCCTCCGCAAGATCGTCGAGAAGGGCTTCGAGTGCCTCTTCTGCAACTACCAGACGCTCTTGAATACCATTAAATCCGGCTACGATCCGGCTTCCAATTCCGCCGACCGCGAGGCCTACCGGATGGCCCTCGACGCTGAAGTGCTGCTGCTCGACGACATCGGCGCGCACCGCGTCACCGATTGGGTGGAAGACACGATAACGTCGATCGTCACCTACCGTTGCGACAACCGCAAGGCGCTCATCGCCACCACCAACCTGCCGGAGCCGGATGCCGGCAGCGTGGCCACCCATAAGTCGCCGACCGGGCAGTACGAATACCGCACCACCCTGGCCGAGCGCATCGGCGCGCGTGCCCGCTCGCGTCTCTTCGAGATGTGCACGGTCATCCGCATGCCGCTCATTGAGGATTACCGCATCCGAAAGGGCAAGCAGTTTTGAAGCGCCTGGCCGGTCTCCTGCTGCTCTTCGCGGCGGCGCTGCCGGCGCAGTACGTGCAGGCCGTCGAATTCCCCTACTATCTCTACCCGCGCGCGCTGTGGGAGCGTGAGCTGGTGTGGATGAAGACCATCGGAGTGAGCACGGTGGAATTCTCCATTCCCCCGAACTGGCACCAGATCGAGCCCGGCGAGTTCGACTTCACCGGCCGCACCAGCCCGCGCCGCGATCTGGTGGCCTTCGTGCGGCTGCTGCGCAGGCTCGGTCTGCGCGCCTGGGTGCGTCCAGTGCCGGCCGACGCGCGCGGGCAGCGCGCCTGGCTCAAGGCGCTCGAAGAAGTGCTCGCCACCCAGACCGCCAGCCACGGCGGGCCCATCGCTTTCGTGGAAGGCCACACGCTGGCCATCGACGCGGCCACTCCTCCCGCGCCCGTGGCCGTGATCTCCGCCACGGACCCATCCGCCTTCACACGCAGTCGTCAGGCCCTCGCGGGAGCGGCCCGCGCGCTGCTGTGGACCGACGTGGAAGACGCGCTCTATCCCGCCGGCTGGACGGCCAACCCGGAATCGCTACTGCGCAAGGGCGCGGTGGGGTTGAGTGGCGATGAGCGCCCCGCCACCAGCGCCCTGCGCCGCGACGCCGCGCTGCTCCGCAACTGGGCGCGCCTGCTTCCCGGCCTGCATCCCGTCGCCATGCCGAGACCCGCGGGCGTCACCGCGGCCGAACTGGTTTCACCCGCGGCCTCCGCCGTCAGCATCACCAATACCGGAACGAAGCCATTTCACGAAGATCTGCGCGTGCGCGAGCCAGGGTCGAACCGCACCCTCATAATTCCCGGCGTTTCCGTTTCCGCCGGCGATTCCCTCTGGCTCCCGCTTGGCGTTTCCATCGGTTCGGACGGCCTGTGCCGCGAGTGCACCAATTTCTCGGGTGCGGAGCATATCGTTTATGCCACTGCCGAGCTGCTCTCCATCGAATTCGAGAACGGCATCCTGGCCATGGAGTTCGCCGCCCCGGAGCCGGGCGAGGTGGTTCTGCAACTGGCGCGCCAGCCCATCGGCCCGTTCCTCGCCGCGGGCAAGCCCACGGAGTTCGATTGGGACGACAAGACGCTGCGCGCGCGCCTCACCATCCCGGCCAGCAGCGCCTCGGGTAACCGCGTCCGTATTGGGATTGCCATCGAAGTCCCCGACACGACGGCTTTCTTCAACGACGCCCGGCGGCTGATTATCGGGCGGAAGAACGTGGTCTCTACTTCGTACTCTTCGGCGGCGGTGGCCGCGCGATCGCGTCTGCGCCTGCCCGAAGGCTTTACTGCCGTGCCCACCGTCAAATCGCCGGATGAAATCGACTACGAAATCGGCGTCCCGGCCGATGCGCTGCACGGCGATTGGGCCAACCTGGCGCTCGAAGCCGACGGCATGCCGCTGGGCCGCGCGCGCCTGCAACTGTTCCGCCCTGTGACCATCCGCCTGATGGAAGCCATGCACCTTCACTTCGGCTCGCAGACCGAGTTGACGCCCGATCCGCCCACGGCGCCCATCGAGCCGAANNTTCTTCCCGCCCAAGACCGAGATCAGCGTGGGCGCGGTGGATGAGCGACGGGTGTCGCTGCGGGTGTTCGCCCCGGAGGGGCTGGCCGGCGTGCGCGACTGGCGCGTGCGTGTCGAAGACCTTTCCGGGCCCGGCGCCGATGCGGACCTGCCCATGCGAGTCGTGTTGCTGCCGCGCGGCCGCACGGTGGCCTGGTCCGCCGACCTGGATGGAGACGGTTCCCCGGAATGGGTGCTGGAATCGCAGAAAGTCCGCGCCATTTTCTCCGGGCAGGATGGCGGCCGATGGATGGAATTCACGTGGAAGGACACCAACGTGAATTTCCTGCCCGAACAGGGTCTCTTCGTTGGGCCAGGACCGGCAGAGGTTAGCGCCGCGGACGATGCCCTGGAGTTCACCGGCAAGGGCTGGAAGCGCACCGCCCGACTTTCCGAGACCACGCTGACAATCGAGCAAAGCTCGCCGCTCCCGGCGGATGGACTGAGTTCGGAAAAGCGCGGCGGGGCGACGCTGACGATTGTGCGGCCGTCGCCGACGCGGGTGACGTATACGTTGAACTGAGGCGAGCCAAGCCGATGAGTCGACAGTGGTTCCGTATCGATCCGCTGCCGCCGGTCGACAACTCTCAGACAGGACTTCTAGTACCTGCCTAGGATCGGTAGGACTATAAACTCACGGGGCAACTCCCGATAATTGTAAGTGTACGGAGCGAATATGGCATCGATCATCGGTAGCACACGCGGTTTGAATGGTTCACTCGATCGGATATCGAGCGGCATTTACGAGAACGCAGTCAGACTCCACTGGCGGGAGCATCAACAAGTGGCCCGCTGGGCAGCGGTGCTCCAGTTCCGCGAGAAACTCGCCGACCTGAGGGAAGGGTTCAAAGCCAGCCAGACATATTTGCGCTCCGTGAATGCAGCAGGCACGTGCGACTTTTCTGTTGGGTGGCCCCGCGAATCCGTTCGCGCCTAACCTCAGCGACACTTCCAGAATTTGACTTAATGGCTCCGGCCAGGGTATTTTGCTAGTAGTGGCTCAACTGAAGGCGCGGTAGCCAAGTGGTAAGGCAAAGGTCTGCAAAACCTTTATTCGTCGGTTCGATCCCGACCCGCGCCTCCAACTCAACCGCGAGAACATCACCCCTCCACCCTCCTGAAGCGCTGTAGCCAGGAATTCGATCATGATATCATTCTCTCAGTATTGAGACCCCGGAAATGCGCAGGTTGCTGCTCATCGGCTTGATCGTCTGGTACCCGGCTTTGCTGCCCGGCCAAGGCTTCGGGAAGGTGAAGAAGACCATCGTTCTGGAACGGAAACTGCCCGCCGCGGTCAAGCTGCCGGGCAACGCATTCAATGTCAAGGTCTCGGCGGAGAAGCCGCAGGACCCGTGCGGGAAGCTGGCTGCCGATAAATTGCAGTCCATGATCGAAACCAATCTTATCCGCTTCAACAGCCAGCTCGAGATCAATCCCGACAGGCCCGATACGCTGGTCGTCCTCAGGGTGCTGACCTGCAACGCGGTGGCTACGCCGAAGTACGGCACGCTGCTTTCCGGGAAGAACAAGGGACAGCGCCAGCCCTCCGGCGTGAAAGTGAGCGGGCGGCTGGAGGTGACGTATCAGGCCAGGACGCGCGCGGGCAGATTCTTGGATGCCGAGCCCATCCACGTCAAGTACGACCACGAGTTCGACCACGAGTTCGACCGCGTGACCAGTGCGATTTCGGAAACCAAGAAGATCATCGGCAAAATCCCGCATCCGGGCGCCAAACGCAAGGATGAAGAGGGCGAAGACGAACCGCACACCATGGAGGACGTCATCGGGATTCTGGTCGACCATGCGGCGCAGCGGGTGGCGGCCCGCCTGGTGAATACCACCGAACGGGTGGAAGTCATGCTGGCGCGCGGCGCGCTCGATCCAAACAACCGGAACGCCGACGCCGGCCAATGGACCAAATTCGTCGAGGAGTTGGAAACTATGCCGCCGCTCCCTCACTTGGGCGACGATGCCTACCGCCTGTATAACATCGGTGTAGGAGACGAAGCGCTGGGTTACAAGGCGGACAGCCCGGCCAGCGCCAGGCGTTACTTCGAGCAGGCCGTGGTCGAATATCGCAAGGCGGGCGAAGCCAATCCCCAGGAGAAGTACTTCATCGAGCCGGTGAACCGCATCGAAATCGCGCTNNTGTTGGCGCTGGCGGCCGCGGGCCACGCGCAGCAGGGTTGCGCGGTGTCCAAGGATCTGGTGGTCCGGGCGCTGGAACTGGTCTCCGCCTCGCCCGCCAGGGACGATCTGTCGAACGGCCTGCTGTTACTGAAGCAGGCGGAAGAGGCCTGCGACGAAAATGGCGATGCCTGGTACTACCGGTCGCTGTTTGAGCGCAAACTCGGCCAGGGCAATCCGCAATACTCACTGGGGAAAGCGCGGGAGCGCAACGCCCCAGCCCTCAAGAGCGCCGAAGACCCCTTCACGCTGTCCACTCCGGCGCGCGGCGCCACATTCGTGGCGCACGACAACCCGGCTCCCGGTTCCACTTCGCACACGACTCGAGACACCCACCAGCCCGCCGTTTCGCACAAATGGGCGCTGGTCGCGGGCGTTGGCCAATTCCAGAACCCGCGCCTCAATCTCAAATACACGCGCAACGATGCCCAATCGGTCGCCGAGTTACTGCGCGATCCTACTTACGGCCGGTTCCGCCCCGACCACGTGCGCCTGATTGCCGATTCCGAAGCTACCGCGGTGAACATACGCGCCGGCCTCAACTGGCTGGTTCGCAACTCCGCTGAAGACGACCTGGCGGTGATCTACATCGCCACTCACGGCACGGCGCGGGAGCAGGACGCGGCCGGCGCCAGCTACGTGGTGGCCTACGACACCGACGTCGATTCGCTCGACGGCCTGTATTCCACCGCCATTCCCATGGTCGAAATCACCACTGTGGTCCGCACCCGGATCAAAGCACTGAAAGTGGCCGTCATCCTGGACACTTGCCACAGCCAGGGCGCCCTGGCGCAGACCGTGACCATTCCGCAGTCGGTATCTTCGCAGACGCTGGATCACATCAAGGAAGGCACCGGCCGGGTGATTCTGGCGGCCAGCCGCACGGAGGAAAGTTCTTACGAGTTAGCGAAGTATTCTCACGGCCTCTTCACTTACTATCTGCTCGAAGGCCTCAGACAGCAGAAGGATGCCCCGCTCGACAAGATCTATCAATGGTTGGCGGAGCAGGTGGCCAAGGAAGCCGATGCGAACGGATGGAAACAGCACCCGGTCTTCGGCTCGAGCGACGAAGCCAGCCCCATCGTGCTGGGGATTGCACCGGTGGATGTGGCGCAGGCACTAATGCCTGCAGCGTCCCGACTCATCNNGTCGCTTCTTTCGGCACCAGAAATCCGTCCAGGATTTTCAACTTGCCAAGCTGGTCCTTGATGGCAGCGGAGTGTTCTTTGGGAATCACGATGTAGCTTCCGCTGCGCAGCCGCAACGCCTCCGGGAAAGCCTTGGAACCATCCACCGTGGCCGTCACGTCCAGCGGCGGGCTCTGCAGGATCCACTGCTGCTGCCCGCCCTGCCCTTGCAGGCTTCCCACCAGGCCTTTGATGCCNNGCCAATCCCATGCTCCCCACTACCGGGAAGGACATCAGTGGCAGGTAGGAAACCAGCGGCGAATTGACCACTTTCGACATGACATCCACAAAAGAACCGAACAGGGTCTTTCGCGGGTCCTTGGCGAAACAGGCGAACGAGGTCTTNNCCTGCAACGGTATCGCGGCAGCCGGCGCCGCCGCCGCCGCGGCCCCGGTGTCTGCCGCCGCGCCCGCTGCCGGAGTAGCCCCTTTGCTTTTCGAAGCTCCACTACCCGAACTGCTGGAACCGCTCTTGCCACCGCTCTTGCTGCCGCTCTTCGACCCGCTCGAAGATCCGCTCGACCCGCTCTTCGCCCCCGGAAAGATTGCGCTGAAACTGGTGGTCGCCAGCGAGACCAATTCGCCGAAAATCGATTGCGGTTGCCCCTGCTGGAAGTCCAGATAGATGCCGCCGGAAGTGTAGTTCGAGAACTGCTGGTGGTCCGCCGGGTTGAGCCGCATCCGCACCAATTGAAAATCCATCCTGGCGTCGGTGAACGGGTGCATCTTCTGGCTCGCTATCTGGTCCGCGGGAATCAACGCGCCCTCCTCCGGGTCGTAGTGCAGGAATAGCGGTTCGCGCGCCAGGTTGGAGGTCTCCGGTCCGGTCTGACGCTGCCGCCCTCTGGTGGTCTCTCCGCCCAGCACCATGTGGGCTGGAACCCCCATGTCTCTGACCCAGAAATCCACCACATCCGGCGGCGCGCCGGCATCGGAAGTTTGCGAAAAGGCCTCTTCGTCGAACTGCGCCAGTGCGAAAGCAGCCAACGGAGTTCCAAAAAGGAATCCCCTGCGATTCGTCTTCATCACTTACGTCCTCCCGACGTATGGGCTATCATACCATTGGTGTCCCTTTCTCCCTATACGGATCTGGGGCGCGCCGCGTTTCTTGTCTTTGCCCTGGCGGCCTTCGGTTCGGCTCTCGATGGAGAGTCGCGCCGCGCCATCCTGGTGGGCATCGATACTTACAATCCCGACGCCACCACCCAGGCCCAACTACTGCGCGATTTGAAGCCGGCCACGGTCAAGCGCCCCGCCGTCGAGGGCGACGCCAGGTACTGGCGATTCGTCGACCTGGATGGCGCCGTCAACGATGTCCGCCTCATGAAGGGGGTCCTCCAGAGCCTCGGCTTCCAGGATTTCGTCGTCCTCACCGATCAAGACGCCACCGCCGACGCCATCCTGCAAGCTCTGCAAAAAAACCTGGTGGACGACGCCCAGCCCGGGGACCTGCGCCTCTTCTACTATTCCGGCCACGGCAACCACGTCAGGAACCGCGCCAGCGCCGAACAGCAGCAGGAGGATCAGACGCTCGTGCCCGCCGACAACTGGCGCAACGTCCCCGACATCCGCGACAAGGAAATCTCGCGCATTCTCTTTAACGCCGCTCGCAAGGGTGTCAAGGTCACCTTGATCGCCGATAGCTGCCACAGCGGCTCGCTCGCCCGCGGCGTCTGGAATTCCAGCGGCAAAGCGCGCACTAACAGCGGCACGCGCGCCGGTACTCCCGGGGTGACGCTCCATGAGCCCGTGGCCAACGATCGTCCCGACCGCGATCCCGCTACCCACCAGCCCATCGATCCTGAAATGCTCGGCGTGCTCACACTGGCCGCCGCCCAGCCCAACCAGGAAGCCCGCGAGGTCCAGACCGAAGACGGCCCGCACGGCGCGTTCACCTGGGCATTGGCGCAGTCGCTGCGGTTTGCCTCGGAACCGATGGACCGCATTTTCGCCCGCACCATGGCTGCTCTCGGCGCGAACGGCGCCATCCAACAGCCGGTCATGGGTGGTCCGTCGCGATTCTCCCAGACCATCCTGAGCCCGCCGCCGGCCGCCGGCGGCGGGCTCACCGTGGTGGTGGATTCGGTCAAAGGCGCCGACATCCATTTGCGCGGCGGTACCGCCATCGGTCTCTTCCCCAGGTGCCGCCTCAAGACCGTCAGCCAGCCTGGAGTGACCGTCGAGATCGCAACGTCGGAGGGCCTCGACGGTTCCATCGCGCGCGTCGTCGGCCAAGGCAGCGTCAAGCCGGGAGACGTGCTGGCGCTGGAACGTTGGGTGGTTCCCGCCGAAGCCGGCCTGCGCGTTTCGATTCCCAAACCGGCCCTCGCGGCCGCCGTCGAGCGCGCCGCCTCCGAGTTCGGAAAACTGCGCGGCGACGCCGCCATCGACTGGCTCGACGACCCCACCGCCGGCGCGCCCACTCACGTCGTCAGTTGGAACGGGTCGGCTTGGATCCTCGAAACCAATCCCGCCACCAAGCCCACTATTCTCGCCGCCGAGCCCACCGCCACCGATATCAAACGACTGCTCCCACCCAATGCGCGCCTGCTGGTGCGCTTGCCTCCCACCACCAGCCTGCTGCCGGCCGTTCCGTTGGGCGATCCCGATCATTCGGCCGTTGAGATTTCGACTGCCCCCGCCGGCGCGCAGTATTGGTTCTGGGGAAAAATCTCCGCTAGCGGCCCGGTGTACGCCTGGTTACTCCCCGATTCCACCGAGGCCAGTGTGCGCGACGCCGCCGGCCAGATCAGGCGCGCCGCGGGATACCTGCCGCTCCCCATTCGCAGCGATTGGGTGAAGCTCCCGCAGAACCCCGAAGGCGTCCGTGCGGCCGGCGCCGAGCTGACCAGGATGGCGCTGCTCCTGGCTCGCATCCGCGCCTGGCTCACCCTGCAATCGCCGCCCTCCCAGGAGACCTTTCCTTACCATCTGGCATTCCGCCAGGTGGCGGGCGGCAAGCTCGGTGAAGTCAAGGATTCCGGCGACTTCAAAGAGGGCGAGCAGTATAAACTCTACCTCCGCGCCGACCCCTCCGCCCTGGCCGCTCGCGACTCGCTCGCGCCGCGCTGGATCTACGTTTTTCTCATCGACCATTTCGGCACTGGCTCGCGGTTCTTTCCTCCACCCGGCCGCGGCAACGAAGGCAATCGCCTTCCCTATGCCCAGGTGGGCGACAAACCCGATTTCCAGGCGCTCATACCGCTCTTCGGGGAATCGGCTGATGTCGATCTCGACATCGGTGCGCCCTTCGGAGTGGATACCTATTTCCTGCTTACCAGCGAGAACGCCATCGATAATCCCGAAGTCTTCCACTTCGAGGGCGTGCGCACCGAAGCCGGAATCCGCGGCACCGATCCGCTCACCGATCTGCTTTCGAGCGTCAGCGCCAGCTCCATGACCCGCGGCGCCAGCCTCCGCTCGGTTCCGGCGCTATGGTCCATCGAGACTCTCACCTTCCACAGCGTTCCCCAGGACGGCAGGAAGTAGCCGCCTCAAACCGGCCGCACCGCACCAACACCGGCGCGTCCGGCCTCTATTTTTTTTCCGGTTCCCCGACAATGTAGATCTTCTCGCCCGGGTGCACGAGCTTCAGCCGCCGCCGGATTTCCTTCTCCTGCTCGGCCGGGTTGTCGGCGAGGCGCTTGATATGCTCCCGTTTCTGCTCGATATCCCGCGCCAATGCGGCGTTGCGCTTTTCCGCTTCCTGGATCTGGCGCTGTCTCTCCAGCAGGCCGGGTATGCCTTTCGGGCCGCGTAACGTGAAAAAGGCATAACTGATCACCATGAGGAATGCCATGACGTAGGCCAATCGGCTCAACGGCGCTTTCATGTTATGCGGTCCTGGAACATAATAGTAGCATTGCTTGGCCGATTCGCTCTTTGATTTTTTTCGATGACCGATATAATCGTCATTCTCAGCACGTGCGCAACCCAGGAAGAGGCCGAAAAACTCGCCCGCGTCCTGCTCGACGAACGCCTGGCTGCCTGTGTCAACGTAATTCCGCATATCCGCAGCTATTACCGTTGGAAGGGCGCCATCGAATCNNCCGGAACTGCTCGCGCTTCCCGTCGTGGAAGGGGCAACGAACTACCTGAACTGGCTCCTGGCCAACCTGCGGAGCGGTCCCGGAACCGGCTGATGTGCGATCGGATATAATCGAAGCCAGCCTCCTGGCTGGCGACTGCGCCGGCCAGGGCGCGGGTGGTCGAGATGAGGGTTAGTCGAGTTTGTACTACTTTCGGCTACTTGCCGGANNCCGCGCAGAAACAGCTTACGCTGGAAGAGGTTAGCGCCCGCAAACCGCCCGATTACAGCCCTGCTCATGGCGGCGAGACGGTGACCGTTCGCGGAGTCGTCTCCGCTCCCGCCTATCACTTTCCGGGTTATACCCTGCTGGCGATCGATGACGGCCGCTTCGGCGCCGTCCTCGCCGCGCTCCAGGCGCCGCAGATCGATACCCAGCTGGACGGCTTCCATCCGGGCGAGGAAATCGAGGTGGTTGGTACGGTTTCCTCCATAGCCGGAGGGGTCACAATTCAGCCGGAGCTCATCACCATCACCGGCCGCAAGGAGCCTTCCGCTCCACCAGTGGTTTCTGTCCAGGATCTCGAAGGCTTTCGCTACCTCGGGCGCCTGGTCCATACGAAAGGACGGGTGACGGAGGTCGGCAACACTCCCGCCGGGGACTACACTCTGGTCGCCGCCCCCGCCGCAACCTACAGAATTTTCTTTCCCCGCGCGCGGAATCAGCCGCTCCTGAGCACACCGGAGTACAAGGCAGGCGACACGGTGCAAGTCACCGGCGTGGCTTTCCAGTACTGTCCCTATCCTCCGTACAATCATTGGTTCGAGCTGCTGGCCGCTGGTCCGGCGGACATTGTCGTCGCGGCGCGGACCACGCTCATCCCGCCGCTGGCGCTCTCCGCCGGGATCGGCGTGATGCTGGTCGTCTTTTTCCTGCTGTGGACCCACGATCACCGCCTTCGCAAGCAGCGCGAACGCTTGCGGAAAACCTATCAGCTTGGCGAAGAGATCCTGGGCGCCTCTTCAACCGATACCATTCTGGAACGCATCACGGAAACCTTGCCCAAGATCCTGGGGGTCACGCGGGTCCAGTTATACATCCATAACCGCGCCGCCAAGACCCTGGACGCAGTGGCTGGTGAGGCCGGTGAGCCGGTTTCGATTCCCCTGGCTTCTCCTCCCGGCGGAGCGCGGGCCGGCGCCGTGGCTTGCTTTCACTACCGCACGCTGCTGGTGATTCCGGATATCGGCCGCAGCCCGTTCCCGATGGCGGGTAGAGAGGGCGCCGGCTCTCCCAAGTCGCTGCTTTTCGTCCCCATGCTGGCCCAAGGCGAGGTGACCGGTGTGCTCGAGCTGGATCAGGACGACCGCCTCCGCGACTTTACCGCCGACGAGCAGGCTTTGGCGCAGCACCTGGGCAATCAGATCGGCGTGGCCATCCGGCTGCTGGATCAGCGGTCCGTACAGGAACAGCTTTTCCGAACCGAGAAACTGGCCGCCATCGGCCGCTTGATTTCGGGTGTCGTCAATGAATTGCAGACGCCCCTCGCTTCCATCTCGGACCTCGCGGCCAGAGCGCAGGGCAAAGGGCTCATTGGCCCCGCCGAACGCGAGGTCTCGGCCATTGCCGCCGAAGCCCAAAAGGCCGCCTCCATGGTGGCGCGGCTGGTTTCGTTCGCCGCGGCCGAGCAGTTGGAAGCGCGTCCCGTCTGTATCACCACTTTGCTGCGAAACCTGATCGAGTTTCGCGAGGGCGATTGGAAGGCGTCTGGCATTCACGTCCGCGATCTGACCAGTCATGAGCCGCTCTACGTGTTGGGATCCCAGGGCCAGTTGGAACAGGTTTTTCTCAACCTGTTCGTGCATGCCGAGCAGTCGCTGGCCGGCGCCCCGCAGAAAGTGATTACCATCCGCACCAGTGTGCTCGCCAAGCGGCTGGTGGTGGAGGTGGCGTTTACAGCCTCTCCCGGATCGCGCAAGCCCGAGGAGAACGCCGCCGCTGTGGGCGTCACCCGCAGCGTGATTGCCGGCCACGGCGGAGAGGTGCGGCTCATCGAAAGCAGCCATTCGGACCCGCATTTCGAAGTCGAGCTGCCCACCACATCGAAAGAGAGGGTGGGCGCGGGCTCTGGGTCCCTGAACGCGCCGGCGCGCGATTTTTCCCGCCGCCTGATCGCGTTGGTCATCGAGCCGGACGAGACAGCCCAGCGGCAGATCGTGGGCTTGCTGGCGGCGCGCGGCCTCCGCGTGGTTCCCATCGCCAATGCCGATACCGGCCTGGAACTGTCGCAGCGCTTGCGGTTCGACGCGGCTTTCTGCTCCGTCCACGCCCCCGGCCTGAATTGGGTGGAGCTGTCGGAGCGGATGCAATCCCGCGTGGGTGCGTTCATTCTGCTGTCGGACCGCTACGATGCCGAGCTGTGCGCAGATTTCGAGGGCGATGGCCGCTTCGTGCTGTCCAAGCCCCTGCAGGACTCGGAACTGGAGCAGGTACTGCTGTCGCTCGAGCCGCAGCAGGCCTCCGCGACGGTGATTCCCATCAACAAGAGCGGCGCGGCGTAGCACAGAAGCTATCAGCTATCAGCTTTCAGCTAAAACAACAGCGGCACGCGCGCGGTTTCCGACTCGCCGCCGAGAAGAAAGCGGCGCGCAAGACGATCGCAGCGATCAGAGTCGAACACAGCAGGAGGAAATAGCCGTTATGACAAAAGAATCCAAACCCAAGACCAAGAAGCGGACGCCGAAGAGTACAGCCGCCGGCCGCTCCCTTCTAACCAGCCTCGACCAAGCCCTCGCCTACGCCAGAGGCGAGCACGTTCCAGGACTCCGCGTCACCCGCGTCCAGGTAGATCGTCCTGCTCCGGTCGACCTGCTGGCTATTCGACGGGACCTCGGCCTCAGCCAGTCGCGGTTTGCGGCGCGATTCGGATTCACTGCCGCCACGATAAGAAACTGGGAACAGGGGCGAACACGGCCAGATGGCCCGGCGCGCGTTCTCTTAGCGGTCATCGCACATCATCCCGATGCCGTAGAAGACGCGCTGCGGAAGGCGAGCTAAATCCAATACTGTTCACTTTGTGGGG
>PLMF01000111.1 GCA_003142355.1 Bryobacterales bacterium
TAGCGCCCCGGCTTGTGCGCCGCCACATCCACAAACCGGCCCTTCAGCGGCGCCACGAAAGCGCGCCCGCGCGACGTCAGCACCACGCTGCCGCCGTCCGGCGCGATGTGCGCGGAGGTCGTGTAGTCCATCGGATTCCCGATCCAGTGTTCGCGCAGGTGGTCGAAATCGGAAGATAGCTCGATCGGAATGGCTTTGTCGGCGCCCGAAACAATGTCGTACAGGCGGAGATCGGCGCCCATCTGGTACACGATGCGCCCCTGCCCGAGCGAGGAGTTCTTCAGATCCCATCCCTGGTGCCTGGTGTGCTGTCTCAGGCTCTTTCCGTTCTCGTCCATCGACCACAGGTTCATGGTCCCGTCGCGGTCCGAAAGGAAGTAGACGCGGCCGTTCCACCACATGGCGTCCTTGCTGGTCCCGGCAAAGTCCGCGGTGAGCGGCGCCGCTTCGCGGCCCGCGACGTATTTCCAGATATGCTGTGCCGTCCCGCCCTGGTACCGCTTGGCGTAGCTGCCCTGGAACGGAAAGCGCGTAAAGAAGAGGGTGGCTCCGGTCCGGTCGTAGCTGCCTTGTGCCGCCTGGCTCAGCGGAACCGGTTCCACACGGTTCCCGGAATCGATGGTGGCCAGTTGCGTACCGGGCAGCGTCGAGTACCGCCGCGTGGAATAGAGAATCTTGCCGTCGGGGGTCCAGCCCACCACGTTGGCATTGCCCTCAAAGGTGCGGCGCGATGGCAGTCCGCCCGCGGCCGGCATGGTGTAGACTTCGGTGGGGCCTTCGTAATTCGCCGAAAACGCGATGGTCTTCCCATCGGGCGAGAACGCGGCGTGCATCTCTTCGCCGGGGTGCGTCGTCAAGCGGCGCGCCGTCCCGCCTTCGATGCCAACTTCCCACAGGTCGCCCTCCGCGGTGAAGACAATGGTTTGGCCGTAGATTGCGGGGAAGCGGTAATACCCGCGGTTTTGCGATTGGGGCCAGCCAGGGGCGGCGAACACCAACAGGACGAGGCCGAGCAACGAGGAACGCATGAGACCTCCGATCAGCAATATTAGCAGCCCCGCACCGAGTGTCGGCACGAGTGCCGACACGGCAGGCATGAGTGCCTGCGCCACGTGGCTTCAGTTTCCCACGGAGGTGTACAACACTACTTGCGCCCCGATCACGCCGTTCAAACTGAACGACACCGGCACCGCATCGCTGGCGGGGACGTTCGGCACCACCACGTTGAACTGGTACACACCCACCAGGTCCGGCGCCAATCCCGAGTATTGGAGCGTGGCCAGAGTCGAGCCGAAGTAGATCTGCAAGGGCAGCGTCAGGGTAGTGTTACCCGAATAGAGCTGGCCCGCGGGAGTGTTGGGAGTCACGGGACCAAATCCGATGCCAAAAACGATGATGACGTCCCCGGGCCTAGCCCGCCGCGAGGCGTATCCCGAAATGGCGCCGGGCGGCGCAACAAAGGTCGCAAAATCGGGAAACAGCGCCCCCAAATCTTGCGCTCCCCCGATATTCAGATATCCCGGAGCCAACATCCCCGCCGCGGTCGGGTTCACGACGACGGGATATGCAGCGCTGGTTCCGGTCGCCGCGGTCACCGTAATCTGCTGCACGCCGGTCGAGACATTCGACGGCACCAGCGCATTCACCTGGCCTGGACTGATGTAGCTGATGAAGGCGGCCTGGCTGCCGATGGTTACTTTGGTTCCATCGAGGGAAGTGGGAGCATTCACACCGTTGAAGGCGCCGCTCCAATCCCGCGAGTCGGCCGCCAGGTTCGAACCGTAGATCTCGATCCAGGTCCCCGGCGCAATCGACTTGAAACCTCCGAAGGCACTCGCGGTAACCACTCCGCCGATGGCGGGCGGGGCCGGCGTAAGCAGGCGAATCACGTTGTTCTGGACATCCGAGACATAGATGTTACCGGAAGCATCCACCATTACGCCCCGCGGGAACGATAGTTGGGCGCTGGAGGCGGAGCCTCCGTCCCCCACATAACCGGAACGGCCGGTGCCGGCCACTGTGGTGATGATGCCAGTCGCCGCCGACACCATGCGAACCCGTTGGTTATTGGTATCCGTGATGTAAATGTCGCCGGCGGCATCCACCGCCACGCCGTAAGGGTAATTCAGTTGCGCGCTGGTGGCCGGGCCTCCGTCGCCGCTGGAACCAATGGTACTGTTGCCGGCCACCGTCGTGGTTTTGGTGATCGAGCCAACTGTCGTCACTTTAAGAATGCGGCTGTTGTTGGTGTCCGCGATGTAAACGTTGCCGGCGGCATCCACCGCCACGCCCTTGGGCGACTTCAGTATGAAGCTGCCGGTGGAAAGCGTGGTGATGTAGCCGTTCGACTTCGCCACTATGCGGATGACGTTGTTCCCGCTGTCCGCAATGTATAGGTTGCCAGCGGCATCCAGTGCGAGGCCCGTAGGGGTGTCGAGCTGCGCGCTGGTGGCGGGGCCATGATCCCCGGTGCCACCCCAACCGAGAGAATTGTTGCCCGCGTACGTCGTGATCGTGGTACCGGCCACCTTGCGGATCACGTAGTTAGCGGTGTCCGCGATGTAGAGGGTTCCCGAAGAGTCCACCACCACGCCGGAAGGAAGGTAGAGTTCGGCGCTGGTGGCCGCTGCCGAGTCCCCCAGGTAACCGGCGGTACCGTTGCCGGCCACGGTCGAGATTGTGCCACCCGAGACCTCGCGGATCCGGTGGTTGCTGGAGTCGGCGATGTAGAGGTGACCCGAAGAGTCCAGCGCCAGGCCCAAAGGGTTGTTGAGCTGTGCGCCGGTCGCCGCGCCCGCATCTCCCGCAAAACCGCCGACAGTGTTGCCGGCGAACGTCGTAATGGTGTATACCGGCGCCGGCGCCTGGCAAAAAGCCGGCACGAAAATGAATGCGACGCCCATCGCCAGAGCGAAAAAAGTCCGATTGAAGCCGCGGTGTTTCACTTATATGATCTCCAGTTTCTATCCCCGCTCATACCACTTTACTAGCCCGCAACCCGCTCCATTGTTCCGCCAGCACGATGGAATTGGCCGGGTTCCTGGGGTCGTATTTCACGGAAACCGCGTCGATGGTCGAGAAATCGGGCGGCATTTGCCGCTTGAGCATCGAAACATCCTGCGATGCGGTGTACTCCACTCCGCGAACGCCGTACGAGTAGAACAGCAGATCGTCGCGAATCTCGACCAGCATGGCGTCGCTCATTTTGCCGTGGGCCACCAGGGCCGACCGGCGGCGCCGCTCTCGTTCCTCCGGCGCGATGCGGGAACGCTGCCACGCACGATATCCAATGAGTGCTCCCAGCCCCGCAAGCACAACGGCCAGCGCCAGCAACACTGCCTCCGCGACCACCCATGACAGACCTAGAACACGCGGCATTTGAGGAACGGCCTACCCGCCTTCGTCCAGGTTTGCGGTATCGAGAAGAAACTTCACGCTCGCAGCTCTCCGGATCACTTTCAGTCTACCGCACCATTCGACCCGGCGACCTGGCCCGGTTTCGGACCCGCCAAGGCGACGATCAGCGCCCAGTTTCTCTTTTGCCGGACCTCGCGCGCGGGCGGCAGCGCAGCCCTCACCTGCTCCACTTCGTGAAGCTCGAAGCCGCTTGCCAGCAGCACGCCGCCAGGCCGCAGCACGCGCACCAGGTCCGGCGCAAGCCCGACGATGGCCTCCGGGCTGATGTTGGCCACCACCAGGTCGCACGAGCCGGCCGCGACGGCGTCCACCGATCCGACAAACCCGCCGCCCGCAATTTCCACCGCTACCGGGTCCGTATCGCAGGCATAGACCTTCCCCGCCCCGAGCAGCCTGGCCGCCCGCGCCAGAATGCCGGAGCCGGTGCCCACATCCAACACGCTCATGCCTGGCTTCAAAAACTCTTCCAGCGCCTCCATCGACAATTGCGTAGTTTCATGAACACCCGTGCCGAACGCCATCCCCGGATTGACGGCGATGCGGAACCGTCCCGGCGGCGCGGGATCGTCGCGCCATTCGGGCACCAGAAAAAACCGCGCGCCCACCTCCATCGGCTGAAGCAGGTCGCGCGCCGATTGCACCCAGTCGCGCTGCTCCTCCACGCGGAAGCTCGCGCCGGGAAAGAGACCGAGCAGCGCATCGCGGTTGGCGCCGTCGTCGAAGAACGCGCGCACGCGCCGGGCATCCAGCTCGACAACGCCGGCCGACCGCTGCTCCCACAGCTCGGCGATCAGCAGGTCGCGATCGTCCGCATCGCATTCGATTTCAAGAGAGAACATTGTTATCGTAGAATTAGCCCTTAGCAGGGCGGCATCACGCCTCTGGCGCAGCGACCCCGCTCCATTGGAGCGAGTCACGGTCAAGACTTGTTACCGGAGAACAATGAAGCTACAAGGTATTTTCCCACCAATCGCGACACCGTTTGATCACAACGGCGATATTTACCCGGCCAAGGTGCGGCACAACGTGGAAAAGTGGAACCGCACCGCGCTCGCCGGCTACGTCGTGATGGGGTCCACCGGCGAAAGCGTCATGCTCACAGCCGACGAGAAGTACACCATGTGGGAGCTGGTGGCCAAGCACGCCGCGCCGGAAAAACTGCTCATCGCCGGCACCGGCATGGAGGGCGTACGCGAGACGGTGGCTCTCACCAATCGCGCCGCCGAAATGGGCTACAAAGCCGCCATGGTGCGGACGCCGCATTACTACAAGAACCTGGTCAACCGTGCCGACGCCCAGGCGCTCTACTTCCGCGCGGTGGCCGATCAGTCGCGCATCCCACTGATTATTTACAACTGGCCGCAGGCCACCGGCGTGGACATTCCGGTGGAGGCCGTGGTGGCGCTGTCCGAGCATCCCAACGTCATCGCTATCAAGGAAAGCTCCGGCAACCTGGAAAAGGTGATGCAGATGATCCGCGAAGTGAAGCACGGCTTCCAGGTGCTGGTGGGCTCCGCGCCGACGCTGTGGCCATCGTTGCTGATGGGCGCATGCGGCGCCATCCTGGCCTATGCCAACGCCGCACCGTATTCGGTGATTGCGATCTGGGAGGCCTGGCGCACGCGCGAAGAGGCCGCCGGNNTGAAGTACGCCATGGATTTGAACGGCTACTACGGCGGCCCGCCGAGGCTGCCGCTGGTGGTGCCCACGCCGGAAGCCAAGAAAGAGATTGAAGAGGCGTTCAAAGATTTGAAGGGTTGAGTACAGTCGTAGAAGCAGACCTCCGTGGACGTGTCTTTTGACGAGATTCGGCGCCGTATCGCCGAGGTAGGCCCAGGCCTGCACAGCGCAGGCTCCTTCCCGGCACGGACATTTCAAGCCATTGCGCGAGCCGCCCACAAGCGACAAATTCACAACTCGGTTGAAACTGGTTCCGGCGCCAGCACCCTGTTGTTCTCTCACTTGAGCGAACACCACACGGTCTTTGCCTTGGACGGCGGCAGCGGCAGCATCGCCAATGTACGCCGGTCACCACTCCTACGCCGGGACGTGGTCACCTTCGTAGAGGGTCCGACGCAGGCCACTTTGCCACAGTACCGCTTCACCGAGAAGCTGCAACTCGTTCTCATTGACGGACCACACGGCTACCCGTTCCCGGACCTCGAGTATTATTTTCTTTACCCCCACTTGGAGACCGGCGCCCTGCTGATCCTCGATGATATTCATATTCCGACGGTCCACAATCTCTTTCAGCTCTTGCGGCGGGATGCGATGTTCGAATTGGATGAGGTGGTTCAAAGGACCGCGTTCTTCACGCGCACCAGTGCGCGGACATTCGATCCCTTCGGGGATGGCTGGTCGCAACAGAACTACAATGCAAGACCGCTCTGGCGCTACGCCTGGAGGGACAGGATCCGAAGCTTTCTGCCGATGTCGACGGTGCGAAGCTTGACGTGGCTCAAACGTAGCATGACACGCGGATTCCCACAGTGCGCCGTGGACATTCTCGCCCCTCAGCGGGGGGCGTCGGTGGCGGGCGCCGGCATCGTTGAAGGTTCCGTGGTTTTGCCCGCCGATTCGCACCTGTGGGTTCTGGTCCGCCGCAAGGATTTTGATGGTTGGTGGCCCCAAAACAAGGGGGCGGTATCAGTAGCCCGGACCCGATGGAAAGTGTCTGTCAGTTACGGGGGACCACAAGACGCCGGCTGCGATTTCGAAATTGCAGCTCTCGTCGTCGGCCCGCCAACCCACGAATTGTGGATCGACTGGGTAGCACGGGTTCAGGAAACCGGTCTGTTTCCTCCGGTGCAGCTACCCGCCGCCAGCTTCGTGCTGGGAGAGGCCTACCGGACCGTGACCAAGGGTTGATCTGCTACTTGGCGCGATAGACGGTAGTGCCACGGCCCCCGAGCCACGAGCCCACAAGCGCTCCGGCTAGCGCTCCGATCGCGCACGCGACGGCGATGACTGCGGGCTTCAAGTTTCTAAAGTCGCCGCCGCTCTCGTTGGCGAGGCTCTCGCCCGCGGCTGCGCCGACGCCGGCGCCTGCCCCCGCCCCGACTCCTAACCCGATCAACGTGTATTTCCGCTGCTGGCTGGAGCGCAGGCTCACGCGCGCCACCTCCGCTCGCGGAACGGCGACACTCCGATGCGTCCGCTCCAGGCTGATGGCGCCTTCGGAAACAGTCACCAACGTACCCTTCAGCACTTCGCCCTTCCTGGTGGCCACTTGGATCGATTGCCCGGGCGCCAGCCGGCTGAGATTCTGCCACGACGCCGGATCGGTGGTCTGCCCAAACAGGTTGGTCGCAGCCAGCACGGCCGCCAGCAGCGTCGTCGTATTTCGCATGACCTTTTACCTCCGCAGCCTCGCCACTCGCCGGAGCGCCACGGCGCATTCTTCCACTCGCATCCAGTAGGCGATCGCGAAGTATACCACTCCGTATGTCCCCAGAATGACGACCGCCGCCTGAATCGGATGGTCCCCGAACCCGACGCCGATCTTCACCGCCCACGCTGCCGCCGCGGCCACCGCCGCCGACGTCCATAGCTTCACTAGCAGCGCCGCCGGCAGGCCGGTCCGCCCGATGCGCCCGTTCAACGTTCGGCGCAGCAGTGCGAACTCCACCCATCCCGCCACGCCGGCCGAAGCCGTCAAGCCCGCCGCGCCCCAGCGCGGATCGACGCCGATCCATATGGGTAGGGGAATCGAGCACAGGTAGCCCAGCCCGGTGGTGAGCGCCACGCGCACCACCGCGTATCGCAGCGGCGTGCGTGTGTCGCGCAGGGCATAGTAGGTGGACGAATACAGCCGCCCCAGCGTCGACGCCAGCAGTCCCACCGCCGAGCCGGCCAGAATTCCCCACACGTAGACCGAGTCGTGGTGCGTGAACTTGCCGGTCTGATAGAGCGCCGCCGTCACCACGTCGCCCAGCGCCAGCAGCGCCATGGCCGAGGGCACCACGAAGAAGGCGATCTGCCGCAGCCCCGCATCCAGCCGCCGGTGAAGCTGCGCCCGCACCTCCGCCGGGTTGCCCAGGGCGCTCGACATGGCCGGCAACTCCGCCGCCGAAACCGCCATCCCGAACAGGCTCACCGGCAGCGTGTTGATCGATTGCGCATTGGTCAGCGCCGCCACGGCGCCCTCGCCCAGCTTGCTGGCCAGCAACTGATCCACGTATCCGCTGATCTGCACCACGCCCCGGCTGACGAACACCGGCGCGAAGTTGCGCATCACCTCGCGCACGTGCCCGGCGCGCGTGTCGAGGCGCAATCGCAGCTTCCGCGTCAGCCGCAGCACGATGGGCAACTGCACCCCGAACTGCAACCCGCTGCCGATCACCGAACCCCACGCCAGGTTGACCGCCAGCGCGCTCTGCGCGAGGCCCCCGTACATCGCCAGCGTGGCGATCATGGCGGCGTTCCAGATCACCGGCGCCGTGTAGGAGAGGAAAAACTTACGATGGCTGTTCAGAATACCCAGGCACCAAGCAGAGCAAACGAGCAGGCCCGCGCCCGGAAACAGGATCCGCACCAGCCGTATGGTCAGCTCGCGTTTGGCGCCGTGAAAACCCGGCGCAATGGCGAAAATCAGGTACGGCGCGGCCAGCACGCCCACCACCACCAGCACCGACGTGGCCAGCGCCAGAACTGCGCCCACCGCGCCTGCCACGCGCCCCGATTCTTCCTCGTCGCCCTCCGCCACGAGGCGCGCGTACACTGGAATGAAGGACGCTGAAAGCACCCCTTCGCCGAACAGGTTTTGCAGGAAATTCGGGATCCGGAAGGCCGCGTTGAACGCATCCGCCGCGTCCGAGAGCCCGAAGTAGTACCCGAAAACGCGCTGCCGCACCAACCCCGCGACGCGGCTCACCAGAATGCCCGCGGCTACCAGAAACGCATGCCGGCCCGTGCGTTCGCGCTGCGGAAGTTCCGCCACTAGCTCAGCTTCTCCAGCACCGCCCCGGTCACTTCTTCCGTGCTGCTGGCGCCGCCGAGATCGGGCGTGCGCACCTGGCCCTCCGCCAGCACCGCGGCAACCGCCGCTTCCACCGCGCGCGCCGCCTCGGCCATCTCCAGGTGATCGAGCATCATGGCCGCGCTGAGAATCGTCGCCAGCGGATTGACCAGACCCTTCCCGGCGATGTCCGGCGCCGAGCCGTGCACCGGCTCGAACATCGAGGGGAATCGCCGTAGCGGATCGAGGTTCGCCGAGGCCGCCAGCCCCATGCTGCCGACGATGATGGCGGAAATGTCGCTCAAGATATCGCAGAACAGGTTCGACCCCACCACTACGTCGAAGCTCTGCGGCCGCCGGATGAAATTCATGGCCGCCGCATCCACCAGCAGCGACTCGGTTTCGACGCCCGGGTACTGCGCCGCCACTTCCTGAAACGTGCGGTCCCACAGCACCATGCTGTAGCCCTGCGCGTTGGATTTGGTGACCGACGTGACGCGCCTCTTCTTATTGCGCTTCACCGCCAACTCGAACGCGAACCGCACCACGCGCTCGATGCCCCGCCGCGTGAACACCGAGGTCTGAATGGCGATCTCTTCCGGCTGGTACTGGTAGACGAACCCGCCCACCTGCGTATACTCGCCCTCGGTGTTCTCCCGCACCACCACCAAATCGATGTCGCCGCCCTTCACCCCCGCCAGCGGCGATGGGACGCCCGGATAGAGATACGCCGGCCGCACGTTGGCGTACTGATCGAACGCCCGCCGGATGGGCAGCAGCAGCCCGTTGAGCGTGGTGTGGTCGGGGATGTCCGGATGTCCCACTGCGCCCAGCAGGATGGCGTCGCAAGGTTGCAGCAGGTCGATGGCCCCGGCTGGCATCATGCGCCCCCAGCGGAAAAAGTGCTCCGCGCCCCATTCGAAGTCCTGGAACGCGAAGGTTACGTCATGTTTCCTGGCGATCTTTTCCAGAACGCGCCGGGCCTGGGGAACGACTTCGGCGCCGACGCCGTCTCCGGCGATGACTGCGATGGTGAATGTCTTCATGGTCTCGAAGACAATTCTAGCGCCCCACGGATGAACCGCCGCGCGAGCTTAGCGCCAGCCATCCCAGGTAACCCGCCACGGGGATTGCGGTAGCGATCCAAAACGCCGCGGAATACCGATGCAGGTCGAACAGGTGTCCGAAGAGCGGCATGGTCACGGCCACCACGGCGCTCCACGAGCCGGCGCCCGCTCCGGCGATCAGTCCCGCATGGTCCGCCGAGTAAACGTCGGTGGCGTACGCCACCGATAGGACGATAAACCCCGAGGCCGCGAACATGGCGAGAAACATCCCGAGCATCACGGCCGCCACGTGGGACAGCCAGGGGACGGCCGCGAACGCCAGGGTGATGGCCGCACAACATGCCAGCATCCGCCGCAGCGCCGCCGTGCGCGGTTGCCCGCCGCGCGCGGCGCGGTCCCCAAGCCATCCCCACACGAAGTAGCCCGCCTCCCAGCCGAGGGGCGGAATCCAAAGCACCTGGCCGATGAGCACCTGCGAGCAACCCAACGGGTGCGCCAGGTACAACGACGCGCTGTACAGCACGAACCCCAGCGGCAGCGCGCCCAGGGCGTACAGGCACATGAACGCCCACAGCGGCGCGTCGCCCAGGCGCGGTCCGGGGCTGGCGGCTTCGATGGGCGCCGGCGGCTTCCGCATATCCGGCCTCCGCGAGACTATGGCCCACACCGCCAGCCACGCCAGGCCGATCATCCCGGTAAACCAGAATGCCCCGCGCCATCCCCACCACAGAAAGATGGGGGTCACCACCAGCGGTGTGATCACGGCGCCCAGCGACCCACCGCTATACGCCACCGCCAGCCCGCGCCCGCGCTGGTCCGGCGGCAGCGTCTGGACCACCGTGCGCAGCCCACCCGGAAAGGTGGCGCCTTCACCGAACCCCAGCGCCGCGCGCGCCGCGCCCAACGACCAGAACCCCGAGGCAAATGCGTGCGCCATGGATGCGCCCGTCCAGCAGGCCACCGCCGCCGTCATGCCGCGGCGCAGCCCCGCGCGGTCCAGAATTCGGCCCCACAGCGGGTTGGCCAGCATGTATGCGATCGAAAACGCCGAAATGATGAAGCCGTACTGCTCGCCGCTGAGCCCCGTCTCCCGCAGGATCGCCGGCGCCAGCAGCGCCAGGGTGTTCCGGTCGATATAGCTGATCAGCGAGACCAGCAGCATCGAGCCCGCCGGCAGCCAGCGGCGCCATCTCTCCCCGCTCGCGGACATTAGCTCAAATGATATCCCATACATGCTAAACTACGCTTTCGCCCCTATATAATGCTCCTTGCAAGAGAATTTGTTGCGTACCTCTCCCGACAACTCGTCAAGAGGCTGATGCCCGGCGTCATCGAGACCCCCAACCCCGAGTTCGTGGCACAGAAAATTGGCGAAGTCATCACCCAGGAACTGGCCGTCGAAGACCGTCTGAACGACGAGGTGCGCGACCTGCTCAGCCAGTACAGCGACTACATGCGTCGTGAAAGCGTCAGCTACCAGGAGATGTTTCGCCGCATCAAGAACACGCTCATTTCGCAGCGCAAAGTCATCCGCGCCTCCGGCCGCGACAGCGGCGACGGCATGAAGCTCTCGCGCGACAAAGTCACCGACATGTCCCACCGGATCGTCGAAATGCTGCGCAAGAGCCACGAACTGCGCCTCAAGGATAAAGACCCCAACAACGTGCGTCTGGAAATTCTCCGTCATATGACAGAGCTGCTGATGGCGGAAGACAAGGTGGACCGCACCGCGCGCCAGAAGATCAAATCGCAGAAACGCGAAGTCCCGGAAGGCAGCGAGGAGTGGGACCTGCTGCACCGGCGCTACTATTCCGAGGAGCTCAAGAAGCTCGGCATCGACCTGGCCAGGTAGCTCAGCTCAGCGCTTGTACCCGATCATTCTTAGGAACGCCCGCCGCTGCCCGGCGTCTTCGGCCGACTCCAGGCCTTTGGGCGGGAAGCCGTCGATCACGCCCAGCACGCCGCGCCCCTGTTCGCTTTCCGCCACCACCGCCTGCGCCGGGTTGGCGGTGGCGCAGAAGATCGAGCACACCTCGGGCACGTCTTTGATTCGTCCCAGCACGTTGATGGGGTAGCCTTCGCGCATCGCCACCACGAATATGTGGCCGGCCGCGACCGCCGTGGCGTTGCGCGCGGCCAGGGCTTGGAGTGCGTCATCGTTGCCGTCCACGCGCGTCAGGCACGGCCCCGAAGCCTCGTTGAACGCCACCCCGAACTTGATCTGAGGGACGGTATTCACGATGGCCTCGTAAACGTCCTCGACCGTCTTGATGAAGTGCGTCTGGCCAAGAATCAGGTTTCCGCCCTCGGGAATCTCGAGCGGCACAATCTTCAGTTCCATAAATGCCATCCTACTCCGCTGCGCCGGCGGGCGCGATGGGCGCCACGCGACCCCACGGGCCGGGCGACGTGTTCCCCATCCACAGCTTCACAGCGATCTCAGAAGCTCGACATCACTCATCACGGAGATGCCGTGCTTCCGGCGGAATTCGATGACGCCGGGTTCATAAAAATCCCGGTCGAGAGTGCAGAGCACTTCCGCTCGCCCATCCACCGCCGTGTAGATAACGGGATCGTCTTGCGGGTCGTTCAGCACGACTGGCTCCCGAACTACCGGGTCAACGATGCGCGCAACGGAAACCATCTCCGCAATGTGCTCTCGGATTTCGTCTGGACTGAGCTTGTACAGAGCCTGCATCCTGGGATAATACAAAACCCGCTCCGTCTCCTCCAGCAGGAACGGTGAGAGGATCAACTCGTGCGGTCCGGAGGCAATCCGCTCCAGCAGCTTTCTGGCGGGACCTGACGCCTTGGCGTTCATCCGGACCAGAATCGCCGTATCTGGGACCACCCTCATTCAGGGTTGTGGCGGACGAAATCCACGGCCTCGTCGATCGCCGCTTCCAGTTCGGCCTCGGGGACGTTTCTCACCCTATTCGCCGTCTTGTCGATCCGGCCCAGCAGCCGTCGGTACGCCATGTCACGAGCCGGTCCAGCCGGCGCATTCTTGGCCCGGTAAGTCCGGATGCCAACGGACTCGTCTTCTTGCAACACCCGCCCCAGCAGGCTTTCGATCGCCTCTTTAACCGGAGGGGCAAGCTCGCCCGCCTTGTGCAGTGGTTGCATGGCGACTCCCTATGGAACACGCGTCTCCCCTAATTGTACCCCGAGTGGGTGCAGCGCTCCAGCTCTGCTACACGCCGGAGGCGTTCATAATAGAAGGAGTGCCGCCTTTGACGTTTGCCCAAGCCCGCGAGACCGTTCTCACGACCGTGCGCGCGGCGCGTGTGGCCCCCGGCACCGAAGAGGCTGGCTTGGAATCCGCCGCCGGGCGCGTGCTGGCCGAAGACGTGGCTGCCGACCGCGACGTCCCCGCGACGGCCCGCTCGGTTCGCGATGGTTATGCGGTGCGCTCGATCGACCTGCCCGGCGAACTGGAGGTCATGGGCGAGGTGCGCGCCGGCGAGCGCTTCGCGGCCGTGGTCGGTCCTGGCCAGGCGGTCGAAATCATGACCGGCGCGCCCGTTCCCGCGGGCGCCGATGCCGTGGTGATGATCGAGCACACCATCCGCGAGAACGGGCGAGTTCGCATCGGCCTTTCCGCCGAGCCGGGCCAGTTCATCAATCCCCAGGCCTCGGAAGCGGCGGCCCACGAAGTCGTTTTGCACGCCGGCAAGCGCCTGGACTACAGCGACGCCGCCATGCTCGCCGCCTTTGGCCGCACGAACGTCCAGGTTTACCGGAGGCCGGTTGTGGCCATCGTCGCCACGGGCGATGAAATCGTCGAAGTGGGCCAAGTCCCCGAGGCATTCCAGATTCGCAATTCCAACGTCTACTCCCTGGCCGCGCAGGTGGCGCGCGCCGGCGGCACTCCGCAAATCCTGCCAGTGGCGCGCGACAACGCCGGCCACACCCTCGAGATGGTCGAGCGGGGGCTCGCCGCCGATCTGCTGCTCGTTTCCGGCGGCGTCTCCGCGGGCAAGTACGACATCGTCGAGCCAGTGCTCGCCGGCCTGGGCGCCGAGTTTTTTTTCGACCGCGTGCTCATCCAGCCCGGCCAGCCGCTGGTCTTCGGCCGCGCGAGAGAGAGATTCTTTTTCGGCCTGCCGGGGAACCCCTCGTCGACCATGGTGACGTTCGAAATCTTTGCGCGCGCCGCCCTCGAGCTGCTCTCCGGCCAGGAGGAGATTTCGCTCCACATGCCCTTCGCGCGTCTCACTCGCGAGCTCCATCACAGGGCCGGGATCACGCGNNTGGAGCGGTTCCGGCGACATTCCAGCGCTCACGCGCGCCAACGCCTTCCTGGTGACCGACGCCAGCCGCGCCGAATACCCGCGCGGCGAGCTGATCCGGGTGCTGCTCAAATGAAGAAACTCTCGCACTACGATTCCTCCGGAAGCCCGCGCATGGTGGACGTTTCCGCCAAGCCGGAAACGCGCCGTACGGCGCGCGCCCACGCCTTTGTGCGGATCGCGCCGGCCACGCTCAAGGAACTGCCCCGCAATCCCAAGGGGAATCCGCTCGAGATCGCGCGCATTGCTGGCATCGCCGCCGCCAAGCGAACTTCCGAGCTGATTCCGCTCTGCCATCCGCTGATGCTCACCCACGCGGATGTCCGGACTACCGTGGAAAAGAAGGGCGTGCGCATCATTGCCACCGCCGCCACCACCGCGCAGACCGGCGTCGAAATGGAAGCGCTCACGGCCGCTTCGGTGGCCGCGCTCACGGTGTACGACATGCTCAAAGCGCTCGACAAATCCATCCAGATCCAGGATCTCTACCTGCTCGAAAAGACTGGCGGCAAAAGCGGGGACTTCCGCCGCAAGGGGAACCATGACTAACGCCGCGGTGCTGACCATCAGCGATTCCGTGAGCGCCGGCACGCGCGCCGACCGTTCCGGCCCCGCCGTGCGTGAACGGTTGGAACAACTGGGCTGGAGCGTCTCGGTTATGGAAGCGATCCCCGACGAGACCTCTGAGATCAGCGCCCGCCTGGCCACGCTGGCGGACGGCGGCCAGGTCTCCGCCATCTTCACCACCGGCGGCACCGGCGTGGCCCCACGGGATGTCACACCGGAAGCCACGCGGGCCGTGATCGACCGCGAAATCCCCGGCCTGGGCGAGCTGATGCGCGCCCGCGGCCGCCAGGCCACACCCCTGGCCGTGCTTTCCCGGTCGGTCGCCGGCACCCGCGGGCGGGTCCTGATTGTCAACCTGCCCGGATCGCCCAAAGGCGCGGTCGAGTCCCTGGATGCTATTGTGGAATTGGTGCCCCACGTGCTGGAGCTACTCAGGGGGCGGACCGAGCACATACCCGAGAGGCAGGATTAGTATGCGTCGATTTTTCTTGTGGATGCTTCTTTGTGGATGGCTGGTGGCGCCGCCCAACCGCGCGCAGCAGCCGCAGCAACCGCAGCAACCGGAGGAGCCGGCCGTCAGGATTGGCGTCACCGTTGAAAATGTGGTGGCCCCCGTCCTGGTCTTCGATAAGGACGGGTCGTATGTCAATAACATCCGGGCCGACCAGTTTCACCTGTACGACAACTCCAAAGAGCAGAACATCTCCGTGGACGTGGTTTATCAGCCCATCTCGCTGGTCATCGCCATTCAGGCGAATTCCCACGTGGAACAGTTGCTGCCGCACGTCCAGAAGATCGGCAACCTGATCACCCCGCTGTTGATCGGCGACCAGGGCGAGGCGGCCATCATCGCCTACGATGCGCGCATCCGCGTCCTGCAGGACTTCACTTCCGACCCCGACAAGATTACGCAGCAGGTCAAGAAGATCTACCCTGGCAGCACATCCAACCGGTTGATCGACGCCGTGGTGGAGGGCACGCGCATGTTGAGCACGCGCCCCAAGAACCGCCGGCGCATCCTGATGGCGATCGGCGAGACGCGCGACCTGGGCAGCGAGGGCCGCTCGCGCGAGACCCTGCTCGGATTGCAGTTTGCCAACGTGTTGTTCTATGGCGTGGATATGTCGCGTTTCATGAACGTGCTGACGGCTCCGCAGCCGGTCCCGCGATCGGACAACCTCCCGCCGGCCATGCACCCCATGCCGTCCGGCGTACCGGCCACTCCTACCAGCGTGGCGCAATTGTATGGTCTCAACGGCGGCCGCGCCGAGTTCATCCCCATGATGGTGGAAGTTTTCAAGGACGTCAAAGCGATTTTCAAGGACAACCCGATTGAAGTCTTCACCAAGGGAACCGGCGGCAGCGAATTCGGCTTCCACGGTCTGCGCAGCCTGGAAGAGGCCATTCAGAAGGCCGGCGAAGAGTTGCACAGCCAGTACACCATCAGCTACAGCCCCAACAACAAGGATGAAGGCGGCTTCCACCACATCATTGTGCAAGTCGGCGGGCATCCGGAAGTCACCAGGGTGCAGACGCGGCCGGGGTATTGGCTGGCGCCGAAATAGGGGCGGGCGATTCGATTTCCCGCAGCTCGCCGCCCTCGTTCGAGACGTACTGGATATCGGCTCCGGTCATCGACCACAGTGTACTCTTAAATTGGAGTAGGATGTTTTGTCATACTGGACAGGTGGTTCAGAAAATCGCCGTCACATTGGATCAAAGGACCGTCGCGGATCTTGACCGTTGGGTCAAAGATGGCAAGTTCCCGAACCGAAGCCGGGTCCTGCAATCGGCCGTGAATATACTCAGTGAGCGCGAGAAGCGGACCCGGCTGGTGCGCGAGTTGGCAAAGATCGACCCGAAAGAGGAAAAGCAGTGGGCCGAACAGGGTTTGGGCGACCGCGCTTGGTCCGCATACTGAGAGGCGAGATTTGCGGGCGGACTGGAACCGGGCCCGAGGCCACGAACAGGCCGGATTGCGGCCGGTTTCGATTCCGCCTCCGCGGGCGCTATCGCTACAATATTCTTATGCATCTGCCCGCGAGGGGAACCAAGATCGCCGCGTGCTGCTTTCTAGCCGTAGCGCTGCTGCTCGCTCAACCAGACTGGAAGACCGTGGACAACCTGCCGGGGGTGGACTTCTCGGGCCTGTCGCCGGTGAAGACCCGCGCGCTGCTGCGCCTGCTCCGCAACCACGACTGCGCCTGCGGGTGCGGCATGAAGGTGGCCGAATGCCGCGTCAAGGACCCGGGTTGCTCGTGGAGCAAGGGCTTGGCCGCCGCCATGGCGGACGCGATTCGCGCGGGCAAGGACGA
>PLMF01000179.1:0-6605 GCA_003142355.1 Bryobacterales bacterium
TGCAGCATGACGTGAATGTCCGACGTGCCATCCCCCACATACACAACCTGGTTGCTGGTGATCTCCAACTGGGACCGCAACTCCTCCAGTACGGCGACCTTGCCGTACCCGGCCGGGACCCGCAGGATGGATTGGATCTCGCCCGACGACGGGTCATAGTGGAACTGCGTGCCAAAAATATGGTCGGGCGGAACAATACCCTCCAGCGCCGACTGGATCACCTCTTCCGGCGCCGCCGAAATCACGTAGAAGGAAAAACGCAGCCCGTCCAGGCCTTCCAGCATCTGCGGCAGCAAGCGGATGTTTTGTTTCAGACGAATCCGTTTCCCGGTCTCGACGAGGTGCTCGCGGCGCACGCGGCGGTACTCCGGATCGTGCAGAAGCAGGTACGCCAGTTCCCCGCCCTGCTGGACCAGGTGGATGCGCGAAAGCCCCGCGACCTTTTCGCGGAATCCCGAAGCCCCCAGCAGCTCGCTGAGGATGACGCCGGAATCGTTGAAACTCAGGGTTTGATCGAAATCGCTAGCCAGTAAATAGTGTTTCACGAACCGTGCTGGTTTCATCAAAGAGTTCTCCTTTCGATGGATCTCAAGTGCGACGTGGATTTCGGCGGATGGCGGAACGCGCGACGGGGCGATACGGGGCTGCCTAAAGTTGTGCCAGAACTTTAGTATAACAGGTGGCGGCGACCGGCACGCGCTCCGTACGATATAGAGATGGAAGCGGAGCGCGAGTGGCCGGTCTTCATCTTCGCCTGCCTGGTGGCCTTTCTCCTGGTGCTGGCCGCGTATGCCACCGACCACACCGGATATGTGGACGAGCTGGGGCTGTACAACCCGAGCTACATGTTCGCCCATTACGGGAACCTGACGTACCCGGTCGTCGGGACCTTTGACGATGTCATTACGATCCACCCGCCGGTGCACGTCGGAGTTATCGGCGCGTTCATGCGCCTGGGCTTCACGTGGTATTACGCGGAGGCCACGCCGGCTTTCCTCTGGTTCCTGCTGGCGATCATGCTGATTGTTCGCGGTCCGTTTCCGGCCATCATGAAGCTGGCGCTTCTCTTCTCCATTGCATTTCTGCTGCACGGCAGCGGGCCGGGAATCGACGGCTTGGCATTCAACATCTTCGGAACCCGGCCCGAGGGCCACGTGCAGGCCGCCTGGCTGGCGGGGTTGGTCCTGCTCGAAACCGGCCGGCTGGAGAACTGGCACAAGGCCAAGCTTTTTGCGGGAGCGTTCGCGCTCGCGTGGGCCTCGGGCGTCCACTACTACGCCGTGGCCTCCTGTCTGGGAGTGGCCGTCTACATGATCGTGGCTGTGTGGCAACTGGGCTGGCGCAAGAGCCTGCCGGCAGCTACGGCCCTGGCCGCGGGTGCGTGCCTGTTCGGCATTCCATACGTGTTTTGCTTCTTGCTGCCGAACCGGCAGTTGATTGAGACCGCGGTGCAATCGTCGCAGGGGAGTGGCGGCATTCCAGCAGCCGTCGGCATGCACTTGAGGCTTTATCGAACATGGGCGCAGGGAACCCAGGTGGAGCCGCTGATGAGGTTGGTGCTGGGCACGGGTGTTCCGCTCATGGTTTTCTCCACAGCCATCCTGGGGATGATACCATGCACGCGTGTTTTGGCGTGGGCCGCGTTGCCCATGCAAGCACTCATCTTTCTCGCCGCTTCACACAAGCACAGTGCTTACCTGATTCACGAAGTTGTGCTCTTCGGCTTCGCTCTCTCGATGGGCGCGCTGGTGGTGGCCGGGAAGCTCGCGTCCCACATTCCGAAGACCGGCGCCAGGAAACTGTTCCTGCCCGTATCGGCCGGATTGCTTTGCCTTTACCTGGCCATCGGCAACCCAACGCTGGCGGATTCCCGGATCTCGCTCAAACCGCACCTGCATGAGGCCGATGTGGCGCGCGCGGCGGCTCGCGACATCCTTGGCTACAGCGCGGTGGTGGCCTCGAACGGCACGCTGTGGTACGCATCGGGCGGCGCGTATTGGTACGCGCCGCCCCCCGTCTGGCCCATTCGCCGTCCCTCGGACGCGGTTCATTTCCTGGAGTGCTTCGACGCCGCCGCCGCGGGCGAGTTCGCCAGCGCCGCCACGGGTGGTGCGCAGCAGGAGTCGATTTCCTTCCTGTACGCCGATGGATCGCTCAAGCTGCGCGGCTTTTACTTTGGCCATTCAGACCCGGAATTGCAGTTTGTCCTCTTGCATCCCCATCCTGCCGCTCCCATGGCCGGCTATGCCGCGCAAGGTGAGCGCCTGTTCCGCTTCGAGCAGGCTGCCGGCGGCGATCACGAGGTGATTTCCGCGCTGTGTCCGGATCTGCCCGTTACCGGGGCCGGCAACTGGCAATTTCGCTGGCCGCGGGCCCCGTCGGCAGTGCTGTATCTTCCCCAGCCAAGGCCCGATGGGGCGGCCAGCGTGGTAACGGTGCTGACTTCCCGCGGTTCACCCGAACCAGCCGGTGAGATCGGCCGATCGTGCCGCGAATTCTCGCGCATTCGGGGCACGCTGCACGAAGTCGACAAGTATGCGCTGGTTCGGGAGTCGCGGCGCACGGACCTCCCCATGCAGTTCTACCGAAGCGAGGCGGAGATCCCGGGATGCCTGTTGCGCTTGAACGGCGAATCGCGAATCCCTTGAAAGTATGGAACGGGACAGGGCCGCTTTCAGTTGTGCCAGGGTTCGACCTTCACGGCTGGCGCAACCCGGGTCCCGACGCGGCACAATATTTCGTGATATCCCTCGGCGGCGACAAAGCGTAAGAAGGGGTCAGACGCATTTTTCGCAGCGAAAAATGCGTCTGACCCCTTTTTACTACTTGCCGATTACGGTGCCGGTGGTGGCATTCACGTAAACGGCGTAGCCCGACTTGGTGTCCCCCCAAATGATGAACCATACGGGCGCGGGGAAGCGGGCCGCACTTCCGAGGGAGAACGCCACTTTCTTGCCGGGATGTTTCGTTACCCACGCCTCCGCCCTGGCGTACGCGGTCTTGTACGCGGCATCGGAATTGACGACGAATCCGGTGGTCTGAAACGGACTGCTTTTGGGTGTGGCGCCGGTCCAGGATTGCGCGCCACCCACGTCGACTCCCTTGTGGACGTCGGTTCCGTAATCCACCACCGAGTAGGTGAACGTGCGGGCCTCGCGCCGGCTGGGCGAGACGAAGACGGCAGTCCACATCGGAAACTTCCCGTCCTCGCTCTTCATGCTGGGAACTTCGTTGCTGATCAGGCTGAGCACCAGCAGGTCGGGAGCCCAGGTGCGCGCCGGCTTGTACATTTCATAGAAGGCTGTTTGCGCGGCTACCGGCTCGGGAGGTTTGGCAGGTTCCTGCTTGGTTTCAACCTGCGCTTTCTTGATCTGGGTTGGCGTGGGAGCTTCCGAACAAGCCGTCATCGCCACAACGGCTGCTACCGCGGTAGCAGCCAACAAGAGCTTTTTGTGCATAAAGGACACCTCCTTCATTCTACGCTCTTCCCCTTGCGCCCCCAAACACGCTACAATAACATTTGAGTGTCGAACCCTGAGAGTGGGCGAAAGCCCACTTTTTTGTTGGATCTCGCACTGAGCGGCAATGTCGGAACAGGTGGCGTCCAAAATCGAGGAAATCGCCCAACGCGTGGCGCAGCCGGAAGGCCTGGAAGTGGTCGAGGTCGAGGTCAAGGGCGGCGGGAATCAGCGCTTCGTCCGCATCTCCATCGACAAGCCCGCCGGCGTCACCCACGGCGATTGCGAGCTGGTCTCGCAGCAGGTGGGCACCATACTGGACGTCGAAGATGTGGTCCCGGGCGGGCGTTACACGCTCGAAGTCAGTTCCCCCGGGGTGGAACGCAAACTCCTTAAGCCCGGGGACTATGAGCGATTCCAGGGCAAGAAAGCCAGAATCACTCTCCGCGAGCCACGCGACGGCCGGCGCAACTGGGAAGGCACGCTGGCCGGGCTCGATAACGGCTCCATCGCGCTCGAAACCGGGGCGGGGGCGACGATGCGGTTTCCCCTCGACGCGATCCAGAAAGCCAATCTGAAGTTTGAGTGGTAGCCCGCCGGAGAGAAACACAACCAGAAACAGAATGGAAACAACGAGGACACTTTGGAAACGATTTTTCAGTCCATCGAGATACTGAGCAAGGAAAAGGGCATCGATCCGCAGATCGTCCTGGACGCGGTCCGGGACGCCATGCTGATCGCCGCGCGCAAACACTACCGCACCACCGAAGACTACATCGCCGAGATGGATCCGAAGACCGGCGCCATCCAGCTCTACGCGATCAAGAAGGCGGTGGAGTCGGTCGAAGACCCGGTACACGAAATGACGCTGGCCGAGGCGCGGCGCATCCAGCCCCAGGCCGAAGTCGGTTCCGAAATCCGCATCCAGAAAAGCACCGAAGCGCTGGGCCGTATTTCGGCGCAAACCGCCAAGCAGGTTATTTTCCAGAAGGTCCGCGAAGCGGAGCGCGAAACCGTGTACCAGGAATACTCCGGACGCACGGGCGAACTGGTGAACTGCACCATCAAGCGTGTGGAGGGGCCGGACTACATTCTGGACCTCGGCAAGACNNNNCCCGAGATCTACGACGGCACGGTGACCATCAAGGGATGCGCGAGGGAAGCGGGCGAGCGCACCAAGATCGCCGTCCAGAGCCGCGACCGCGACGTGGACAGCGTGGGCGCCTGCGTGGGCATGAAGGGCATGCGCGTGCAGTCCATCATCCGCGAGCTGCGCGGCGAGAAGATCGACATCATCGAATATTCCGACGACCCGGTGGTGTTCGCCACGCATGCGCTGAGCCCGGCGAAGGTGAGCCGCATCACCATCCTCGATCCCGTGGACAAGCACATGGAAGTGATCGTGGACGATTCGCAGCTCTCGCTCGCCATCGGCAAGAAGGGGCAGAACGTGCGCCTGGCGGCCAAGCTGCTGACCTGGAGAATCGATATCAAGAGCGAGGAAGAGAAGCGGCAGGAAGTGGAATCGCAGATGGCCGCGCTGGTGGCGCCGGGCGCGCCGGTTTCCGTGCTCATCGATTACGGCCTGCCCGACAAGCTGCTGGAGACCCTGCTGGAGACTGGCGTCGGGACCATCGAGAAGCTGGGCGGCATGACGCCCGAGCAGCTCGAGGAGATCCAGGGCATTGACCCCGAAATGGTGGAGAAGATCCAGGAGGCGGTGAACGCCTACTACAGCCAGTTCGACGAACAGGGCGAGGCGGAGCCGGCAGCCGCGGAAGGAGCCGTCGAGGCGCCGGCCGTGGCGGCCGGAGAGCTTTCGTCCGCCACCGAGGCCGAGCCAAGCCCCGCTCCGGCGCCCGAGGAAACCGCATCCGAACAGGCCGAAACCGAGGAAACCCCGGAACAGTTTGCTACCATAGAGGACGCGGGTTCCCCCACTCACGATCAGTCCGAAGGAACCGGCCCGGAGGACGCCGCGCCCGGTGAAGATGCCGGGCCGGACGGGGGCGGCCCAGGTCGCGACAATTAGGAGCGCCTCGGCAGGTAGAAGCAGATTGCTCTGTCTATGAAGAAGATTCGCATCAACGAGCTGGCGCGGGAGTTGGAAGTCAAAGCCCACGAGATACTGGAACGGCTCCCCGAATTGGGCGTCCAGGAAAAGAAGACGCACTCCAGCTCCATCGATGAGGACGTGGCGATCAAGCTGCGCCGCTTGTATGGGTTTGAGGTGCCCGATCTCGAGCCCACGGAGGCCGAGGAGCCCGAAGCCCCGGTGGAAGCCGGCCCCGCTGGGGCGGTCGAACCGTCGCCCGCACCGATCACAGAAGCGCGGCCGGTCCCGGCCGAGGGGGAAGCGGCGCCCACCGCCGAAAGACCGCCTGTCGAGCGCCCGGCGTCGCCTATCCGTCCGCCGCTGGCGGGCGGACGTCCCATCCATCCGCCGGTAGCCGGAGCGCCTCGCCCCACGGCGCCGCCACAACCGGCGGCCTCCGCCCCGGCGGCCATCGTCGCCCCGGGCCGTCCCGTTCCTCCTTCAGCCAAACCGCTGCCGGGCCCGGCGGTCACGGCCCCGAAACCAGGCCAAATTCTCTCCGGCCCACGTCAGCCGTTCCCGACGGGGAGCCCGGCGGGACCGGCCGGAGCCTTCCGTCCCGCCGCCCCTGCGCCGCCACGCCCGGCGATGGGTCCCCGCCAGCGCCCCGAGGTTTCACGCGCGCCCGCTTCGACCGGACTGGGAGAATCCCAGGCCGCACCTGCGCCGCCTCCCGCGCCCGGAGTATCCTCTGGCGCCCGCCCGCTCGCGGGCCAGCCCGCAGCCCGGCCGGTGGTGCCCCCGCGGCCCGATTTGGTGGCCAAGTTGAGCACTCCGAGAGCCGGCCTTTCGGCTGCGGGGAGCGCTGCCAGCCAGGCCGCGCCGCGTCCCGGAATTCCCAAACCCCTGGTCACGATGCCGGTTCCGGGCCAGCCCATTTATCGCGGCCCCATTCGCCCCGGCCAGCCGATGGTGGCCAAGCCGGGAGTCCGCCCCGGAGCGCCCACCGCCCGCCCCGGCGGACCGCGCCCGCAACATCCCACTTCGCGAGGCCGCCTCGAGCCAGGCATGGCCCCGCCGGTCGAACTGCCCCGTGGACGCCCGGGCGACAA
>PLMF01000179.1:6668-40563 GCA_003142355.1 Bryobacterales bacterium
GAGGTGGCCCGCGAATTCGGCGCATCCACCGCCACCATCACTTACGAGGAAGAGGCCATGCAGGCGGTGGAAGAGGCCGAAGACACCAAAGATCTCGAAAAACGGGCGCCCGTGGTCACCATCATGGGCCACGTGGACCATGGCAAGACCTCGCTGCTGGACGCCGTCCGCGAAACCAACGTGGCGGGGCGCGAAGCCGGCGGCATTACCCAGCACATCGGCGCGTACCACGTCGAGCTGAACGGCCGCAAAATCGTGTTCATCGACACTCCCGGCCACGAAGCCTTTACCCGCATGCGCGCGCGCGGGGCCAAAGTCACCGACATTGTGGTGCTGGTGGTGGCGGCCGACGACGGCGTCATGCCCCAGACGCTCGAGGCCATCGACCACGCCAGAGCGGCCGGCGTCCCCATCGTCGTCGCCATCAACAAGATCGACAAGCCCGACGCCCAGCCCGAGCGAATCAAGCAGCAGCTCTCCGACCGCGGCCTGCTGGCCGAGGATTGGGGCGGCGACGTGGTCATGGTGCCGGTTTCCGCCAAGATGCACCAGAATCTCGAGTTGTTGCTCGAGATGATTCTGCTGGTGGCCGATATGCAGGACCTCAAGGCCAACCCCAGCCGTCCCGCCATGGGCACCGTGATCGAAGCCCAACTCGACCGCGGGCGCGGCCCGGTGGCTACCGTGCTGGTGCGCAACGGCACGCTGCACGTGGGCGATTTCTTCATTTGCGGCGCGGTGTTCGGCAAGGTGCGCGCCATGCAGAACGACCGCGGCGCGCAAATCCGCAAGGCCGAACCCTCCATGCCCGTCGAGGTGCTGGGCCTGGAGTCGCTGCCCGAAGCCGGGGACGATTTCCAGGTGGTCACGGACACCGCCAAGGCCAAGCAGATTGTCAACTTCCGCGACCAGAAGCTGCGCGAGGCGGCGCTCGCCAAATCCAGCCGCCTCACCCTCGAGCAACTGCACAAGCAGATGGAAGCCGGCGAGGTCAAGGAGCTCCCCATCATCATCAAGACCGACGTGGGCGGATCGGCCGAAGTGCTTTCCGAGACGCTCCAGAAGCTGACGAACGAGAAGGTGAAGGTGCGCGTGATTCACTCCGGAGTCGGCGCCATCAACGAGTCGGACGTGCTGCTGGCCTCGGCCTCCAACGCCATCATCATCGGGTTCAACGTGCGGCCGGAGCGCAACGCGGCGGCGCTGGCCGAGCAGGAAAAAGTGGATATCCGCCTGCACACCATCATTTACAACCTCACCGACGAGATCAAGCTCGCCATGAGCGGCCTGCTCGCGCCGGTATTCAAAGAGGTCTACAAGGGCAAGGCGGAAGTGCGCGAAACCTTCCGCATTTCCAAGGTCGGAGCGGTGGCCGGATGCCTGGTGCAGGATGGCACCATCACGCGCGATTCCGCGGTGCGGCTGCTGCGCGACAACGTGGTGGTGTACACCGGGAAGATAGGCTCGTTGCGGCGGTTCAAGGACGACGTGAGCGAAGTCAAGAGCGGAATGGAGTGCGGCATCACGCTCGAGAACTACGCCGACCTCAAGCAGAGTGACGTGATCGAGGCGTTCGTCACCGAGCGCGTGGCCACCGAAGTTTTCGCCTGATGCCATGGCGGTAATCGGCGTTCTGACGCTGGAGCTGCGGCTCGAGAATTCGCACTCGCTCAAGGACAAACGCCACGTGGTCCAGAGCCTGAAGGACCGGCTGCGCGGCAAATTCAACGTGGCGGTGGCGGAGATCGATTATCAGGACCTCTGGCAGCGCGCGGCGGTGGCGGCGGTGACGGTTTCCCCGGACCAGGCGCACGCCGCCAGAGTGCTCGAATCGGTGGAAGACGAGGCTGCGGCGCTGCTGGGAGCGGAGTTGGTCGAGGCCACGGTGGAGTGGCTGAGTTAGGGGCCAGGGGCCGGGGGCCAGCTTATGGATGAACGGCGGACAATACGGGTCTCCGAAGCGGTCCGCGAGGAGTTGGCCGAAATCATCGGCTTCGAGCTGGAGGACCCCCGGCTGCTGGCCGTGGATGTGGCGGAGGTGCACGTGAGCCCCGACGCGCGGTATGCCCACGTCAAAGTCGTGGTTCGCGGGGATGAGCGCGAACAGAACCAGTCTTTGGCCGCCTTGGAGCACGCGCGGCATTATTTGCGTCACGAACTGGCCGTGCGCCTGAGCCTGCGGCGCGTTCCGGAACTGCATTTCGAGCGTGACCGGAACCCGGACGCCGACACGCGGATCGGATTCCTGCTGAAGCGGGCGAAAAAATCTCGTGGCCATGCCGAAAATTAGCCCTATTCTCAAACAATTTGTGGTAGTTTTGTTTCTGTCGGGGACCCTCGCGGCGGACCAGCCGGAACTGCTGCGGCTCGAGGAGAGCGGCGACGCCATGGGCGCGACGTATTCCATTGTCCTTTATGGGTATGACCGGGTAAAGATGGAAGCGGCGGTGGACGCCGCCTTCGACGAGGTGCGGCGGCTCGATGAGATGCTTTCCAATTACAGGGCCGACAGCGAATGGAGCGAGGTCAACCGGCACGCGGCCGAAAAGCCCGTCAAGCTGTCGCCGGAGTTGTTCCAGTTGCTCTCGGCTTCGGTCGCATACAGCCGGGAGAGCGAAGGGGCCTTCGATATTTCGGTGGGCCCGCTGATGAAGGTTTGGGGGTTCTACAAGGGCTCCGGCCATCTGCCCCACCGGGCGGAGGTGGCGGCCGCCCTCCCCAAAGTGGGTTACCGGCACATTCGCCTGGACGAGAAGGCCGGGACCGTATGGTTCGACCGCTCCGGGGTGGAACTCGACCCTGGCGGAATCGGTAAGGGCTATGCCGTGGATCGCATGGTGGATGTTTTGAGACAGCAAGGCTTCGGGATCGCTCTGGTGGCCGGGTCGGACAGCAGTATTTACGGGTTGGGCGCTCCGCCGACCGAGCCGAAGGGCTGGCGGGTGGAAATCAAAGATCCGTGGCACCCCAGACAGACCGTGGCGGAGACGTTTTTGAAGGACATGTCGATGTCCACTTCCGGCAGCTACGAGAAGTTCTTCCGGGCGGAGGGACGCATCTACGCCCATATCATGGATCCGCGCACGGGATACCCGGCGCAAGGGAGCGTATCGGTTTCGGTCGTCGCGCCGCGCACCATCGACAGCGAGGCGTGGGCCAAGCCGTATTTCGTCAACGGCCGCCAGTGGGCGGCGAGGCACAAACCAGAGGAATTTCGCGTGTTTTTTTGCGAAGACAGGATGGAACAGCCATGCGCGTGGCTCCAATGACCAGCCGTTTTTTGGACGCCTGCCGGCGCCGGCCGACGGATGTGAAGCCGGTGTGGTTTATGCGGCAGGCGGGCCGGTACCTCAAACAGTACCGCCAGATCCGCGACAAGCTCGGCATTTTGGAAATCTGCAAGCGGCCGGACCTGGCCGCTACCGTGACCCTGCAGCCAGTGGAAGTGCTGGACGTGGACGCCGCCATCATTTTCGCGGACCTGCTGCTGCCGGTCGAGCCGATGGGCCTCAAGCTCTCTTACGAGAAGGGCGAAGGGCCGGTGATCGGCAACCCCGTGCGGACCTCCGACGACGTGGATTCGCTCTCCACCACCAACACCGACGACCTCGGTTATGTGGGACAGGCCATCCAGAACGTGGTCCGGGCGCTGGCCGGCAGGGTGCCGGTCATCGGCTTCGTGGGCGCGCCCTTCACCATGGCCAGCTACATGATCGAAGGCGGCGCGTCGCGTAATTTCATCCGCACGAAAAAGCTGATGTACAGCGACGAAACGTTGTGGCGGCGGCTGATGGGCAAGATTGTGGACGTGCTGGCGCCGTTCGCGCATTTGCAGGTGACGGCCGGGGCGCGCGCCATCCAGGTATTCGACACCTGGGTGGGGACCCTGGGCTCGGACGACTACGTGCGCTTTGCCGCGCCCTACTCGCGCGCGCTCATCGAACGCATCCGCTCCACCGGCGTTCCCGTGATCCACTTCGGCACCGGCGCTTCCGGTTTCTTCCGCGAGCTGCACGCCGCCGGCGGCGACGTCATGGGCGTCGACTGGCGCATCAATATCGACCAGGCCTGGATGGACATCAGCTATCGCTCCGCCATTCAGGGGAACCTGGACCCGGTGGCGCTGTTCGCGCCCCTGCCCGAGTTGCGCGCCAAGGTCCACGAGCTGCTGAAGCGCACGGGCGTCCGGCCCGGTCACATCTTCAACCTCGGCCACGGCATTCTGCCCGAGACCCCCGTCGAGAACGTGAAGGCGGTGGTGGAGATGGTCCGGGAATTTCGCCCATGAAGCAGGGGGTCCTGCTGCTCGCCCACGGAGCGCCGGAACGCGTCGAGGACGTCGAGAGCTACCTGAGGTTCGTGCGCGGCGGCAGGCCGGCTTCCCCGCAGATCGTCGAGGAAGTCGCCAGCCGTTACCAAGCCATCGGCGGATCGTCTCCGCTGCTGGCGTGGACGCGCGCACAGGCCGAAGCGCTGGAACGCATGCTGGCCATTCCCGTCTTCTTCGGCATGCGCAACTGGCATCCGTTCATTCGGGAAACCATGGACAGGGTGCGCGATGCGGGCCTCGATCGCATCGCCGCGATTGCCATGGCGCCGCAGTATTCGGAACTGAGCGTGGGGCAGTACATCCGGCGCACCGAGGAGGCCCGGCGCGAAGCCGGCGTGGCGGCGGAGATGGTGTGGGCCAGGAGCTTCCATGACGATCCGCTGCTGGTGGAGGCCTTTGCGGAGAAACTGGAGCCGCTGGCGGGGGGCAAAAAGGTCCTCTTCACGGCGCACAGTTTGCCCGAGAAGGCGCTGGGGGGCGGGGATCCGTACGACCGCGAAACGCGCGCCACGGCCGCGGCGGTGGCGGCGCGGCTTCATCTGACCGGCTGGGAGTTCGCTTACCAGAGCCAGGGCCTTACCGACGACCGCTGGCTGGGGCCTACCGTGGAATCCTGCCTGGACCGCTACGCCGCCGGGGGCATCCGCGAAGTGGTGGTTTGCCCCATCGGCTTCGTGTGCGATCACGTCGAGACGCTGTACGATATCGATGTGGTTTTCCGCAACTACGCCGCCGCGCGCGGCATTTCCGTGGTCCGTCCCGAAGCGTTGAACGGTTCTGAGAAGTTCACCGCCGCGCTGGCCGAGGTGGCAAAACGGTGCCTGTGAGTGTGCAGCGTGGCGCAGACTCTCAGTCTGCCGTCTCCGCACTCTTGCGGAGACTCTTTGTGGGCCTCGAACCAAGCGTCCCCATGAGTGGGGACGCGGCAGGCATGAGTGCCTGCGCCACATGAGCGTAGTCGTCATCGGCGGCGGCATCTCCGGGCTTTCGGCCGCTTACTATCTGGCCAGGGGCGGCGTGCCGTCCACCATCCTCGAATCGCGGCCGCGCCTGGGGGGCGTGATCCAGACCGAGCGCGTCGAGGGCTGCACCCTCGAGGCCGGCCCGGACAGTTTCCTTTCGGCCAAGCCAGCCGCAATGGATCTGATTCGCGAACTGGGGCTAGCCGATCAGGTCATCGGCTCGAACGATCGTCTCCGCGTCACGTACGTCCGCAAGGGCGGCCGCCTCGTACCTTTGCCCGACGGGCTGATGATGGTGGTGCCCACCAGGATTCTGCCGCTCCTCACCACCCGCCTGCTGGGCTGGAGAACGAAGTTCCGCATGGGGATGGAGCTGCTGCGCGCTCCCCGGCCGAAACCGGGCGACGAATCCGTGGCCCAGTTCATCGAAGAGCACTACGGAGCCGAGGCGGTGGACTACCTGGCGGAGCCCTTGCTTTCCGGCATCTATGGCGGCAACCCCAGCCAGTTGAGCGTGACCAGTGTGCTGCCGCGTTTTGTCGAGTTGGCCAACCAATACGGCAGCCTCACTCGCGGCGTGCTGGCGGCGCGCGCCAAGGCGGGGCGTGACCGGCACGCCGTGCCGCTGTTCCGCACGCTCCAGGGCGGGCTGGGGCAACTGGTCGACGCCGTCGCGCGCGCCATTAGCGGGAAGGTGGAAGTGCGGCAATGCCGCGCCCAAACCATCCAGCGCGTGGAGGCCGGTTTCCGCATCAAGCTGGATGACGGCGGCTGGCTGGAAGCGGACCAGATGGTGGTGGCGTCGGAGGCGCACAGCGGCTCGGCCCTGCTGGGCGGCGTGGACGGGCGGCTGGCGGAACTGCTCGGCACGGTGCCCTACAGTTCCTCGATGACCGTGGCGCTGGGCTTCGATGCCGCGGATTTCGATCGCCCGCCGCATGGATTCGGTTTCCTGGTGCCCAAGAAGGAGCGCCGGCGGCTGGTGGCGTGCACCTGGGTTGGCACCAAGTTCCCGTACCGCGTGCCGGAGGGCAAGGTGGTGGCACGCTGCTTCCTGGGCGGCATGGAGGACGCGGGCGTCCTCGGCGAATCGGACGAAGCCGTTGGCGTTGCGGTCGTGCGCGAGTTGCAGGAAATCGCCGGCTTCACCGCCCGCCCGCGATTCATCCGCATTGCCCGCTGGCCACGCTCCATGGCGCAGTATACGGTGGGCCATCCGCAGCGCCTGGCGGAGATGCAAGCGCGCACACCGCCGGCCGGGGGCCTTCACCTGGCGGGCAACGCCTACGAGGGCATCGGAATCCCCGACTGCATCCGCATGGGCCGGCGGGCGGCCGAGCGAATCCTCGGGAGGTGACGTGGCGCAGCCTCTCAGGCTGCCGCGTCCCGACTCCTCGGGACGCTCTTCCATCTGGCCACCACGTGTGCTCTGCTACGCGACCTTCCTCGGTGTGATCTGACGGTCGATGGCCGCGCGCACCTTTTTCTCGGCTATCCGCAGGTCATATTCGAGTTGAAGTCCAAGCCAGAATTCGGCTGAGGTTCCGAGATACCGTGCCAGCCGTAGCGCCGTATCGGCCGTGATCCCGCGCCGGCCGCGCACGATATCGTTGAGGCGGGCGGCGGTTATGCCAAGGGCTTTGGCGAGTTGATTCACGCTCATGCCGAGTGGCTTCAAGATGTCTTCCAGGATTGTTTCCCCCGGATGCGGCGGTGGAATCGGTTTGGACATAGGGTCTTACATCTCCTAGTGGTAATCGGTGATCTCGACGTCGAAGGCGTCTCCATCCTTCCAGCGGAAGCAGATGCGGTACTGATCGTTGATCCGAATGCTGTATTGCCCTTTGCGATCGCCCTTCAGGGCTTCGAGTTGGTTGCCGGGGATCGCGGCCAGGTCGCGTATGGTGGTTGCCCGGTTCAGATGAAACAGTTTGCGGATTGCGGCCTTTTCGATAGCCTGGAACGATTTCGATCTGATTCCCGCGAAGATCTTCCCGGTCTCGGCGTCCCGAAAAGAGCGGATCATGTACTTATCGTATATCGATACGCGATAAATGTCGAGAGAAAAGTTGGCTTGGAGTTGCGGAATGCCGCCCGCGGACCTTCACCTGGCAACGCCTGCGAAGGCATCGGAATTCCCGACTGCATCCGCATGGGCCGCCAGGCGGCTGAGCGAATCCTGGGGATGTGATCCGAGGCGCGCAGCTACCGGCAATCTGGGGCCGCCAACCCTAAGGGATGTGCTCCATCCTGCCGATGAGTTCTTCTTGGGGCGCACCGCTCGCATGGCAACATCCATAACGAAGCAGATGATCGCCGCGATCCTGGTCTCATTGGTCGTGGGAGCGGCCGGTGCCTCAATATGGCTTGATAGGGATTCGCGCACGGTCGAACGCTTCCACCGAATCTTTCACGACATGGCTGAGACCACCTGGGACCAGAATACCCGTTGGCTCGGCACGCGGATTCAGAAGCTCCCGATGGATCTCGAAGTCTATCAGGAACTGCTTTGGGAGACTAAGCCGGATGTGCTGCTCGAGATGGGCACTTTCAATGGTGGCAGCGCCCTTTACTTCGCGTCCATTTTCGATCTGATGGGCCATGGGCGCGTGATTACCGTGGATATTGCACATCAGCCGAACCTACCGAAGCACGCGCGTATCGCGTACCTGCTGGGGTCTTCCACTTCACCGGAAATTGTGCGTCAGATCGAAGCACTGGTAAAGCCGGGCGAGACGGTGATGGCCGTGCTGGACTCAGACCATCACGCGCCGCATGTCCTCCGCGAACTGGAAATCTACAGCCGCATGGTCACGCCGGGCCAGTACTTAGTGGTAGAGGACACGAATATAAACGGCCACCCGGTCTGGAGGGGATGGGGGCCGGGTCCGGCGGAAGCGACGGCGGAGTTTCTGGCCGGGAACCGGAATTTCGCGGTGGATCGTTCGCGCGAAAAATTCCTCGTGACTTTCAATCCGGGTGGCTGGCTCAAGCGGATTCGCTAAGGCGGATCTTCAACTTGTGCGCGACGGCGCCGACCGAAATCCAACATGCCAGCCCCAAGGGAATGGCAAGCATCCCGGCCCAAGCGAGCGGACCGGGGTCGAACGAATTCGCCAGGAACCAGGGAAACCCGCGGGACCACCAGGTATACTTCATGAACAGAAACGCCCCGCTGAGGGCGTAATAGCAGTGCAAGCGTCTGCCATCCAGGCCGGCGGACCACGGCACCAGCCAGGCCAGGTATTGCACGCCAAAGCCCGGGGTCCAGAAAATGAAGAGAAGTGCCACGAATCCGCACTGCAGAAAAAGGGCCGGTTTGCGCGCGCCCCGGTTCATCCAAAACGACGCCCAAAGGACGATCAGAAGCAGGATCGCCTTGCCAACGGCCAGGTAGACTTCGTACCCGCCTTGGGGGAGGAAAACAGAACCGATCTGCGACAGTCCCCAGGTTGCGGTCACCGGGGCGTAACCAAACAGACGATAGATGACGAGTGCCGGATCGTAACCAAACAGGCGATGGATGACGAGTGCGGGGTCTTGGACGATATACGGCAGGGAGCCTGTTAGAAAGACCGCACCGGCGGCAACTGCAAAATCAATCCTGCGCCGCGTGCCCCGCAAGTAAAGCAGGAACGCGGGAGCGAAGAGAATCGGCACGACCTTAATATTCATGGCTATCCCAAACACCGCGCCAACCAGCCAACCCGGCCTGCCGCTTTCGGCCAGCCAGATGGAGAGCAGAAGGATCGCGACCACGAGGGGATCGGTATTCCCGTGAAAGCCGGAAACCATGATCGATACGGGAGAGAGGGCTACCAGCAGCAACACTGCGGGCCGCGCGCCCAAACCGGCGGCGATGCGGCACTTCCATATCAGCAGCAGGCTGGCGATGTCCGCGAGGGCACCGGTAAAGCGCAGCCAGAAGCGAAACGGCAGGCCCGAGACACGGGCCAGGTAGTCCCAAGCTGCCAGTATCGAGATGACAAAGGGCGGATGATTGGGTACCTGCCCGGCGATTGGGCGCCCGTCCGGAGTGCGTATATCTGGCCCGTCGCGATACCAGGCCAGTGCACCATCATCCTTGATCTTGGCCAGGTGCCGCTCCCACGTAATGACATCGTTGGTTCCGTAGGTGTTCAGCGCAAGTGCGACTTTGAGAGCGAACGCCAGCGCAGCGGCAACGAGCACCACCCAGTTCCGGCCTGTCGAGAAGCCCGGATGCGGTGGTGGAATCGGTTTGGACATCGGGTCCTACATCTCCGTTATGGGAGCGGGGCCGTCCCGCGGTCAGTGTTTGATCGACCTGATCTTGATGTCCCGGAATTCGACCTTGCCGCCGCCCGTGTTGTATTGCAGGCCGATCACACCGGAGGAATGTTTCGCGTCGTGGCCGTCCAGGATCTTCTTAGCGTTCAACACCACCACGAAGTGGTCTCCGTCCGCGATGACGTCGTAGCTGTTCCACTGATCCGCCAGGATCTTGGTCGGCTCCGCTTCGATGGCATTCACCAGCGCTCCGGTCTTGTAAGTCGGCCGAAAGTCCCAGATCTGCAATTCGTAGCCTGCCTCGGCGGGGGTGCCGCCCGCTTTCTGAGAGCGAAGAAACACACCGCTGTTGGTCTTCGCCCCAACCCGGAATTGTATTTTCAGGTTGAAATCGCTGAACGTGTCGTCCGTACCAAGCCATCCGCGACGGTCGCCGGTGCAGAAGATCGCACCGTCGGCGACGCCCCACTCCGTGGCCGCGGGTTCCGTAGCCGACGCCGCGTGAGGCTCCCAGCCCTTCAGCGTGGCGCCGTCGAACAACAACTTCCAGCCGGCAGCCACTTCTTCCCTGGTCAGGGTGTTGGGGGCCTGGGCACTCAATGCCCCAAGCGTGAAGCAACCGATGACGAATACGCCTATGATGTTTGTGAGTTTCTTCATGTTTGTCTCTTCTTCCGCATCTTGTTAGAAGCCGCCGATCTTGCGGTGGCAGTGGTCGCAGTCGTCGGGCACGCCGCCGCCCTTGTGACAGGCAAAACATTTTGTGGCCGCTCGATGGTCCGCAAACGTAATGAGCCCCTGTTTGCGGGTTGCAAAGAGCTGCTTTCCCGTCCCCGCGAAATCGGTGTGGCAATCGTTGCAGCGAAAACCCTTGGACGCATGCAGTTGATGGTCGAAGACCACCTTGCCACGCCCGCCGCCGCGATAACTCAGAGTAGGAAGGCGGCCACCGGCGCTGGCCGCTCCCGGCGGCAGGCAAAGCAGCAACGCCGCGGCCAACGCCAGCCCGATGCTCACCTGGAATCGCATGGCTCCTCTCTCAGACGAAGATGATCCGGCTGTCGATCTTAGCGACCGATGGAACGCCCGTCAGGACCATGGCAGCCTGCAACTCGGCGCGCATCCGGTTCATGAAAAGCGCGACACCGTCGGCGCCACCGCCGTACGCGGCGCGCAGGATATGCCGGCCGACCATGACGAGGTCGGCGCCCAGAGCCAGGTACTTCAGCACGTCGGTGCCGGACGCCACGCAGCCGTCGGTCAGGATCGGGATCTTGCCTTTGAGTTTCGCGGCCACCGCCGGCAGCACTTCCGCGGTGCCCGCGGTGTGATCCTGCCTGCGCCCGCCATGATTCGAGACGGCGATGCCCGCTACGCCGGCATCCACGCATCGCATGGCATCGTCGAGCGTCATGATGCCCTTTACCACCACGGGCATTTTGAAAGCCTTGACCAATTCGCGCAGTTGCGCCACGCTCTTGGGCCCGGAATCCACGTCGATGGAAAGCCATGCGGCGCCGGTGGCGTCGATCTGGGGCTGCCACTTCAGGATGATTTCGTTGGGAATCGGCTTGCTGTTATAGAGCGCCTTGCCCTGGAAACGGCCGACCACGGCCAGGTTCCTCCTCACGTCCTCGATGGGGTAGGTGAGATTGTCGCCCACCGCGCCCAATGTGCCGGCGGCCACGCATCCGCCGACGAGGGAGTCGAACCATTCCTGCTGCGTTATCCCCTTGCCGAACTTAGTGCCCGCGGGACCCATGGGCGCGCACACCGCCGGCAGAGAGATCTTNNCGCGGTGAAGTTGTTCTGGAACGACATGCCCGTACCGCTGCCGGCGATTCCCCCGGAATCCCCGGAGCAGGCTACGCCGTCACAAACGGGGCAGACCCGGCAGGTGGGGTAAAGGCGTTCGCGGGCCTTCACCAAAACGTCTGTTTCGGCGAGGCGAGGCTGCTGCGCCACGGCTCCCGTTGGGACTGCCGTCTGGGCGACCAGGCTGCCGCCACCGAGCATGGTGGATACTTTCAAGAGATTCCGCCGGTTGAACGAATCAGGGTTGTTTTTCATCATTGAACAGCAAATGGTATGACCGTGCGACCGAAGCTGTCAATGTAGACTAAGAGTCGGGAGATGGACTCATTATGGAAATCAATCGTCGCGAATGGATGATCGAGGCCGGCGCGCTAGCGGCGGCCGGCAGGGCTTTCGGCCAGCAAAGCCCGGACAAAGGCTGGTTCGACCGGCCCATGCGGTGGGTGCAACTGGCTTTCGTCGAGGACGACCCGGGCCGCTACGATCCCGGCTTCTGGCTCGACTATTTCAAGCGGCTCCACGCCGATGCCGTGTGCCTGAGCGCCGGCGGATGCGTGGCCTTTTATCCCACCAAGGTGCCGCTGCACTACCGCAGCAAGTTCCTCGGCGATGGCGACGCTTTTGGCGAAATGCTGGCGGGCTGCCGCAAACTCGGCATGAACGCGATCGCGCGCGTGGATCCCCACGCCGCGCATCAGGACGTGTACGACGCTCATCCGGATTGGATCGCCGTGGAAGCCAACGGCCAGCCTCGCCGCCACTGGGCCATGCCCGCCCAATGGGTAACCTGCGCGCTCGGCCCCTACAACTTCGAGTTCATGACCAGCGTCATCCAGGAGATCATGACCCTCTACAAGGTGGACGGCATCTTCGCCAACCGCTGGAGCGGGTCGGGCATGTGCTACTGCCGGCACTGCCAGCGGAATTTCAAGGAATTCAGCGGCTTGGAACTTCCACGTGGAGCGGGGGCGCCCGGCGACGCGCGCGCTCAATTCGCCGCATGGCAGAAGAAACGCCTCCTGGATTTGTACTTACTCTGGGATGCCGAGATCAAGAAGCGCAACCCGGAGGCCGCGTTTTTCCCCAACGGGTTCGACCAGATACGCGACAGCGTTTCGGTCCCGATTCTGGTGGCGGATCGGCAGTCCCGCTCCGAATATCAGTTGCCCTGGCAGAACGGCAAGTATGCCAAGGATTCCCGGTCGATCTCCGGCTCGAAGCCCATCGCGGGCATGTTCAGTGTCGGCCTCGAGGCGCCCTACCGCTGGAAAGACTCCACCCAGGATCCCCATGAGATCCGGCTGTGGGCGGTGGATGGCATCGCCCAGGGCTTCCGGCCCTGGGTCATCAAGTTCAATGCCAAGCCGCTCGACCGCCGCTGGTTCAAGCCCGTCGAGGACCTCTTTGTCTGGCACTGGAAGAACGAGAAGTATCTGCGCAACGAGCGCCCGCTGGCGCGCGTTGGGCTGGTGTCCGCGTCTGCATCGCGGGCCGCGCAGGACCATACGTCCGGGTTCTACCACGCGCTGGTGGAAGCCCGGATTCCCTTTGAAATGGTTCTGGACAGCCAACTCGACCCGGCGCACGTGCAGCAGTTCAAAGTGTTGGCCCTGCCGAATATCGCCAACCTCTCCGACGCGCAGTGCGCACAGTTGCAATCTTTCGTCGAAAAGGGCGGCGGGCTGGTGGCGACCCACGAGACCTCGCTCTACGACGAGCGCGGCCGGCGCCGCGACGATTTCGGCCTGGCCGGCCTTTTCGGCGCCTCCTTTGCCGGCAACGTGATCGAGCGCCAGCAGAACGCCTACCTGAACCTCGAAGACCACTCCCATCCCCTGCTGGCGGGGCTCGCGGATGCCGGCCGCATGATCCACGGCGTCAAGCGCGTCGAGATTCGCACCGCGCCCGGCTTGCGTGCGCCCCTCATGACTGTGCCCACCTACCCCGATCTGCCGATGGAGGAAGTGTACGTGCGTGACACGGCGACCACTATTCCCGGTGTCATGCTGCACTCCTCCGGGTCGGGCCGCGTGGTTTATTTTCCGTGGGACATCGACCGGACGTTCTGGGAAATCATGTGCCCGGATCACGGGATGGTGCTGGCTAATGCCGTCCGCTGGGCCGCAAACGAGGAGCAGCCGCTCCGGGTGGAAGGCCCCGGCGTGCTCGATGTGGCGCTATGGAAGCAGCAGTCCTCCGTTACGGTTCACTTGGTCAACCTCTCCAACCCGATGATGATGAAAGGGCCGATCCGCGAGATTCTGCCGATTGGCCCGCAGAAGGTGCGCGTGAAGCTGCCCGACGGCGCCAAGGCGCGCGGCGTCCGGTTCCTGGTCAGCGAGGCCAAGGCGCAGTGGCGGCAAAACGGTGCATGGATCGAGACCACCACGCCGCCCATTGCCCTGCACGAAGTGGTGGCAATCGATATATAGTGGGACGGCCGGGGACGGCCATTCGCACTTACTTGGCTTTGTCTCTGAGCGCCTTCAGCTTGACCCATGCCTCGGCGCGCGCCTTCTTGTTGGGGTCGGTCGCATCGGGCTGCGCGCCGGCCCGCATGAACCCGTGGGCGGCGCCTTCGTAAGTCACGGGCTCGAAGAACTTGCCCGCCGCTTTCATCTGTTCCTGGGTGGCCGGAATGCTGGCGTTGACGCGCGCATCGGCCCCCGCGTAGAAACCGTAGACTGGGGCCTGGATGTTGGGGATGGCCTCCGCGGCCGGGCCGGTGCCGTAGCACACGAATGCCGCCGACAGATCCTTGCGGTTGGTGGCGAAGCGGAACGATTGTCCGCCGCCCCAGGAGAAGCCCACCACGCAGACCTTCCCGTTGCAGGCGGGAAGCTTCTTGACATAGTCGGCCACGGCGTTGAGATCGGCGGTGATCTGGTCGGGCGGCAGCTTGCCGATGGCCTGGCCGACGCCGTTGGCCGGAATGTCTTTGGTGCGTCCGCCGTCGGGGCCCATACCCGAGAGCAGGTCGGGAGCGATGGCCACATAGCCCGCCGCCGCAAACTCATCGGTGACGCTCTCCACCCAGTCGGTCATTCCGAAAATCTCGTGGATGACGACCATGGCGGGCGCCTTGTCCGGCGACTGCGGGTAGGCCACAAACGACTCGATGGACCGGCTATCGTGCTTCACCGTGACCCACTCGCGGCGCCGAGGCGATTTGTCCACGGCCTGGCGCGCCCAATCCTGCGCGCCCAGGGAAGCCGCGCCCCAGCCGGTTGCGGCCACTCCCGTGGCGCTTCCTTCCAGAAACAGCCTTCTCGTAACTGTATTCATTGCCGATGTGCTCCTGTGCCGCTATTTTCGAACGGATTGTCCCGAAAGCGCAAGACAAAAAGTAGTTTCAGGCCTGCAACCCTACCTGGCCGCGCAGCACTTCTTGAATTTCAGGCCGCTGCCGCACGGGCAGGGATCGTTGCGGCCCACTTTGCCCGGCGGGGTACGGGGTGCGGGCGCCTGCTGCCGCTCGCGGGACGCCATTCTGGCCAGCGGCGCCCGGCTGTGCAGGAAGAAGCGCTTCAATCCGGCGCACAGGTAGTTGAGACCGGGGTCGCCCGCCGGCGTCCGGATGAAGCGGTACTTGGGGCATCCGCCATGGCACATGGCCAGCGTTTCGCAGTCGCGGCAGTAACGCGGCAGGGAATCCCGCTTGGCATCGCCGAACTCCCGTTGCGCCTGGCTTTCCAGCAGTTCGCCGAGTGGCGTCTCGAGGATGTTGCCCCAGCGGTGTTCGCGGTCGACGAAGTGATCGCACGGGAAGAAGTCGCCATTGTGCTCGAGGACCGGGATCTGGCCGCAGGTTTCGCGGAAGACGCATAACGAGTGCTCCAGGCCGAGGGCCGGTCTGGCAGCCTCCTCGAAGGTTTGAACCGCGATCCGGCCGGTGTCCCGCTCGATCCATTCATCGAAGATCTTGCACAGAAACGCTCCGTAGGCCTCCGCGGACGGGGTATACGGGCCGACCCCGTCCGGGCTCTCCGGCGCGCGCTCCACCACCGGAAGAAAGCCCAGATACCGGCAGCCGATTTCCCGGAAGAAGCGGTAGACGGTGAGCGGGTACCGGGCGTTCAGGTTGTGCACCACGCACACGATGTCGGTGGGGACCTCATGCTTGCGCAGGAGGTCGTATCCGCGCATGGCCTGCCGGTGAGTCGGTTGGCCGCCCCTGGTCACGCGGTAGGCGTCGTGCAACTCCGCCGGGCCGTCGAGGCTGAGACCGGCCCTGAAATCCTCCGCCGCCAGAAAGCGGCACCATTCTTCGTCCAGCAGGACGCCATTGGTCTGGATGCCATTGCGAATGCGCCAGCCGCTGGGCCGGTGCCGGCGCTGAAACTCGACCGCCTTGCGGAAGAAATCCACGCCCAAAGTGGTGGGCTCTCCTCCATGCCAGGAGAAGTCGATCTCCGGTCCAGGCGCGGCTTCGATGTGCTGGACGATGTATTCTTCCAGCAGGCTTTCCGGCATCCGGAACACGCCGGTATCCGGATAGAGGCTCCGCTTGTCCCGGTAATAGCAGTATGGGCAATCGAGATTGCAGACAGCCCCGGCCGGTTTGACAAAGACCTGAAACTCCCGGGACACCTTTCCCACGGCTCCTCCTGCCTAACTCCGATTTTAGAACGCCGTGCTTGACACGGTGGCCGGCTCACACCAGAATGGCTGTGACGGAATCCTCGAACAGGAGAAGTCTAATGAGTATCAAACGAATTGTCACGGGCAGCGTAGTCTGCGCGATGCTGTGCCTGACGATTGCAATGGCGATCCGAGCGCAACAGGGGCCGGCTGCCGCGCCGGTGAAGATTTACAACACCGCGAAGCAGAAACTGATGGCCGGTAAGCAGATTTTCGGCGGGACCATCGAGTCGCCGGACCCGGACCTTTATTACGCCGTGGCCACCGCCGGGTACGATTTCACCTGGATCGAGATGCAGCACAGCACGCTGACGTTTGAAGAAGCGGCCAGACTGATATGGGCCGGCAGGGGAACTCCGGCGGTGCCGTTTATTCGCGTGCCGGACGCGACGGAAAGCGATATCCAGAAGGCCACGGACATCGGGGCTTTGGGCATCATCGTTCCCACCGTCGATACGGTGGAGAAGGCCCAGGCCGCGGTCAAGTGGGCCCGGTATCCGACCCAGGGACGCCGCAGCATGGGCGGCGGCCAGTATAAGGGACTATATGGGCCGGACTACCGCCAGACCGCTAACGACAATATGGTGGTGGTGATCATGATTGAGACGCCCATCGGCGTCGCGAACGCGGAGAAGATCGCCGCCGTCCCGGGCATCGATGTGATTTTCGCCGCCAGCGGCGACCTGGGGAACTTTTCCGGACATAAGCAGGGCGAGCCGGAGTATGAAGCGCTGGTCACCCGAATCCACGATGTCACCCTGAAGGCCGGCATCAAGCTGGGTGGTCCGCAGGCCTGGAAGGACCGCCCGGGATTCACCTTCCTGCAGGCGGCCACGGAAGGCATGCTCATCCAAGCGGGCGCGCGGGCCAACCTGGGCATCCCCCCGGCTACGGCGGGCCGCGGCCAGTAGGCGCCTGCAGCGTCCCGATGAGTCGGGACGCTGCAGACTGAGAGTCCGCGCCACGTCGGTTCTAAAGACGATTTACCGCTTCGCCCGGTGAAGGACCATGGGCGCGGGCGTTTGCGGACCCCGTCCTCCCCCGACGCCTCGCGACGGGTCTGTGCCGTCCGGCGGTGGGCCGATAGCGGGGCGCGGCCCGGCAGGCTCGGCCGGAGCGCCGCGTCCTCCGCGGCCGCCCATGGCTCCACCGGTCCGCTGAAGCTCGATCGCGTCTCCCTTCAGCGTCCCCGTGTAGGTAACGTTGGCGGCGCTGAAGGAGATTCCGGCGCCATCCACCTTTCCATTTTCGATCGGGGTGGGCGTATCGCCCTCGACGGTTCCGGTGAGGGTACTGCCATTCTGCTGGAGGGTGAAGACCTGGCTGGCTGCGCCGCCGAAACCGCCGCCGCCGAAACCCGCGGCAGCAGCCACAGGCGCGGGTCTCCACAGGCCCGTGATGCCCTCGCCCGCCGGGACCGCGCGCTCCCAAACCGCCGCTTGGGGCCGGAGCTTCACGGCTCTTGAAGTGATGGTGACGCTGGCCGGGATCAATCCCGGCGAGCTGGCCTCCACGGTGATGGTTCCCGCTGCCTTGGTGGATTGCACCAGGGCCATGCAAAGGCCGGAAAAGGCTTTGCGCGAACTGGCCCGGTCGGATTCGTGGCTGGTGGGGTCGCCATTCCCGACGCCGATCGCCTGGCCCTGGCCGGAGACCCGGAAACTCACCTGGTTATCGGCTATGGCTACGTACCGGTCATGCGAGTCCCGCACCTCGACGGCGAACATCGCCACGTCCTCGCCATCGGCGGAAATCTCATTGCGGTCGGCTGTGAGCGCGAGCTTCGCCGCCGGTCCCGTGGTTTCGCGCGTGGACGTCATCACCTGCTTGCCGTCTTTGAATCCGCGCGCCTCGATGGCGCCGGGAGCGTATTTCACGTTCCACGCCAGGTGCGAATCCTTCTTCATGTCCTTGGCGCCGAGGCTCTGGCCGTTGAGGAACAACTCGACCCGGTCCAGGTTGGAGTACACCCAGACGGCGATCTCCTTACCTTCAAGCCCCGGCCAGTTCCAGTGCGGGAACAGGTGCAGCACGGGCTTCGAACCCCACCACGCCTGGAAGTAGAAGAAGCTGTCCTTGGGAAAACCGCACATATCGATGATGCCGTACTGCGAGCCGATGTTGGGCCACTGGTAGGGCGAAGGCTCGCCGCGGTAGTCGAAACCGGTCCAGATGAACCCTCCGGAGAGCCACGGGCGAGCGTTGCAGAAGCTCCACCAACCCTCGCAGGAGGCGCGGCCGGTGGTGGTGTAGGGGTCGTAGGAGCCGACGAAGCCGTGTTCCGGGTCCATGACGTAGATGCCGCGTGTGGCCACCGCGCTGACCTGCTCGGTGCCCATCACCGGGACCTTCGGATTGGCTTTGTGGAACGCATCGGCCGCCGGATCGGCGTAGTTATAGCCCTGCACGTCGCACGCGGCGAACCCGAATTTGCCCATGTTATTGCCGCCGAGCGGCGGGAAAGAGACCAGGCGCGAGCCGTCGTGTTTGGTCGACACGGCTTTCATCGATGTCAGGATGAGCAAGCCCTTATCGGTGGCCGCCGTGCCTTCCTCATTGCCCATGGACCACATGAAGACGCTGGGATGGTTGCGGTCGCGCCGCACCAGGTTCTCGTACTGGTTCAAGCCCTCGGGATTCGACGACATCATGCGGGTTTCATCGAACACCAGCATGCCCAACTCGTCGGCGGCGTCGAGCAGTTCGGCGGTGGGCGGGTTGTGCGAGGTGCGCAGGGAATTGCAGCCCATCTCCTGGAGCTTTCGAATGCGGAAGTACTGCACCGAGTCGGGCACCGCCGCGCCCACGCCGGCGTGGTCCTGGTGATTGCAGGTTCCCTTGAGCTTGACGGATTTGCCATTCAGGAAGAAGCCCTTCTCGGGATCGAACGCGCAGGTGCGGATGCCGAACGGCGTCTCGTAGCGATCCGTGACGGCGCCGCCCGCCTCGACCTCGGTCACCAGCTTGTACAGATTGCGCTGTTCCAGCGACCACAGCGCGGGCGCCTTCACCACCACCTGCTGTTCGTAGACGTGCTCTCCGCCCTCCACGATGGACGCCGGCTGGGTGGCCGCTTTCCCCACCGGCTTGCCCGCGGCGTCGAGAATGGTCGAGGTGACGCGCGTGCTCTCGGCCCGCTTGCCGCGGTTCTCCACCTCGGTGCGAATCCGGACCGTGGCTTCGCCGGGGCGCACCTCGGCGCGCGCGAACGTGCCCCACTTCTTCACGTGCACCGGGTTGGTCTTCACCAGCCAGACGTGCCGGTAAATGCCGGCGCCCTCGTAGAACCAGCCGTCGCTCTGGGTGGCGTCCATGCGGACCAGCAGCACGTTCTTTGCGCCCGGGGAGGCGAAATCGGTTACGTCGAAGCTGAACGGGTCGTAGCCGCCGATGTGCCTGCCGATGTAGAAGCCGTTGAAGACGACCGTGGCCTCGCGATACGCGCCGTCGAACTCGATGGTGATGCGCTTACCCGCGTCGGAGGCGGGGAGATCGAAGACGCGGCGATACCAGCCGATGCTGGTGGCGGGGTACGTCCGCCCCAGTGGATAGAACCCCTTGCTGGAGAGCGCGGGATCGTTTTGGAAGGGCAATTCGATGGCCCAGTCGTGAGGCAGATCGACCGCCTTCCAGTCGTTATCGTCGAAGAGCAGCGTGCTCACCGGACCGAAATTTCCGGTCTTCGAGAAGTTACCCCGGAAATTGAAATCCTGCGCCGCGTCGGCGGCGTGACCGAGGTGGAAGCGCCAGCCGAAATCCAGCAGCAGGCGTTCCCGGCCGGGCCCCGCAGCCGCGGTGGCAGGCGGCGCGTTCTGTGGCTGGGCTTTCTCGCTAATGCCGGTCTCCCTCGCCGCCACAACCACGGCCGGCGCGGCCAGACTGGTCTTGAACAAATCCCTGCGCGTCAAATCCTTCATGTCGACCTCGCCATCCAGCGTAGCGCAAAAAGGCGTAGTTGGTGGCGGTCCCCGCTTTGCTGTTAATCTGTTGGTCTGTCTCCGATTGGAGGGACCCTTGGCAGATTTGAGCCGCCGCACGGTATTCCGCGGGCTGGCCGGGTTTCTGGCCGGTTCGCCTCTGCTCGCCAGCCAGCAAGATCCGTTCCACGATCATAGCCGCATTCCGGCGCTGGGCGAGATGCTCGACGCCTTCGACTTCGAGGCCGTGGCGCACGCCAAGATCGCGCGGCAGGCGTCCGACTTCCTGGCCTGGGGCTCCGACGGGGAGTTCACGCTGCGCCGGAACCGGGAGGCGTTCGACTGGGTCGGACTGGTCCCGCGCGGGCTCGGCGGCGCGGGCAAGGTCCAGACGGCGTCGGACCTTCTGGGCATGAAGCTGTCATTTCCGATGCTCATTGCGCCCACATCCCGTCACGGGTGGTTCCATCCCGATGCCGAGGCGGCCACACACGCGGGAGCCACCGCCGCATCCGACACGCCGCTGATCGTGAGCAATGCCGCCACCTTGCCCGTGGAAAAGATCGCGGCGGCGGCCACCGGTCCCTGGTGGTTCCAGCTCTACCCACAGCCCGGGCCGGATTACAACCGCCAGACGATCGAGAAGGCTCAAGCGGCGGGGTGCCGGGCAATTGTGGTGACGGTGGACCAGCAGGCTTCCGTCTACGAGCGCTCGCAGCATGACGAGCGCCTTGCCACCGCCGCGACCCCACGGGTGGCGCCGACTTCCGTGGCGCCGCCGCGTCCCCCTTCCAACCCGTATCGCGTTCCGGACACCAGGCTCTGGTACGAATGGACGCTGCTCGACGAAGTCCGCCGCGTGGCCAAAGTTCCGCTGGCAGTTAAAGGCATCGTCACAGGGGAAGATGCGCGGCTGTGCCTGGAACATGGAGTCGATTGCATCTACGTGTCCAACCATGGCGGCCGGTCGCTGGACTACGAGCCTTCCACGCTCGAGGTGCTGCCGGAAATCGTGGAGGCCGTCCAGGGGCGCGTCCCGATTGTGTTCGACAGCGGCATACGCCGGGGCAGCGACATTCTGAAGGCACTGGCGCTGGGCGCCAGCGCGGTGGCCCTGGGCCGCGTGCCGCTCTGGGGCCTGGCCGCCTACGGCCCGCAGGGCGTCCAGAAGGTTCTCGAAATCCTGCAAGCCGAATTGGTTCAGGCCATGGCGGCGGCCGGCCGGCCCACGCTGGCTTCCATCGACAGAAGCCTGGTCAGAACGGAGTTCCTATGAGCGCGGCGCAGACCTTGATGGGAGAACCGCCGGGCCGCATCGCTCCGGCCCGCGAGCTGGTCAACACGTTCGAGTTCGAGGCCATGGCGCAGCGCAGCCTGAGCGCCGCGGCCTTCGCCGAGATCGCGGGCAGCGACCGGAGCGCCTTCGAGCGCATCACATTCCGGCCGCGCATGATGGTCAACACCACGCAGTTGGATCTGACCACCGAGCTTTTTGGCCAGCGGCTGTTCGCGCCCATCCTGGTGGGACCCGCCTCCGGGCAGAAGCGGTTTCACGCGGAGGGCGAGCTGGCCAGCGTGCGCGGCGCTTCCGCCGCCAAAACCGCGATGGTGGTTTCCGGCCGGGCCAGCTATCCGATCAAGGAGATCGCGGCCCAGTCGGCCACCACGCTCTGGTATCAGGTCTACCCCGAGCCGGATACGGATGCGCAGCGGCGCCGAATCGACGAGGCCATCGATCTCGGATTCAAGGCGCTGTGCATCACTATCGGCGGCGCGGATTGGAGCGCCATCGACCGTTTGCGGCAGGGTCTCCGTATTCCGGTAGTGCTCAAGGGCATCATGAGCCCGGAAGAGGCCCGCGCGGCCATCGGCAAGGGGATCGACGGCATCGTCGTTTCCAATTACGGCGGCCAGCCTCGAAGCGGCATGGCGGCGCCCATCGAAGTGCTGCCCGCCATCGCCGAGGCGGTCGCCGGCAAAGCGCCCATCCTCATCGACGGCAGTTTCCGCCGCGGCGCCGACATCCTGAAGGCCCTGGCACTGGGCGCGCGCGCCGTCATGCTCGGCCGTCCGCCGCTTTGGGCGCTGGCGGCCTACGGCTCCGCCGGCGTCCAGACCATGCTGGAATTGCTGCAGACCGAACTGGCCCGCGACATGGCCATGTGCGGCAAGCCGAACCTGAAGTCGCTGGACCCTGGCGTGGTGAAGATCCACGCCCGAGGGCCCTGGCAGCATTGAGCATGCCCGATTGGAAACAGTGCGAAGGTGAACTTGCCGGCGGAGAGTTCCCGCTGGAGCGGTTTCTCGGCGGGGGTGAAGGGAGCGCGGTCTTCCTCACCCGGTTTCGCTCGGGCAGGGCCGTCATCAAGCTCGTGCTCGATGGCCAGGCGCAAGGTGGGGAGCTTGTGGAGCGCTGGAATCGCGCCGCCACCCTCTGCCATCCTCACCTGGTCCGCATCTTTGCGGCCGGAACTTGGGCGCTCGAAGGCACGCCGCTGGCGTATTTCGCGATGGAGTACGCCGAGGAGAACCTGGCGGAAGTTCTGGATGAACGCCCGCTCACCACGGACGAAACTCGCGACATGCTTCAACCGGTCGCGGATGCGCTGGCGTACCTGCACGGCCAGGGCCTGGTGCACGGCAATTTGAAGCCCTCGAATATTTTCGCCGTGGAAGACACGGTCAAAATTTCCAGCGACGCCGTGTCGGCGGGCGATCCGGCCGCGGACATACGGGCGCTGGGAGTAACGCTGGTACAGGCTCTGACGCCGCCAGGCGGCCAGAGTCCCGAGGCTGAGGCGTTGCCCTTTCCCTTCCGGGAGATCGCGCAGAACTGCCTGCACCATGACGCTCGGCTTGGATGGTCCGCCGATAAGATCGGGGCCTGGCTCCGTTCGCCCCAACGGCTTGCCCCGGCCCTTCCGGCGCCCACCACGCCGGTGGCGAAACCGGCGGCGCGGAAACCGAGACTTCGGTATTACGTTGCAGCCGCAGTGCTGGTCGTGGGGGCGGCGATTGTGGCGAGCCTGGTGGCCGATCGGACGGCTGCTCCCGTGCCATCGGCGGGGGAGCCAATGCGGCCGGCGCCCGCCTCCGCCCCGCCTGAACCGGCGCCAACCGGCCAGACGGCNNCCCGATATTCCCGCCCAAGCCCGGAATACGGTTCACGGTATAGCGACGGTGGTCGTCAGGGTGGCGGTGGATTCATCGGGGAATGTGGCGGAGGCCACGCTGGAGGCCGGTGGCTCGCGTTATTTTGGCAGGCTGGCGCTGGAAGCGGCCCGGCAGTGGCAATTCGCCCCAGTGGAGGGTCCGGGCCTGCGGAAATGGATCCTGCGTTTTGAGATCATGCGGACCGCGACCGAGGTCATCCCTCTCAGGGCAGACGGGGCATAGCTCGCGACCTCTCCGGCTCATCGATCATCGGTAATAACAGCTACCGTTGAAACGGAGGCTAGGGATCCGACATGACAAACGGAGGGAGCAGCACAGCAGGGAGGGGCGCGCCAGGCGCGCGGATGCCGGTCGTGTTCGTCTCCCACGGCTCGCCCATGGTCGCGATCGAGACGGGAATTTACCAGGAAGCGTTGGAGCGGTTCGGCCGTGAGCCTCGGCCCGGGGCCATGGTCGTGATCTCGGCTCATTGGGAGTCCGGCGACACCGTCCGCATCGCCTCCGCCGCGGAGCATCGCCTGGTCTATGACTTCGGGGGCTTCCCCGGTGAGCTGTACGAGTTGACATACCCGGCGGCGGGCGACCCTGGGTTGGCGCGGCGCATCGAGGGCATGCTACGGAACGGGGACGTGCGGTCCGCGCTGGACCCAGTTCGGGGCTTGGATCACGGTGTCTGGGTTCCCCTCCGGCTGATCTACCCCAGGGCTGACGTGCCCATTGTGGAGCTGTCCATCCCCGGCGCGCTTAGCCCGGCCGAGCTGTTCCGAATCGGCGGGCTGCTGTCGCCGCTGCGCGCGGAGGGCGTTGTCATTCTGGGCAGTGGCGGCATCGTTCACAATCTGGAGCGGCTGGACTGGCGCCGCAGGGACGGGCCCGCGGAACAATGGGCGCTGGACTTTGACCGCTGGTTCGCTTCGAAGCTAGAGGCTTGGGACATCGACGCTCTGTTTCGTTACCAGCGGACCGCGCCCTCCGCGGCCCTGGCCGTCCCCACCAACGAGCATTTCCATCCGCTCTTCGTGGTGCTCGGCGCGGCTCGCGAGCAGGGCCGGATCGAGCACATTTACGAGGGTTTTCAGTACGGCACTCTTTCGATGCGCAGCTTCGCTGTCGCATGAAAGCACTTTAGACAAGGAGCATGACCATGTTTCACAAGTTGTTGACGGCCTCCGACGATTGGACACTGACCCTGCTGCGCCTGGTCCTCGGTGTGGTCTTCTTTGCCCACGGGGCGCAGAAGATGCTGGGATGGTTCGGTGGTTACGGATTGAGCGGCACCATGGGATATTTCACGCATAGCGGAATTCCCGCGCCGCTCGCATTCCTGGCTATTGCCNNGGCTTCTTCATGAACTGGTCGGGCGCCCAGAAGGGAGAGGGATTCGAATACCACCTTCTGGCGATCGCGCTCGGAATCGCCATCCTGGCAAGAGGCGCCGGAGCCCTTTCGCTGGACCGCGCGCTGAGCCGAACCAAGCCGGCGCGAGCCATGAGCGCCGCTTCGTGACCACGCGGATCGCAGCTTCAGGCCTGGAGACCCTGGCCGTCCTGGACGCGCCGGTCGCGGAGTTGCACCGCCGCCAGTTCGGGAGGTTGTCCGCAGCCGGACGCAAGCGACTCATCGTCGCGGTCGAGAAGCTCCGAGGCCAGGCACCACCACTCAGCGCGCTTTCTCAAGAAGACCGCGCAGGAGATGTTCCCCGATTGGCGCGCGAACGAGAGTGCGGGATGGACCCGGCGGGACGCCGGGAAAATCCAGGCTGAAGAGTTGAATCGGACCGGCCGCCGGGGCGACGCCCCCGGGGCCATACCACCTGCCTGAGGCGGTCGAAAGTGCGAAGGACTCCACCACCCGTGGAACCAGGTCCTCCCGGAAGCGCAGAATCATGAGGTGTCCCGAGTCGCCGGCGCCATTCGCCGGGCTGGCGCCACATTGCGTGGCCAAGTCGAGCTGCTGCCAGTTCGCGAAGAGCTCCAACACTTTTTGCCCCCGCGCCGAAGAGGATTGCGGGTAATTGCGCTGCCAGTACCACCCGCCATCGCTGGCTGGGTCGATCCAATGGCCGGAAAAGACGGCAGTGAGGTTGGTAAACGACTTAAACCCGCTCTGCCAGGTCGCATCGCTTCCGTTCCACATCTCGTGGGCGCTGTTGGAAGCGGGGGCGGCCCCCATGGCGTAAGCATCGGGACCCCAGCAGTTATTGGCGCCGCCGGTTCCACGCGACGCCCGGTTACTGGGGGCGTTCGGATCGGAGGAAAAGTTCGCCTGGTCGGAAAGGTAGGAATGGGTGGTGATCCAGCATTCGTGGTCGGGATGAGCGTCGTGAATGCTTTTGGCCCAGTTCAGGACCGCCGACCGGGGAAAGAACTCCAACCCAATTATGAGGATTCGCCGGTTCCCGATCTTCATCCTGGTGTATGTGTTGGCGCCGGATGAACTGTAGGATCCACCCCAATACGCCATGTCGCCCGAACCGGCCAGCGGCATGCCGGAGCCGAGCACGGAAGCCAGCTTACTGGCGCTGAATGGATTGGTCCCCGTCCATACCCCATCGAGGTGTGCGTCGTCGCGAGAAAAGCCGGCATTGCACCCGTTTACCCAGTCGTGATTGCCAGGCGTCATCTGCTTGTGGATGCCGGCCGCGTCCAGACGGCTCCAGGCCTGGGCCGCAATCAAGCCTTCACCGCCATATGCGGGACTGGCGAAATTCACGCAGTCGCCCACGCCGATGGCCGCCTTGATGCCGAGCGGCACTCCGTCCACAGGCAAGTTGCGATTCTCGACAATCCAGCTCATCAGATTGTCGTAGCTGGTGGGCCCAGTGGAACAAACATAAGTGGCGGCCATGTACTGCGGATCGGGCACCAAAACAACACTCCACGGAGCCGCAGTCTGGGCCAGGGCTCTCTTCCGGGTCGCGAGACCTACGGCAGCCGCACCGGCGGCCACCCGCATGAACCCACGGCGCGTGAAATGCGAATGAGCACGAGGTTTCTTGCCTGCCAAGTAGTTGTGCACTGCTACTATCTTACCTCATTTACTTACTTCATGGACCTCTTCGCTGGCTAAGTGTTGCATTTCAAAGGCAAAGTCTGCACGAGCCGCCGCCGATCGCCAGGACTAATCAGGCCCCCAGTTCCTGTAGCGTGCGCAGGAAAGTAATGACACCTTCCCGGCTGAGCATGCCGAAAACGTGGTTATCGCGTGTGACGGGCAACTGGTTGACGCCATCGCGGTCCATCTGTTGGAGAGCGGTCCATAGCTGGGTGTCCGGGGCGGTGCGTTTCAACTGCTCCAGGGCAAGCATGATCTGCGCCGCACTCGTCGTGGCCCAATCCTGTCGCGGCACTTCCTTGATCCGGTGCAGAGTGATCATGCCAACGGTGTCTGCTCCGCGAGTGACCAGGAAGCAGCGCTGCCCGCCGCCGAAAATGTGTTCGTCCACCAACTGATCCAGCGTCAGGCCGGCCGGGACCGTGACACAGTGACTGCTCATGGCTTGCGAAACCGTGTGGCCGGCCAGCAGGCCCTGGAACATCACCTGGTGCACCTGTTGTGAGGCGGCATTGTCGAGAAACCAGCCGATGAAAGCAATCCACAGCCCACCGCTAAAGTCGCCGTTGAACATTTTCCAGACACCGACGAAGATGAACAGGAACCCAAAAAAACGGCCTGCGTTAGCCGCGATCAACGTGGCGCGGCGCATATTTTTCGTGGCGGCCCAAACCAGGGCACGGAACACACGGCCGCCGTCCAGCGGGAAGCCGGGAATCAGGTTGAAGAGCACCAACGCAAAGTTGATGTAGGCCAGGTATTTCGCCAGACCCCAGAGAGGCTGAATGGCGGCAACCGCCGGCTGTGCCACGGAGAACAACACCGCCAGCACCAGGCTCACAATTGGTCCGGCGACCGCGATGAGGAACTCCGCCTTGGCGCTGGGCGGCTCCGCGCCAATCTGGGCCACGCCGCCAAAGATGAACAAGGTGATGCTGCGCACCGGCACCCTGAACCGCAAAGCGACCACCGAATGTCCCAGTTCATGGAGCAGCACGCTGGCAAAGAGCATGATCGCGGTGGCGGCGCCCATGAACCAATAGAGCAGCGGCGGCCAGGTCTTAAACTCGGCGGGATAGTAACTGCCTGCCAGCGTCCAGGTCAGCAGCGCAAAGATCAGGAACCAGGAATAATCCAAACCAATGGGGATACCGAGAATCCTGCCTAACGGAATATTGTGCCGCGTCATGAGTCGTTTGACAAGCGCTCGATGGGCCGTGCGGGGCTGCCTGCAATGAGTCAGCCCCTCGAATCGATCGCCGCCGGCCGTTACCTGGCTGGGATGGGCGTGCCGATCCCCGTGCCAATTACGTCGCCGGAGATCACCAGTTCCACACGCCGATTCTGCTGCCGGCCCTGCGCGGTGTCATTGGAATCCACCGGCCGAGTCTTGCCGAAGCCCTTTGCCGTGACCGAACTACTCGGCATTCCCTGCTGTACCAGGTAATCGCGCACAGACGAGCCGCGTTGCTCGGACAGCCGCTGATTGTACTCGTCCCCGCCGACGCTGTCGGTGTGACCTTCCACATCCAGCCTCAGACCCGGATGCCCCGAGACGATGCCGGCCACCTTGGCCAGCTTTTCGCGCGCCAGAGGCCGCAACGAAAACTTGGCCGTGTCGAAAAGGACATCCGACATGTTCACAATCAAGCCACGCGCTGTGTCGCGGGTCTGTAGAATGGCGTTGAATTGCCTCAGTAGCTGAACTCGCAGTTCCGCCTTCTCCGCCTCCGCTTGCGCCTTTTCTTTGGCCGCGCGATCCAACTCCGCCTGGGCACCAGCCCGCTGCGCGTCGTTCTCGCGTTTCAGACGATCAGCTTCGTTCTGCGCCGCAGCCATCTGCGCATCGCTGTCCCGTTTCCGCCGGTCCGCTTCGTTCTGGGCAGCCGCCATCCTGGCGTCGTTTTCGTTCTTCAGCCGGTCCGCTTCGGTCTGAGAAGCCGCCATCCTGGCGTCGTTTTGGTTCTTCAGCCGGTCCGCTTCGTTCTGGGCGGCGGCCATCCGTGTTTCGTTGTCGCGCTTCGCGCGATCCGCTTCATTCTGGGCAGCCGCCATCTTCGCGGCGTTTTCCCGCTGCACGCGGTCGGCTTCAGACTGCGCGGCAAGCCGCGCCGCGTCCGCGTCCTGGGTAACACGCGCGGTGTTGGCTTGTGCCTCGGCGCGTTGACTTTCGGCTAGAGCCTCACGGTCCGCCCCAGCCTGGCGCTCGTTGGCCAGCCGCTCCTCATCGATCTTCTTTACGGTAATGATGCGGGCATCCTCGGCCATTTGGACGGCCTCACGCGCCACCGTGGCGATGGGCTTGCTTCCCGCCTTACCCGTCAGATAGCCCTCGCCATTCTTCAGGCCCTGAACGGCCTTCTGGAAGGTATCGGGGGCATACCTCTCAGCGCCGGTCCAGCGCGCAATCTGGACGGCATTTCGCGCCTCGTAAAGTTCCAATGGCACCTTCGAGCTCAGTCGCACAGGTTTGATCTCGGCCGGGTTCACGTTTAGGGTGTACTGGCCCCGCTGCAAGAGCTCATATTTCGCGTCGACCTGTTCAATCGTTCCGACCGTTCCGTGCCGGACGAAATTCTCCATGACGACGACGTCGCTGGGTTGAGTGACCGCGAAATAGGGTTCGGCGGTTACAATCAAGCCGAACGACTGCAGCTCCGTAGTGGCATCCAGCTTGGTCTTGTCGCCATTCAAGAGCACTTCGCCAACGTTGGTGGCGCGGCCCTCGGGGGTGATGGCCCACATCACATAGGTCAGGTACTCGGGACCGAACTTGGTGGCGGGCTGCAGTTTCTCCATGCGCGCGTCGATCTTGATGACGCCTTGCTTGCTCTCGACGGTGGCTTCGCCGCGGGCCTCGGGTAAGAGCGGAGTTCCGCGGAAATCGATCTTGGTGGATCCGCTGCGGTGGTTGTAATTGATGGCTTTTGTGGTCCGCTCGACCACGGTGATGCGATAGATGGGCATCGCACCGGCGGCCATGCGGGCCGCATTTTCGGTTGACTGCTGAACGGGGCTGGGGGCTTGCGACGACTGGGCCGCCGCGAGCGCACATATCGTGAGGAAGGTGCCGATGATCTTCATTTTGTCCTTTATTGTCCTCTGCCCGCTGGCCTAGTGCCCTCGCGGAGATTGCTTATTCAGGAGACCGATCAAGTCCGCGCCCGATTTGGGTGCAGCCCTGCCGCTGGTCACGATGTCCCGGTTCTCCAGTTTCTCGCCGTAGAGCGTGGCGTTGTCATCCAGATCCTCCCGCAGGGTGGCTCCTTCCAAAGCGAGACCGGCAAACACGCCCTGGGTGCGCGACCACGAAAGAATCTCCGCGTGCATTTGAAGGTCTGTCTGAGCCGTCGCCGTGCGTCCCACGGGGCCAGCCGCGACCGATCCTTCGGCGCCCAAAGTGAACTTACTGGCAAGCAGTTTGTCCCGTCCCCCTTGATTCATCACGAGCATGACCAAGTCCGTCTCCGAACCACCGATCTGAAAGCCAACGCTGCCGCCCTCGATGCGAACCGTGGCGGGCGCCGACCAGCCTTCGACTTTCTGGTTACGGCAGGATAGATACCCTTTTCCGTATTTGCCGCCAACTATGAAAGCCGCCGTCTTGAGACCTGGCACGATGACGATGCAGTGCGCCTTGTCGAGCAGATCCTGGGGAATCCCCTTGTCGGGGGTTGACATTATTTGCGAAAAGACCGACGCAGCCTCGCCCAACCGCTTGGCAGGCTCATTATCGATCGCCAGTAACGTTGTTGACAGGGCCAAACCGGCCACGATCACTAATCTCATGTTTTGCCTCTTCTGTCGCACGCATAGGTTGCGACTTCTCTGCTAAGGCACGGTTAGCACCATCCGCGCCCGCCCGGTAGGGGGCCACGCCACAAGCGTGCAAACAAAGGGGTTGTGGGAGACTTCGGCCACTGGGCCAGGCTACCGGCGCGGGCAGAAGAGCGAGGGCGGCGACCGCAAATGCAGGTTCTGTTACGGAAAGTGCAGGTCTTGCTTGCCGGCCAACCGCCGCCGGCGGGCAATATCGAGGGCGTTCCCGGGCTGCTACGCCCGTGATTTTGGCGGCTTTGACCGCAACCGTAATTGCTGTATCGCCAAGCCGGCGAGACAGGGGGCCAAGCAGAAGAATGTGCTGGGCTCCGGAACGTAGGCAGGGGCCAGGGGAATGATCACTGGACCACCACCTACTGTAGCAAGCGTACCGCCGCCACTCAAGCCGTTGCTCTCAGCCAGAGAGCCCGAGCAGCCACCGAAACCGATGGTGTTGGTACCGTCCAGCGTCACTGATTCAACTTGCGTCAAGAGTCTACCGCACGAATCTGTCGCGGTGGTATTCACAGTGATGGCCGCATTCGCGAGAATGTTTCCTTCGAACGTAGAGTTTTCACCGAGAGTCGCGGAATATGGCATCACCCAATACACACCGGCGCCCGCACCTGTATTTTCCACGACGACCTTCGAGCTGCTTGCAGTGGTCAGCGAACTGGCCAACAGGAAAACCCACAAGGCATTGGCGTTGCCTCCACCGTCGAGAGTGAGAATTCCGTTGAAATTCGTCGCCGAAACTGAATAGACGCCCGGCCCAAGCGTTATATCATTCAACGACGATTTGGAAATAGCGCTCGACGCCATGCCGAGCAGGGCAGTCATGGCAGTGCCTAATTCAGTTTGAGCCGCGCTCGTGGCAGGGTCGGCTAGAAGGTATACCGTCCCGCTGCCAGGAGAAATTGTGAATTTATCTGAATAGCCGGTGACCGAGTTCGAATAGCAGCAGCCGCCGACACTTCCGGTGATCAGGGACCCGGTACCAGCAACGGTCACGCCCGCACCGCCCAGGATCGCAAAAGCACTCAAATCAGGTCCAAAGATCGGGCCCGCCGAGGCATTGGGCGCCGTGACGATAAAGAGAAACGCGGCGAACGGAATAGTAAAGACGATCCGGGCCGCGCAAACCTGTTTCTGAAATGCGTCTCTCATGGTGTTCCTCTCTCTCTAAACCAGCACCTCGATTTGAGCTTCCGGGTTGCTATATATTAGAGCCAAAAATCGTCAATAACAAACGCGCGCACTCTCGCGCCTCTCCGCACTTGCCAGCGCACCCGCAGGCTTCACCTTAGCACGTATACACCCACTTTTCGAGCTGGTTGGTGGCCGACTGTGGGCGCGGCAGAAGGAGCGAGGGCGGCTACAGCAGATGCAAGTTCGGCCCCGGGAAGTGCAGGTTGTCGATGGGGCGCATCCTGTCGGGCAAACCGCGCTTGGCCTCGGGCAGGCGGCACCGCCTGCCCCACCACAGGATACGCAACCGCATTTGCGAAATCGTGTACTTAGAATCGGTACTCTTCATTACAATTGAAGCGGAGACAGGTTCTCATGATCCGACCAATGGAATCCCACCTGCTGCCGGCGGCCGCGCTACTGCTGGTATGCTTCGGCGCCGGCGCTCAACAGCCGGATGCCAACTACGACGAAGCCAAGGTCCCGAAATACACCTTACCGGATCCGCTGGTGATGGCGAACGGCGAGCGGGTCCGCGATGCCAAGGCGTGGCAAAACCGGCGGCGGCCGGAAATCCTCGAACTCTACCGAGCCGAGGTCTTTGGGCGCAGTCCTTCGGAACAGGTCAAGGTCGCTATCAAGGTCAACTCGGCCGACAACCACGCCCTCGACGGTAAGGCCGTCCGGAAGCAGGTCACTTTCTGGTTCGCCGGAGAGAACCACGGGCCGAAGATGGCCATCCTCATCTATCTGCCGGCGGGCGCGAAGGGACCGGCGCCGGTGTTCCTGGGTCTCAGCTTTACGGGGAACCAGACCATTTGCGCCGACCCCGGGATCGAGCTGGGCGAAGAGTGGGTGCGCGACCCGGCGAGCAAGGCGATGGTGAAGCGGCGCGCCNNTACTACGGCGACATCGAGCCGGATTTCGACGGCGGCATCGAGTACGGCGTGCGGCCGCTCTTCTTCAAGCCGGGCCAGACCGCTCCGGCGGGCGATGAATGGGGCGCCATCGGCGCGTGGGCGTGGGGGCTGAGCCGCGCCATGGACTACCTCGAGACCGACGCCGGCGTCGATGCCGGCCACGTGGCCGTGTTCGGCCACTCCAGGCTGGGCAAGACGGCGCTGTGGGCCGCGGCGCAGGATACGCGTTTTGCCATGGCGATCTCGAACGAGTCCGGCGAAGGCGGGGCGGCCATCAGCCGGCGCGATTTTGGCGAGCGGACCAAGGACCTGAACACCAGCTTCCCGCACTGGTTCTGCGCCAACTTCCGGAAGTATAACGACCGCGAAGACCAGATGCCGTTCGATTCCCACATGCTGCTGGCGCTGGTGGCGCCGCGGCCGCTCTACGTGGCCAGCGCCGAGGGCGACCAGTGGTCCGACCCGCGCGGCGAGTTTCTGGGCGCCGCGAATGCCTCGCCGGTGTACCAGCTTCTGGGGAAACAGGGGCTCGGAACCGACCAGATGCCCGCCCTTCACGACCCCATCATGCACACCGTGGCGTATCACATCCGCGCGGGCAAGCACGCTGTGACGGCTTATGACTGGGAGCAGTATTTGAAGTTTGCGGACCTCGAGTGGGGCCACCGGGCAGCGGACCGGTGAACTACTTTCCCGCGCCCCCGCGACGCTCGATCTGTTCGATGGCCTTGGCAAAGTCGGCCGGGGTCCGGATGACAATGGTCTTCCCCTTGGCCTTCACCGTGGCGAGCGAAATGCTATCGGGCAAGCTGGGACCACGGCGAGTGTAAGCCTTGAACTGGAAGTTAAAGAATTGGGGGGCGGCGCCGGTGGGATACTCCAGCGCGGCTGGCGGAAGCTTGTCCACATAGCGCGTCTCGGGACCGAGAAAGACCACCACATCGGAGGGCGCCTCCGCGCGCAGTTCCAGGTTCATCAGGCCGGCGAGAAGATCCACGTGACCGTGGGGGTTTTGGAGCACGTGGTAATCCACAAGCCCGAGTTCGGTCGAGTTCAGGGCTTGGGCTACCCGGCCCAGCGCATCGGGAGCGAATGCATCCTGGCGGAGCAGGGTCTTCTGCTGATCCAGGTTGAAGACCACCAGGCGCACGGAACGCGCGGGCACCCGTTCCAGCAGCGAGGAAAGCAGGCCCAGCAGGATCACCCGATCGCTGGCGCGCAGCCTGGTCCGCAGGGGAAATAGCGGCGCTGCGTTCAGCAGCACGGTGAGGCGAATGGGCGCCGCGTCATCGGCGCCGCGCTTCCTGTCGGACCGGCCGCGCAACGTAAAGTCGGCGACCGTATCGCGCGGCATGGCAAGCTTCACCTGGCGTTCGCGGCGGCCCAGCCTGGCGTCCACGCGCCAACTGGAGCGGCAGACGCGGCCGGTGTCGTCGAGCAGGGTCCAGTTCACGTCGTAGCGGCCCTCACCCAGCAGGTACCCGCCTCCCACCTCTATATCGACCTTGGTCTTCGGAATGGGTGGCAGCCGGACTCTGCTGGAGAGGTAAACGGGCTGCTGGCCGCCGCCTTCCGGCGTGATCCTGGTCAGCATGGCCCAGTCGTGGNNGAAATTGAGAGAGGGTCTAATCGGCGTGACTTCACAGCGCAGGGGTTTCTCGTCCGCCTGCCGCTCGAGAGCCTTCACGATGCTCCCGAACCTGGCTGGATCCACAATGACCTGGGCGGCGCCAGCGGATGCCAGCAGCAAGGCAATGGCGAGGGGGCGCATTCCTTTCCATTATCGGTGACTGACACACGCGTCCC
>PLMF01000382.1 GCA_003142355.1 Bryobacterales bacterium
CAAAAATGGGGTTCAGTCCATAAAAACGAAGTTCCGCGTTTATCGGCGTTCATCCGCGGCTCAAGACCGTTTCTTTCGGTTAGATCTACGCAACCGCCGCCGCTTCCCAGCGCACGGAGACCCTCTTGATCCGCTCCACCGCCTCTATCAGGTTGGCCAGCGAGTTGGCGTAGCTGAACCGGATGTAGCCTTCGCCGTACTCTCCGAAACTGCCGCCTTGCAGGCACGAAACCCCGGCTTCATCCAGCAGGTAGTCGGCCAGTTCCTTGGAGGGGATGCCCGTGGCGGTCACGTTGGCAAACGCGTAGAACGCGCCGCCCGGAACCGCGCAGCGGAATCCCGGAATCTGGTTCAGCCCCCGGCAAATCGCGTCGCGGCGGCGGTGGAATTCCGCCACCATGGCGGCCACGCAGTCCTGCGGTCCGGTGATCGCGGCGATGCCGGCGCGCTGCGTGAAACTGGCCGTGCAGGAGTTCGAATTCACCATCAGCTTGCTCACCGCGCCCACCAGCCACTCCGGCATCACGCCGTAGCCCATGCGCCAGCCGGTCATGGCATAGGTCTTCGAGAAGCCGTCGAGGATAATGGTCTTCTCCAGCATCCCGGGGAAACTCGCGATCGACTGAGGCGCCTCGCCGCCGTAATAGATCTGCGAGTAGATCTCATCGCTCAACACCATCACGTCGCGCTCGCGAAGCATTCCGGCGATGGCCGCGATGTCCGCCCGCGAAATCACGCCCCCGGTGGGATTCTGCGGCGAGTTCAGAATGACCATCTTGGTACGGTCCGAGAGCCGGTCGCGAAAGAGATTGAGGTCGAAGGAAAAGCCGCGGCTCTCTTCGAGCGGCATCGGCACCGGCCGGGCGCCCAGGAACCGGATCATCGATTCGTAAATTGGGAAGCCCGGATTCGGGTAGATCACCTCGTCTTCGGGTTCCAGCAGCGCCATCATGGGGAAGAAGATGATGGGTTTGCCGCCGGGCACCACCGATACGTGCTGTGGCCCAACCGGAATGCCGCGCGACCGCGAAACGTGGGCCGCGATGACTTCCCGCAACTCGGGAAGGCCCTGCGCCGGGCCGTAATGGGTCCAGCCCTCGTCGAGCGCTTTCTTGGCCGCTTCGACGATGTGGTGCGGAGTGGCGAAATCGGGTTCGCCGATCTCCAGGTGGATCACGCTGCGGCCCTGCGCTTCGAGCGCCCGGGCTCGCACTAGAACATCGAAGGCGGATTCGACTCCGATGCGGCTCATTCGTTCTGCGAGTTTCATGCTGGTCTCCGGCAAGCTGGGCCGCCGACCTCCAATCCTCAAGCTTATCAGGCTTCGGCGCGCGTAGCGCCGGGGCAGTGCGAATAACCCCCACCGGCGGGTGGGGCCGTGTCGCCGGTGTTCGTTCCGGCGGGGCATTCCAATCCAGACGCGCTAAAATGGCTCTAGCAAGGTAGGGGCTGGGCATGCCCAGCCTCTACTTTACATTCCACGTTTTCAGGGTTCCAACGTCATTCAGTTAAGAACCCGTGGAAACCGTCGTTTGCAGACCGATGAGCGAAGAAATCGTCGAGCCCGGCCTGGAACTTCTGGAACGGCAAAATCGCTTTGTTTCCGAGCACTTACGGCGGATTTTCATCCAGATCTACCGGATCGTCGGGAACGTGGCCGATGCCCAGGACCTGACCCAGGAAGCCTTCATCAAGGCCCTCCAGCGCCAGGAGCAGCTCAAGGACGAGCACAAGGCCGCTCACTGGCTGTCGCGGATCGCCACGAATACGGCCATCGATTTTCTGCGCCGTAGCGGTCGCGCCACGTTTTGCGAGCTGGATGAAGCTCCGGCGAGCCATTCGGAAAGCCCCGAACAGGCCCTGCTGCGGTCTGAGGAACGGAATTATCTGGAGGATGGCTTGCGCCTTCTGAGCCCGCGGGAACGGGCGGCGCTGATGCTGCGCGACGTGGAAGGCCTGCCGGCGGAAGAGGTGGCCAGGCAGCTCAACTGCTCCAAAGCCACGGTGCGCTCGCACATTGCCAACGCGCGCACCAAGTTCCGGCGCTATATCGAAAGAAGGAAGCGGTAGAAAGATGAAACATCCCGATCGGGCGATATTGGCATTACACGCGGGTGGGGACCTCGGGCCCATCGCCCGTTGGAGAACCCAGCGCCACCTGGCGAAATGCGTGGATTGCCGCGATGAGACCGCGCGGTTCCAGGGAGTGCGGGCGATTCTCCCCGAGTTGGCCGAGACCCCCGAGGTTTCCTGGAATCGCCTGGCCGCCGAGATGAAGGCCAATATCCGGCTGGGACTGGCGGCTGGCGAGTGCGTGCGGACCGGCCAGACGCCCTTGCGCGAAACACCCCTGTTCACCCGCGCCCGCGCGGTGGTCGCCTGCGCCAGCGTGGTGGTCCTGCTGGTCACCGGCCTGGTTCTGCAACATCCGGGGCCCGGCGCGCCAAAATACGACGACGTGGTGGTGCAGACCACGGCTAATGGAATTCAGGTCAGGGAGGGTGGCCAGGCGCTCCGCCTGCTGCACTCCGGCGCCCAAAACGTGCAGTATTCGGTGGGCGCGCAAGGCTCCATGAGGGCTCGCTACGTGGATCCCGAAACGGGCTACGTAACGATCAATAACGTTTATGCGGATTGAAACTCAAGTGCGGCTGGCGATATGCGGGTTCTTGTGCGCGGCAACCGTGCTGGCGCAGGATGTTCCACTCGATCCGCGCAGCTCCATCAGCATCAAGTTCGCCAAGGATTCGCCGGTGGTGGTGCTCAACGTCGCCACCGGCGAATCGCGCGCCACGGCTCGCGGCGCGGCCCTGGTGCTCGACCTGCACATGGCGCTGACGCTGCGCAACCTGGGCGCCAGCCGCATCCACGGCGTGACGCTGCGGGTGGTGTCGCAGGAAGTGACTCTGGGCGGGAAGGGGTCGGTGGCGTACCCCAGCCTCAACGTGGGGCCGGGCGAAGCCTTCCCGGTTCGAATCGACATGCAACTGGT
>PLMF01000132.1 GCA_003142355.1 Bryobacterales bacterium
GCGATTCGCGCGGGCAAGGACGAGAATGAGGCCATCGCTGCCGCGAACGCATCGAAATGGGCCAAGGGTCCGGAGCCCCCCAAACTTCTGGAGGATCCGGTGACCATCCCCACCGCCGGTTCGCCTGTCCGCGGCCCCGCGGACGCGGTGCTGACCGTGGTGGAATTCTCCGATTTTCAGTGTCCCTACTGCTTGCTCGCAGTCGCCAAACTGAATGCGGTGCTGGATGCGTATCCGGGGAANNAGTTCTGGCCCATGCACGATGCCCTCTTCGCTCATCGGCGCGAATTGTCCCGCCCCTTGATGCTGGCCCTGGCCCGCACCGCCGGACTCGATATGCAGCGCTTCGAGGCGGACCTCGATTCCGCGGAAACCAAGAAGACCGTGGCACGCGACATGGAAGACGGCGACCGCGCCGGCGTGGAGGGCACCCCCTCGGTATTCATCAATGGCCGGAAATACAACGGCGCGCTGGACCTGCCGGCGATCCGGACGGTCATCGACGAGGAACTGAAGAAAGCCAAGTAGCGGGAGTTCCCCGGTCCTACCCGCGCGGCAACTGGGGAAAACCCTCCGGGAGCAGAACCCCGACCTCGGCGTCCGGCGCGACTCTCACTTCCACTCGTCCCGATCGATCCGGCGCTGCGCGGCCAGGATCTCGTCGAACGCGGGATCCGGCGTCCACCCGCCCACGAGGTCGGAGAAGTCCGTTCTCGGTTGGCCGTCGATGGCTGCCACGGCGAGTTCTTCCACAATCACCCGATTGAGGCTCTGCTTCCGTCGCGCCGCTTTCTGGCGGGGCTTCAATCGTCGCCCGAAATGCGCACCAGGCTCTCCGCTGCCGTTCCGTTGGCCACTTCGGCGGCCTCTTCCGCGGTGAAAGTCTCCACCTTGGCGGAGATATTCATGGAACAGAACTTGGGACCGCACATGGAGCAGAAGTGCGCATCCTTGAAGCCGTCGTCGGGCAGGGTTTCGTCGTGCATGGCGCGCGCGGTCTCGGGGTCGAGCGAGAGATCGAACTGGCGGTTCCAGTCGAAGCGGTAGCGCGCGCGGGANNCGGTTGGGCAGGCCCAGGTGCTCCTTGGGCGTCACGTAGCACAGCATGGACGCGCCGTACCAGCCGATCATGGCCGCTCCAATCGCCGAAGTGATGTGGTCGTAACCCGGCGCGATGTCGGTCACCAGCGGCCCCAGCGTGTAGAACGGCGCCTCGTAGCACATCTCCTCTTCCTTGCGAACCTGCATCTCGATCTGGTCCATGGGAATGTGCCCGGGCCCTTCGATCATCACCTGCACATCGTATTCCCAGGCCTTCTTAGTGAGCTCGCCCAGGGTTTTCAGCTCGGCGAACTGGGCCTCGTCACTCGCGTCCGCCACGCTGCCGGGACGCAACCCGTCCCCCAGCGAGAAGCTCACGTCGTACTTCTGGAAGATCTTGCACATGTCTTCGAAGCACTCGTAGAGCATGTTCTGCCGGTGGTTCTTCACCATCCACTCAGCCAGGATGGAGCCGCCGCGGCTGACAATGCCGGTGATGCGCCTGGTGGTGAGCGGGATATGCTGCACCAACACGCCCGCGTGGATGGTCATGTAGTCCACGCCTTGCTCGGCCTGTTCCTCGATTACGTCCAGCATCACGCGCGCGCTCAGGTCCTCCACGCGCCGCACGCGCGAGAGCGCTTCGTAAATCGGCACCGTGCCGATGGGCACCTGCGAAGCGCCGAGGATGGCCTTGCGGATGGCCGGTATATCGCCGCCTGTGGAGAGGTCCATCACCGTATCGGCGCCGTACTTCACCGAGTAGCGCAGCTTCTCCAGTTCCTCTTCGACGTTGGACAAAACGGCGGAATTCCCGATATTGGAGTTGATTTTGCACCGGGAAGCGACGCCGATGCACATCGGCTCCAGGTTGGGGTGGTTCACGTTGGCCGGAATGATCATGCGGCCGCGGCCCACTTCGGAGCGAACCAACTCCGGAGATAGATTTTCCAGCCGCGCGATGTGGTACATCTCCTCCGTGACAATGCCCTTGCGGGCGTAGTGCATCTGCGTGCGAATCTTGTCGTTCTTACGTTTGGCAACCCACTCTGTGCGCATGTTGGCTCCTGTGGTGGCTGCGGGCGGGTTTTCGTAACGGAACCCGCCCGCACCGGTGCGTTCTGGGCCGGGCATGCCCGGCCCCTACTAGCACTTCTTCTTCTTAGGTTTTTTGACTTCCTTTTTTGGACTCTTGTCCTTGGACACAGGAATCCTCCCTTATGTTGAGATTATACTCTGTACTGGTACCCCCGCCACTCGATGGGTTCCCGAAAGCCGACGCGGCCAGCCCCAATTCAGCCAAGCGGTAGCCTTTGACCGAGGCGATCACCGACGCCGCCATGCCCCCGCAGTAAAAAATATGCGCGATGAGGCCGGGCCACCACTGGCGCTGGTTGTACACGCGTGTGATCGCCAACTGGCGGCGCATCCAGGAGAAAAACCGTGCGGCGGTGATGTGATCGAGGCACGGCGTCAGCGCGCCCGGCGCGTAAGCGATGGTTCCGCCGGCGGCGTGGACCGCGGCGCTGAGCGCATAGTCGTCGCTGAGGGTGTTCTTCCAATACTCCGCCACCCGGGCCTCGAGAAACGTCTCCTTCCGGATGGCCATCGCGCCTCCCCAGGCGAAGCGGTTGTCGCCGGGCCCCAGAGTCCCCGCCGCCACCGCATCCCACACGCCTCGCATGAGCGTCCAAAACGTGGGAGGCACGGGTATGAACCAACGGTATCCGGTGGCGGCGCCCACGCCCGGCTCGCCCAGCGGCGCGGCCAGCGCCCGCAGCCAGCGGCGGGTCACGCGGCCGTCGGAATCGGCGAAGGCCAGGATCTGGCTGCACTTGCGCGCGGCGTGCACGGCCACTTGCAGGTTCTGCGCCTTCTCAGCCGTGTGCCGGCCGGCGCCGTGGGCCAGCACGATTTTGGCCCTGGCGGGGAGCACGCCCGGCGGTATGTCGGCGGCGGCGCGCGCCACCACCAGGAGTTCGTAGTCGGGATAGTCCAGCGAAGCCAGCGCCGCCAGCAGCAGCGCGGGGCCCGCGAAAAGCCAGTACCAGAACACCAGACCGTCTACTTCCGGCCCTTACTCTTTGCCTTTGCCTTGGCCTTGGGCGCTTCCTCCACGATCGGGTCGGCAGACACGACGGCCTCGGCCGCGGCGTCGTCGGGGCTGATCGACTTGAGGACTTCCTGAAACAGCGCCGCCTTGCGGAGATCCCCTTTGGACGGCGGCACCTGCTCGTGACGGTAGTCGTGATCGCTGTGGCAGATGCGGCAGCGCACCTTGGCCGGTTCCCGGTTCAACACGGAAACCACCGAGTGGTTCATGATGCGCTTGCAGCGCACGCAATAATCGTCGATGTCGTCGCCCAGGCGGTATTCGGACATGCGGGCCTCCTAACTGGACGTGGACTGGCTGGCGGGTTCCGGTTCCGGCTGCTTGGGCTCGGGAAGCGCCCACTGGGCCGGCTCGAAACCCACGTACTTGCAGATGCGCAACTGGCCGGCTTCGGTCTCCACCAAATCGCCTACCGCCAGCGGGTCTCCCGATTCGCGCAGGCCCCGCCAAGCGTCGTATTCGTTCAGCGCCTCCACTTGCCCGCGCTGTTCGTAGTCCCTGGGCTTGACCGAGGCGCAACCGGCGACGTGCGGCGCCCAGCGGAACTGCTGCCGTGGCGAATCCTTCATGCGGTAGATTCGATAGAGCGGCATAGCTCTACATTGTAATCGAACTCAGGTGGGACAGACCATCGTTCTTCGTGGTCTGTTGGGATGGGCCTTCGGCCCGCGAAATTTCATGAAAAACTGGCATCATGGCAAAGGTGGGAGCGGTGAGGTCGATTTGGCAGTGGAGAAGTTGAGATTGTTGGTCTGTTTGACCCGGAGCATGCGCGCTCTGCGCGAATAATTGGGCGTCGTTCGTCTCCCTCATGGGAGCGGCTATAGCCACGTGACCCTGCCTGGGATTACCTTTTGGCATGCTCTCCGCTCCGACGAGGAGAAGCATGATGTCTTATCGAGTCGCAGCAGTGGACGTTCACAAGAAGATGTTGGCTGTAGTGGTGACGGACGTCGCCGGGGAAGGCGAGTATCAGTTTGAGCGCCGCAAGTTCGGCGCTACCCCCGATCAAACACACCTGCTGGCCCAATGGCTGGTGCAGCAGGAGGTTGAAGAAGTAGTCATGGAATCGACCGCGCAGTACTGGAAGCCGGTGTGGGGAGCGTTGGAGCGGTACTGGAAGCCAGCGCGCCAGAAGCGGGAGGGGGCCAGCAAGATGTGCGGCACGCTGCACCTGTGCCAAGCCAAGTCCAACCACGGGCCGCGTGGGCGAAAGAACGATTTTGCCGACGGCGAACGGATGATCAAGCGGCTGGTGGCGCAGGAACTGGTTTTGAGCTTCGTGCCGGATCCGGAACAGCGGCTGTGGCGAACGGTGACGAGGCGGAAGCACCAGTTGACGCGCGCCAAGGTGAGTTTTAAGAACCAACTGGAGAGTCTGTTGGAGCAGGCGCACATCAAGTTGTCGAGTTTTGTGTCGGATCTTCTGGGCGTCAGTGCGCGGCGCATGTTGAAGGCCCTGGCGGAAGGGGAAACCGACCCGGTCGCGCTGGCGGCTCTGGCCGATCACCGGCTGCGGGCCACGCCGGAGCAATTGCGCGACGCGCTGGGTGCCTGCGCGGAACTGAATGGAGTTTACCGCCGGCTGCTGAAGATGGTGCTGGAGGAGTTGCAGGTGATCGAGACGCACATCGAGCAACTGGATCGGGAGGCCTTAGGCCTAATGCAGGAGCATCAGGACGTGGTGAAACGGCTGGCGGAAGTGCCTGGTTTCGGGGTGGATTCGGCACTGCAGATGATCGCCGAAGTGGGACCCAAGGCAGCGGCATTCCGATCGGAGAAGGCGCTGTCATCATGGGTGGGGGTGTGTCCGGGGAACGAAGAGAGCGCAGGGGAGTCGCACAGCACGCGTTCACCCAAGAGCAACCGCCCCATGCGGCGGCTTTTGAATCAGGCAGCTCAATCAGCGGTAAAGGTCAAAGGAAGTATATTTGAAGTGACGTTTAGCCGGCTGCTGCCGCGCCTGGGATACAAGCAGGCCATCTGGGCCATCGCCCATCGGCTTTGCCGAGTGCTTTGGCTGATTCTGCATAAGGGGGTCGGCTACGAGGAACGCGGTCCGGCGGTGAGTGCCAAGTCCAAGCGCACCCGCGCTGCGCGCATGATCAGAGAACTCACCAAGCTCGGCTATCGCGTAGAAGGCGGACCACTTCCAGCGGTCACCCGGGCATGAGTGGCAGGTGGTTTTTCGACCCTGCCAACCTCGCGGTGGCGTTTCCAAAATAGTCGACGCCATGCGCTGATGTCTCAAATTTGATACAGCGCATGGCGCGAATGGCCAGCCGATGTGGGGCAGGGTGGCACCCTGCGCGGCGGTTGCCAACCGCCGCCGTCGCTCTGGCTTTGTTTCGTAATTTGGCCGGACGCGCTCGGCCGATCACCGCCCCCCCGTGAAAAACAAAGCCAATTCCAACCGGCATTCCACCCCGTGTGTTCGCGTGGCAAGAAGCGGTGGGAGAGGGAGATCCGAGACTGGAGGGACGGCGGAAATGGGGGTAGAGACTTACCTCAACGGTGCGGGTAGCGTTGGAGCTGCGATAACATCGGGAACGGAGGCGATGGCGGAAAGCGAAGCCATGAAGACGCGGCATGAAGTTCTGATGGAAGACCCGGAGTTCCGGAGACTCCTATCTATCGAGGCACTGGTGGCAGAGGCCTCGGAAGCCATTGCCAAACTGATGGCCGAGCAGAACGTGAGCAAGGCCGACCTCGCCAGGCGGTTGAACAAGTCCCGTGCCTGGGTTACGCAATTGCTGAGCGGGAAGGCCAACATGACGGTGCGCGCTCTGGCAGAAGTGGTGTACACGCTGGACGCGGAAGCGAAGCTTCATACCCAGGCGCCGAGTTGGATGCCCTCATGCGGCGGAGGTTTCTAGAGAGAGGGATAATGGAAGCCGGCATGAGCAGAAACGAGACGATTCAGGAACTGGTGCGGCGGCTGGCGGAGTTCTATCAGCCGGAGCGCATCTACCTGTTCGGGTCCGCGGCCCGCGGCGAGGATGGTCCGGACAGCGACTTGGACCTGTGCGTCGTGCTGCCCGACGATGCTCCCGAAAGCCTGTACCGCGACCGGAGTATCCATGGGCGTTTTTGGGGTCTGGGAGCGGCGGTGGATGTAGTTCGGCTGGCCAGCAGCGATTTCGACGCGCGCGGGGCGCACGTAGCGGCTTCTCTGCCGGCCACCATCCTGCGCGAGGGGAGGCTGCTCTATGACGCCAGACGAGCTGCTGCGTAAAGAAGCGGCGAAGTGGCTCTGGCAGGCGGCGAAGGACCGGAACGCCGCGCAGGTGTTGGTGGAACCGGAACCGTCGCGCTCCGTGTTTCACAGCCAGCAAGCGGCCGAGAAGGCCGCTAAGGCATTCCTGACCTTTCACCAGATTCCGTTCCGGAAGACGCACGACCTGGCGGATTTGGGGTCGCAGTGCGCGAGTGTCGACCCGAGCCTGGAGCGGATGCTGCGGGAGGTCGCGGATCTTACGGATTATGCGTCGGCTTTTCGCTCTCCGGACGCGCCGTACGAGCCGGATGCGGACGAAGCTGCGGGCGCTTTGGCGACCGCTACCAAGCTATGCGACGAAATACGGCGGCGCCTCGAGGGCGGGTGAGTCACTCCGTCCGGAATACCTTCAGCACTTCATCCCCGTAGTGGTTGATGACCTTGACCGCGATCTTCCCGGTTTTCGGGCGCTCGAAGGGGCGGCTGGTGGTGGAGTACAGCGACGCCCAGGCGGCCTCATCCACTTCGGCGCGGAGCGCTCGTTTCAGCTTGTCGTAGGGATCGTCCGCGCCCGTGAAGTAGGCGTGGCGCACAAAGAAACTCTCGCCGTTGTAGGCCGTGTCGATGAACCAGCAGGCGATATCGTCGGTGGAATGGCTGCGAATTTCCTGCGTCGTGGGGTCGTAGACATCGACGCCGCGTACTTCCACTTCCAGCTTGCCGTCCTTGCGCTTGCGGATTTCCACATCCGGCTCGCCGAAGACCATGAACAGGTTGCCCGCGCCGGTCTTCTTCAGGAGTTCCTCGCCCATGAGCAGGTCGGGATTCATGCGGACGGCCTGCACCGCCAGTTTGCCGTAGCGCTTCACCTCTTCGGACACGTGCGGGTCGAAGGCGAAGCCGCACACCACCAGCAGGTCGTAGCCGACGCCCTGGACGGCTTCCTTGGCGGCTTCCTTCACGTCGTCCGGCCCGACCGTGCCGTACTGCGGGCCGATGGCGACGGCCACGCGCCGCCGCTTTCCAGCGGGCGTGGTGTACTCGCCCTCGGCGTGGAGCGCGGCGCCGGGGAAAGGTTCGAGGCGGTCGAACTTGATGGCCTGCCCCTTGTCCGTCCCCTTGATGCCTGCCTTGCGCAGATTGTCCAGGATGACGGTGACGAAATCCCCGGCGCTGTCCTGGCGCTCGCCCGCGCGTTCGGTGGCGGGCCGGTCCTCGTCTTCGGGCGTGAGGACACGGTGGGGGGAGAGGCTCTCGACAGTGAAGGGACCGCTGACGCGGATGCGCTTCGAATCCTCGTAGGGCTGATCGAACAGGTACTTGGTATCGGCGCGGCGGGCGATGGAGGCATCGATCTGTTGCTGGCGCTCGCGGCGCAGCGCCCACCATGTTTCGTGGGCCGCGCGGGCGGCTTTGGGCCAGGCGGGATCGGCTTCGCGCGGGATTTCCCATTCCTGCCATTTCTGCTTGAGAGCGGCGTTCAATTGCGTCCGGAGCGGTTCCAGCTTCTCTTGATGGCTGGCGTGAATGGCGTCGATTTCCTCGTTATTGGCGATGGATTTAAGTTGGATACGTCGAACGCGGTTGTAAACGAAACCCTTCCTGATGTCTTTCTGCGGGCTTGGTCCCATTGCCGGCGGCTTCCCGGTGATCTCCGCCTCCTTTGCGCTGCCGTCAAGGGAGTCAGCCAGGGAGTAGTAAGGGTACTTTGCCGCCATGAGCCGCGTGCGGGCTAGCGCGAGCGCGACGCGGCTGGTGTCGCATGTGATCCAGCGGCGACCCCACTGTTCGGCGACGTAGGCCGTGGTGCCGGAGCCACAGGTAGGATCGAGCACGAGATCGCCAGGGTCAGTGGTCATCATCAGGCAACGCTCAATGACCCTGGCCGCAGTCTGCACGACATAGGCCTTGTCTTCCGCTCGGCTTGAGAACCTGGCATCTGGCCAGAAATTCGCGAGAGGCCTAACCGGGAAGTCGCCGAAGAATCGGACGTAGCTGAGCATCCGCCCTCTTCGCTCAATCCTGTCGGACTTGATGAGCCTCTGAAAGCCTATTTCACCCGTTTTCCAGTAGCCTGTAATCGGCCGGTAGGTCTCACCGCCGAAGGTGACGGGGAAATCTCCTGGAGGTCGCTGGGAAACGATGTTGTCCTGGCGGTACTGAAGGGCCTTGTCCGGCACCTTTGACAATTCTTCTCGTTCCTCGGATGTCATGAGACGCCGCGTTCCATCTGGCAACTGAAGGCGGTTATACTCAGAGCCGCCAGCGTCCTCAAAGCTCTTCAGCAACCACAATTGTCTAAACTTCACCCTCTCTTTCTCTTTTGCATACCAGAGAACGTAGTCGCAGACAGAAGGCAGGAGGAGGTCCTCCTGCGCACTTGTCTTGACCACCGTGATTACGCTGATGATGTTCGACGAACCAAAGACTTCGTCCAAGACGCTTCTGACCAAGTGCAAATTCTCGTCGCCGATTTGCACGAGGACGCTGCCCGTTTCAGACAGCAGGTCGTGCGCAACCCGCAATCGATCGCGAAGATAAGCCAAGTAGGAGTGGATGCCGAGCTCCCAGGTATCGCGAAACGCTCGAATCTGTTCAGGCTGGCGCGTCAGGTCTTCGGCATTTCCATCCTTCACGTCCCGCTTGCGCGTGCTCACCTGCCAGTTGGAGCCGAACCTGATGCCGTAAGGCGGGTCCATGTAGATCATCTGGACCTTACCCTTCAATCCTTCCTTCTCCGCCAGTGATGCCATCACCAACAGCGAATCGCCGAGAATCATGCGGTTGGTCCAGTTTTGGCCGTAGTGGTAAAAGTCGATGTACTGCTCGAACTCGATGCCGTTGAAGTCGGCAAACAGGTTGGCTTGCGGGCCCGGAGCATCCTTAGCTTTTTGCGCGCGCAAATCCTCAATTAAAGCCTGGGGGTGAATCTTTTCCTGAATGTAGACCGGCACTACGGGGACGGCGAGATCCTGGGCGTCCTGCTGATCCTTGCCTTTCCATACCAACTGCGGGTCCAGGGACGGGTCGCGCGGGTAGAGCATGGTCTTCGGGGACTTCTCCTCGTCGGCCACGAAGTCGCGCAACTCCTCGGTGGGGATGTTCGTCCGCTTGTCCTTGTGGCGGATCGACTCGACATCGGTCTGCGCCGTTTTCGCCTGCTTCGCTTTCGTCGCCATCGCTATCCTTCTATGCCTGCAAGGTCTTCAGGAACTCGCGCAGTTCGGTTTTCACGTTCCAGGGGTCGCGCGCCTCGAAGAACGCCCAGCGGCCAAAACCGCCGTGGTTGTTGACGGCGGGAACCCAAAGCGTGCGCGCCGTGGCCGTCTTGGCTTCCTTGTCGGGACGCTTCTCGCCCGTCACTTCCAGGATCAAATTCAGCTCGCCGCTGGGCGTGGTGAGGCGCGCCACGAAATCCGGCGTGTAATTGCGCTGCTGGCCGTTCATCACGTAAGGGATTGTGAAGCCAACGTGTTCATTCTTAAAGTAGGCGCGCACTTCGCCTTTCATGCTCTCCAGGGATTGCGCGGTCTTCTGCTCCCACGACTCCGTGTCCGCAACCACGTGCGAGACCTGGCACTTCTCTGGGTCGGTGGCGTAGACCGGGCGGGTGGTGTCGAAATCGACGTAGCGCGTGCTGCCCTCCGTATCGTACGGGTACAGGATCGGCTTGAGCATTTTTGCGCCGGGGGTCGCGGCCACGATGGAGCGATAGATCTTCTCGGCGGCGGAGGTGGCGCGCTCGGTGAACAGCACCATCTGGGGGAAGGTGTCGTCCTGGCAAACCAGCCATCCGCCCTGGCGCCATTGGCGCACGATGCGGAGCAGTTCGGGAAACAGCCACGGCTTGATGTTCTGTTCGCCGTCGCGGAAAAATGTTTCGAGCAGGTGACGCGCCAGCACGAAATCGATTTCCTGCTCGCGTCTGCGCTTCAGGTCGGCAAGGCTATGGAAACTGCTTTGGCCGACGATGGGCGCGTTCTCGGTCTCGGTGGGCACGTCGGCGGTGGTCAGAACCAAACGCGAATCGGCGGTGAAGGTGGCGGTGAGCTTTTCGGGCGGCAGATCGTAGCGGTAGCCGAGCAGACGCGGGAAGCGCATTTCCAGCGCGGCGCGATCTTCCAGCGCGCGCACACGAGTAACCGGCTTGGTGGGAGGCGGCGTGGGCGTGGAGCCATCGGTGGGGATGAATGAGAACGGCACGCCGTAGACTTCGGCGTACTCGGGCTCGAAGCGGCCCTTTTCGTTGAGAGCGAAATTGCGGCGGCGCAGGCCGCGGCCCACCACCTGCTCGCAGAGAAGCTGGGTGCCGAAGGCGCGTATGCCCAGGATGTGGGTCACAGTGTTGGCATCCCACCCTTCGGTGAGCATGGAGACGGACACGACACAGCGCACCTGCTCGCCGAGCTTGCCGGGCTTGCCCACGGTGTTCATGACTTCGCGCAGGACATCCTCGTCGGTCAGTTTCTCGGGATCACGCTCGGGGAAGCGCGTGCGGTATTCGGCCTTAAACTCCTCGATCTCGCGGGCCGCGATCTTGCGGTACTCGTCGCTCATGGCCTCGCCGGATTCCAACTGCTCGCTATCGACCAGAATGGTATTGGGGCGGGCGCTCCAGCGGCCATCGGCGACATTGCTGAACAGGCCCAGCTTGCCCGGCACCAACACCACGGGGCCATCGGGCAACTTCTTTTCCCAGCCCGCGATGAAGTCGAATACCAGCTTGGATACGTTGGTGTTGTTGCAGACGACGATGAAGACGGGCGGGGTTCCGCCACGCAGGCTAGCGCCGGAATCCTGCTGCCATTGCTTGAACGACGCCTTGTAGTTGATGTAAAGGCTTTGCAGCGCGCCTTCCAACTCAGCGGGGAGCTTCGGCTCGCCGGTAATGGCATCCGTGCCGCGGCCTTTTTTGGGCAAGTGGTCGCGGATGCGGCCCCACAGGTCGCGGTAGGTAGGCTGCTCGCCCGTCATGGCGTTGTCGGCTACGGGCACGCGCGGGACCTTGACGATACCGGCCTCGATGGCGTCGATGAGGGAAAAATCCGAAATCACCCACGGAAATAGCGTCCCTTCGCGGTAGCCGGAGCCTTTTAGGAAGAAGGGCGTGGCGGAAAGATCGTAGACGGCGCGCAAGCCGGTCTTGCGCTTGATGGATTCCAGGCCGGTGATCCAGACGCGGGCGGCCTGTTCGCGCTTTTCGGCTTCCTTGCGCTCGTCGCCCTTGAGTTTTTCGCCGTCCTCTTCGGGCTTGCCGCGATAGCAGTGGTGGGCCTCGTCGTTGATGACGACGATGTTCTTCTTGTTGCCGAGGCCACGGCAGACGCGGCGCACAATTTCGTCGGGGGTCTCGGTGAAGGGGCTGACGCCGCCGTTGCCGAGCACCTGCTTGGTGAGCTTGCCGACGGCGACTTTCTCACGGGGCAGGAAGGCGTGGTAATTGGTGATGAGGATCTTAGCCCGGCTGAGCGGTTCGCGCGACATTTCCGGAACAATGTCCATCTTGACGTAGTCGTTCTCGGGGTCGTTGGGCAACAGCACGCGCAGGCGGTCGCGGATGGTAATGCCGGGCGTGACGATCAGAAAAGCGTCGGCAAACCGGCTGTCCTGGGGACTGGCGAACTTGTTGAGGGCGTGCCATGCGATGAGCATTGCCATGACCGCGGTCTTGCCGCTGCCGGTGGCCATTTTGAAGGCGATGCGCGGCAAGAGCGGGTTGTGCAATTCGTTGGCGGCCTTGAGTTCGCGCGAGATCCAGGCGCCGCCCTGACGGTCGGCGGCCTCGGTCAGATAAATCGCGGTTTCCAGGGCTTCGATCTGGCAGAAATAGAGCCGCCGCTCGCGGTCGGGATTGTGCCAGTATTCGAGCAACTGCCGTGTGGGGCCGGTTACACCCTCGTAGCCGCCGAACCGCCATTTGGCGACGGCGTTTCTGACGGCGTTGATGAACTTGTTTTCCTCGATGCGGTCCTGGGTCCATTCGGTGTCGAGTGCGAGTTGCCTGCCTTTCTTCTTGGGCTGGGGGACAGGGACGAAGTAGCTGCTCAAGCGGCGGGACTCGACGGGCTTGTCGGTGATGCCGTCCTCGTCGAAAAAGAAGTGGCGCGTCGGCTCGTCAAATGGCGAGTTCAGAATCGGATTCGGAATTATGACTTGGGGCATGGGTCAGCGCAAGGGGCGCCGTGCGAAAAACCGCGCCGATTATTCTACCGCGTGGCGCAACTGTGCACAGGGGGCCGGCCGCCTCCGGTTTGAACTGTTGCAAATTTTGCAACAGTTCGCGCGGGGGGTTCGCCGCCCCCATCCCTTGGATCGTGGGATGCTGGTGGAGAAGTACTGGAGGCCGAAATGAAGGTCAGATACGATCCGGAGGTGGATGTGCTCAGCATCGCACTGAGCGATGCCCCCGTGGAGGAGAGCGACGAGGACAATCCCGGCGTGATTCTGGATTACGACATCCGCGGCAACGTCGTCGGCCTCGAGATTCTGGACGCCTCCAAACGCATGGGGAATCCCATGTCGGTGGAGTACGCCATCACGCGATGAGCGGCGAGTTCTTCCGGGGACTCTGCCTGCCGCGTGCCCTCCCTGCGAACCTGTAAGCATTCCTTACAAGTTGCGCCTTTTCGGAGCTCGCCCTCGTAGATCCCCCTTGAATCGTGTGATACTGGTGAGTATGCAGGATTTCACCTTACATACCGACAATCAGGGTCGAGTGATGCTTCCCTCCTGGTGGCGAAAAAAGGAGGGAGTCGGCCCTTCAACCGAGCTGTGCGTTGCCGTAACCGAGGAGGGCGCATTGGTCGTGGAAACCAGGGAACAGGGACTGCGCCGCGCCAGGGCGATCCTGCGTAAGTACATCCCCGAAGGAGTGAATCTGTCGGACGAGTTGATTGCCGAGCGGCGGGCGGAGGCGGCGCGTGAATCCAAAAAACGCCGGTAGGCCGGTGTTCGATGCATCCGCGGTTCTGGCCTTGATGCAGGGCGAACCGGGAACCGATAAGCTGAGGGATCTCCAGCCGAACGCGGTTGTGAACGCGGTGAATGCGGCCGAAGTGTTGGCGAAATTGGTGAGCCGCGGCTTGCCGGCGGCGGAAGCGCAAGCCGCCTACGACGCGCTCCACCTGGAGACTACGCCGTTCGATCCGGCCATGGTTGCCGTCTCGGCCCGCTACGTGCGCAAGGGTGTGTCGCTGGGAGACCGGTGCTTCCTGGCGGCGGCCCATCGGCACGGGTCCGGATGGACTTCGGATCGAGATCTGGGGGCGCTATTCGGAAGCCGCGTTCCGCCTCTGAACTTTTTCAGGTGATCGCTTGCGGCCTGCCGGCTGAAACGTCCCCACGCGGGAAACGTCATACATACCAGGGGGTTGCGATTCGTGCGCATTCCGAAGGGTATCCTGGCCTTAGCGTCGGTCTTTTGCACGTGTGTTCCAGCACGCGCAGCGGAGGCGGATGCGGTCGCCATCTCGGCCGGCATTCAGGCCAGGCACATGCCGTTCGGCACAATTCTGGATCCCATGTACGCCTCCCCTTCGAGCAGCCAGATCGCCGGCTATACCCGTTGCGGCGATTCAGCTCTATGGACGGGCGCGTACCTGGCGGCCGAGGCGTTCCGCTACAAAGTCACACAATCGGCCGACGCTTTCAATAATGTCAAGACAGCCCTGGCGGGCCTCAAGGGCCTGGCCGACGTGACCGGCGATAACCGGCTGGCGCGGTGCATGGTGCTCGCCAACTCGCAGTACGCCGCCGGCATCGAGAGCGAAGAAGCGGCGAACACGATCCACCAGAATGGCCAATGGATTTGGATCGACAATACCTCGCGCGACCAGGTGGTGGGGGCCTTTTTCGGCCTCGGCGTGGCATATGACGTGGTGGACGACGCCGGCGTCAAGAGCGATATCGCCGATCTGACCACGCGCCTGATCGGGTTCATCGCGCAACACCAGTGGTCACCCAACGATGACGTTTCGAATACCTTCGTGGTGCGTCCCGAGGAGGCGCAGATGCTGCTGCAAGTGGCTCGGCATGTCAATCCCTCCATTTCGATCGGCAACCCCTTCCTGGTACTGTCGGTAGACACGGGCGCGCAAGTGGATGTCCGGAGCAACTCTTCGTACTTCAAGTTCAACCTGGATTACATGAGCTTCTACAACCTGGTCCGGCTGCAGAATAACAACGATAACCAGGCGGCCTATCGGATTGTGCGCGACTACACGGCCTCGCACCAGAATGCCTTTTTCGACATCGTGGACGCGGCGCTCGCGGGAGCGAACTCATCCCGCGATGCCGAAATGCGCTCCCTGCTCGACCAATGGCTGCAAAGGCCCAAGCGGGAGACTTATGTCGATCTTTCCAAGACCGTCGCGGTTTGCGGCAGCGNNTTCCGGTTCCGCTGCGGCCGACTCTGGAATTCCTGTGGCAGATCGACCCTTTCCAACTCGCGGGCGGAGGCGACGGAACCGTCGAAGGCTCAGGCATCGACTACATTCTGCCGTATTGGATGGGCCGCTACTACGGAGTGATTGCGGGCGGCGCGGTCCAATCCGCCGCCGCGCCGAGCAGCGCGGTTGCTCCGGATTCGCTGGCTTCGCTTTACGGCGCAAACCTGGCGCCCGGTATAGCGCAAGCCAGCGCCCAGCCGCTGCCATTGGCGCTGGGAGGGGTGACGCTTTCCGTTACGGATGCCGCCGGCGCCACCCGCGCCGCGCCGCTGCTCTACGTTTCGCCGGTCCAGATCAATTTCGTGGTTCCGGACGGCACGGCGCCAGGCCTGGCGACGTTGCTGGTTGCGGGTCAGACGTTCACTGCCGCCATTCAATCCGTTGCGCCCACGCTCTTCAGCA
>PLMF01000312.1 GCA_003142355.1 Bryobacterales bacterium
GCGTACGCTCCAGCAGGCCGGTGGCCGCCGGTTGGGCAACCGCGTCCGGCAATGCTTGCATGCGGACGATTTCGGCGCGTGTGGCGCGAACCACATCCAGGGCGTGCGGGTCTTGAGTCCGGAGAGCCTGGGCCTCCTCGCGCTGCAACCGGTCGAGCGCCTCCCAAGAAGCGGCCACATCCGCGGCGGCCGCGCGGCGGCCGAAGAGAAGCTCCCGCAGACTGCTCGCCCGGTTCTCCTCCGCGGCCTCGAACGTCTCGCGAATGAGGGCCGGGTCGCCAGTTTCGAGATAGAGCCGGTTGCCGGCTTCCACCAGAGCCGAATAGAGCTGATCGAGCATGCCTTCGGCTCCGGTGCGGGCGTCGTCATAGGGCGGTGCGGACCGTCGCCACGCGCGCGCCAGGCGCGCCGCGATTCGCAAGTCATCGAGCGCATCCCGGAGGCGGCCCTGCGCCAGCCGGACGCGTCCGCGGAAATGGTAGACGTCCCACGAAGGCAGGGTGCTCCGGGGCCGCGCCGCAAGCTCCACGGCGCGGTCCAGCAGCGCGGAAGCGGACGTCAGGTCGCCCTGTGCCAGCCGCAGACGTCCCAGGTTGCGATACGAGCTGTCCAAAACCAACTTGTGCAGTTTTTGGACGCGGTAGGCCTCCAGAAGGGGTGCTTCCGCTTTTGAAAGGTCGCCGTGCTTCAGGAACTCTTCGCCCAGCCGGTTCCAGCCAATGGCGCAAAGTTCGAGGTCGCCGGCGCGATCGGCGGCGTCGATTCCCTGGCGGAACAACTCGGCCGCTTCCGGCATGCGGTCTTGCCGCGCGCGCACGGTGGCCAACTGGATCAGCAGCTTGGGCAGGTGGTCGCGCCGGTCATCGCCGGACACGCGCTCCAGGGCGCCTTCGATCCATTGCGCCGCGGCTTCCAGTTCTCCCATTTCGGAGTAGAGCGATGCGATGTTGTTATCCAGTACCGCGGTATAGCTGGCGTCGCCGGCCTGTTCGGCCACCCGGTGCGCCTCCAGGAAGGAGCGTAGAGCCGGTTGGTACTGGCGAAGAGCGAATTGGCAAGCGCCCAGGTTGCCGGTGGCGCGCGCGGCTAGATAATCGTCCCGTACTGCGAGTGCAGCCCGCCGCAGGGATTCAAAATGATCCGCGGCATCGCCGTACTGGCCGTGTCCGTATATCTCGGCAGCCTGACGCAACTGTGCCACCAGGGGCGCACGGCGCGCGGATCTGTTCTCTGTGAGGAGCGGGCGATTCGCCCCGCGCCTCGGAACGGGTCTCCGCGCCGTGCCGACCAACGAAAATACGAGCAGGCAACAAGCCGCTACTTTGGCTTTCTTCAAATGTCCACGCTTCAGATCGTCATATCGGAATTCAAATAAAATCTGGTGATTCTTTGGGGGTATTACCTTTCAGCAATACCCCCAAAGAATGATACCAGCTTTTACCTAAGAATAGGTTACCCCAAATTGGGGCTATTCAGGTGACGCGCCTGTGGGTAGCGCGATTTGGTTACTTCAAAAACAGCTTATTACCACAACGAGGAAACGACGATAATAATCGGCTCGGTTGGCATTTTCGCTGTAAGCGACCGCCCGAAAAGCAGCGGTCCTTTTCAACTTCAGATTACACTACGGACTTGTCCTAATATGAAATCGTCGCGCCAAGTCGTTGAATTCAAAGAAATTTAAATCAACAGTTATTTGTGAACGAAAAATGGCGGTCACTACGCTCGGCCACAGAGGGGGATGAAAACGGGTTCGGCAGGAGACGCCCGGGGCCTGTTGCTGGTGAATCCGGCACAGGTGGCCTGTGGCGACAAGCACCGGCGGCGAGACTGCCGGCGTTACGGGGCTGGCGGCGGGCCCATCTTCGGTTCTTGGTCTCCGCGATGGCAGGTGTAGCAGGTGACGTGCTCCTTGCCGTCGGAAAACTTCGCGTTGACGTCCTGCGCCAGGACGATCATTCTACGCGCGATGTCCTTTTTCGGGTTCTCGTCACTGGCAAAATCGCCCTTGACGTGACAGAACTCGCACTGCACGCCGAGCGCGAGCCGGTAGGACTGCATGGTGGCCCGGATGTCCGCAGGCGGGACCTTCAACAGTTTCAAATTCTTGGGCGCCGGCCTGGCTTGCTTAGGGGCGGCCTCTTGAGCGCAGAGAGGGACAAGGAGCAGCAACGTGATTAAGAAGCGCATGAAGTTTATGATACACAACATGCGGCAGGCGCAGGCGGTTGCGTGGCTCTCCGTGGGAGCCGCTTTCGGGGCGGGGCTGGCGGGCATCCGTCCCGATGCGGAGGCGCCGGGGTTGAGCCGCATACGCATACGCCCGGAGCCGGTGGGGGATGTAAAGTGGGTGAAGGCGTCGCAGGAGACGTTTCGCGGCCCGCTGCGCGCGGCCGAAATCGGGTCGGGGCATTATGATCAGAGCAAAACTTATGTTTCCGTTATCTTCGTTGCGTCTGGACCGTCGCCCGCGAGTGGGAGTGTTCGGCATCGGCCTGGCGGCCTATTGGCCGCAGTTTTCCGGATTGAGAGAGCGTCTGGCGGCTTACCAGGAAGGCGTGGAGCGGCGGCTGGAGGCGCTGGGAGCGGAGGTGGTTTCGGCGGGGCTGGTGGACACGGCGCCGGCGGCCCATGCGGCGGGGGAACTGCTCGCCAAGAGCGGGGCGGACCTGATCGTCTGCTACGTGGGCACGTACGCGACTTCGAGCCAGGTGTTGCCAGTCGTGCAGCACTGCGGCAAGCGCGTGCTGGTGCTCAACCTGCAACCGTCGAGCGCCCTGGATTACGCCAACACCGACACCGGCGAGTGGCTGGCGAACTGTTCGGTCTGCTCGGTGCCCGAGATTTCCAACGCGTTTGCGCGGGCGCGCATTCCCTTCCAGGTGGTCTCGGGGACGCTGGCGGGAGATAAGCCGTGGCGCGAGATCGCGGAGTGGCTGGACGCCGCGCGGGCCGTTGCCGCGCTGCGCCAGGCGCGCATTGGGTTCCTCGGCCATACCTACCCCGGCATGCTGGACATGTATTCGGACTTCACCATGGTGCAGGCCCAGACCGGCGCGCATGTCGAAGTGCTGGAGATGTGCGACCTGGAGAAGCGATTGCCGGAGCCGGGCGAGGCGCCGGTGATGGCGCGGCTGGGAGAAGCCCGCGCCGTTTTCGAAGTGCTCGATTCGGTGGCGGGCGACGACCTGGCGTGGGCCGCGCAGGTCTCGGTGGCGCTGGACCGGTTGGTGGCGGATTTCGACTTGCAGGGGCTCTCCTATTACTACCGCGGGCTCGACGGGAACGCATACGAGCGGCTCGGCGCCGGCCTCATCCTGGGCAACTCGCTGCTGACGGCGCGCGGCGTTCCGGCGAGCGGCGAGGGCGATCTGAAGACCTGCCTGGCGATGTTTCTGCTCGACCGGCTGGATGCGGGGGGATCGTTCACGGAATTCTGCGCCATGGATTTCGACGAGGGGTTCCTGCTGATGGGCCACGACGGGCCGGGCCACATTGCCATCAGCGACGAGAGGCCGGTGCTGAGAGGATTGGGCCTCTATCACGGCAAGCGCGGCTTTGGCGTGTCGGTGGAATTTAAAGTGAAGGTGGGGCCGGTGACGATTCTGGGGGTGACGCAAACGGCCGAGGGCCGGCTCAAACTGCTGGCGGCGGAAGGGGAGTCGCTGCCGGGGCCGATTCTGCGCGTGGGGAACACGAATTCGCGGTTACGGTTTTCGCTGGCGCCCGATGAATTCGTGAACGCCTGGTGCGCGGAAGGGCCCACGCACCATTGCGCACTGGGCGTGGGACACGTGGCGGGACGGCTGGGGAAGGTGTCCCGGCTGTGCGAGATTCCGTTGGTGGGGGTTCCGCCCTGGTTGGCGTTATAGTCCCTGAATCGCTATAAACGCGCCGCCCTGGGTACTCTTGCCGCCGATCTGCGCCACAATCGCCGCGTCGCCAGAGGCGGCACTGGCCGGGACCTGGACATTCAGTTGCCACACGCCGGCCATGGTGATTCCGGCCCACTGAACCTGTGCCGGCTGGCCCCCAATCGTCGCACTGATGGCGGAGAGGTTCACGACCGGCGCCGCACTGGTGACAACCTGCCCGGAGGGAATCTGCGGCGACGTTGGCCCGAACCCGGTGGCGTACAGGACGATCACTTCACCGGGTTTCGCCGGGCTGGATGCTCCCGGATACAAGCCGGCTGGCCCCAGGATGGAATAGTCCGCGTGCTGCGCGGCCACGTATCTCCGGTTCGCGGCGGGGTACATGAACAGGCCGGGGGAGGCAGCCTGCATCGTGACGGTGGCCGTGGCCGTTCCTTGTGGAGTGGTCACGGTCACCGGGACAGGTCCGGTGGCGGTGTCATCCGGCACTTGCACGTTGAGTTGGACTGGGCTGATGTAGTTCACCGCCGCCAGTCTGCCGTCGATGCTCACAGTGACTCCATCCAACAGCGTGGGCAGCTTGCCGCCGAGAATTTCGCTGTCCCGCCACAGGCGCGTGGTATATGCCAGGTTGGTGCCGTAGATGGAAATCCAGGCACCGGGGGAAATGCCCGATTGGGAGCCCGCGGCGTCGACAACCGCCGAGATTTGCGGGGGAGTTGATGCGATCTTGGCGACAAAACCGTGGTAGCAGCAAGTGCTGCTGCTGGCGGTGGTCTGGAATGCGCTGGGAGAGGTGATCAGGCCCGGACCGATGGTATTGCCGGCGAGGTAGATATTGCCGGAGGAGTCGACTGCCAGGCCTGCCGGCCCCGAGGTCTGTTGCCCGCCGGATCCGATGCGCGTGAAGAACAGCAGGTTAGCGCCCGCGGGGTCAAGTTCGGCGATGGCCAACTCCATGGAGCCGCCGGCCACGGCCGGCTCAACAGGATTCACCAACGGGAAACCCGGACCGGCTTGTCCCATGATATAGACGTTCCCCCTCCCATCCAACTGGATGGGGCCCGTGAAGAATAGTGCGTCGCTTCCGTCGGACTTGCCACCTCCCACATAGGTGGACCAGAGGATGGCGGTGCCGAGAGGATTCAGCTTGGTCACGTGGGCTGCCGCGCAGGTCCCGTTCACGCCGCAGATGGACCCATAAGCGCCGCTCGTCACCGGAAAATCCTTGGAATTGGTATAACCCACGACATAGGCATTGCTGGCGCTATCGATGGCGATGCCGCTGATGTAGTCGCCTAAGTTTGAAGTGTGCCCGCCAAGGTAGGTGGCGTAGGCCAGCAATACCCCCCCGGCGGAAGTGACCGGATTGAACTTCGCGACGAAGCCGCGCCAAGCCTGCTGCTGGCCTCCATTGACGTCCAGAGGACCGCCGGTAGGCTGAATGACGCCGACGGTGGTGGGCAGCTTGCCGGCTTGGGTTTCGCCGACCAGGTAGAAATAGCCATTGGCATCCACGGCGATGCCGGTGGCATAGGTGCCGCCGCAACCGCTGCTGCACTTAAATCCATTCAAGTCGCCGAACATAGTGGAATAGAGCAGCTTGGAGCCGGTGGGGTCGAAGGCCGCAACGAAGGCGTATTGGGGCGAGCCTCCGCCCGTTGCATTGCCACCGATCACCGCTCCGCTGGTGGTGGGAAAGCAGCCTTGGTACGCAGTATATTGCGTGGAGCAATACTCCTGCTCGTTGCCGGCAATGTAGGCGCGGCCGGCGCTATCCACGGCAATGGCAGTTGCGTACGCGTACGCGTATCCGCCCAGAAATGTGGAGTAGACAATGTCGGTTCCGGCGGGATTCAGCTTGGTCACAAATGCGGAAACGTTGGCGGAATTGCAGCTTGCCGCCCCGGCGGACGGCCCCGTATTGTTGGGAGCCGGGTCGCAGACCGTCTGGTACGCTCCATTGGTTACCGGGAAACTGGTCGAGTTTGTCTGACCGGTCACGTAGGCACTGCCACTGGAGTCCACCGCTATGGCGTAGATATAGTCATAGTTGTTGCCGCCCAAATAGGTGGAATAAACCAGCGAACTGCCATCCGGACTGAATTTGGTGACAAAAGCCGAAGGCCATTGCCCGGGAGGGACGTTGCTGCCGCCAAACTGCTTTGCCGGAGGCGCGCTTTCATAAGGGTTCTTCGTCGGGAAGTCGATCGAGTAAGTGTCGCCCGCCACATACACGCTACCCGCGCTGTCCACCGCGAGGCCCTGCGACGTGCCGGCCGTACTGATACCGGGTCCGGTCGTCCACCCTATGTGATCGGTGGCGCTCCCGGCAAGATAGCTGGCATAGCTTAGCACGGGATCGATGATCAGCGCCCTGGAATGGTCGTAGCTGCCAAGCCGGAAGCGCACCTGGTTCCCGGCCACGGCGAACGACCCTTCGACGCTGGTCTTCCTGTCCCCTTCCATCTGGTACAGCACCGGCTTCTTGAAGCTGGCTGGACCGTTGGCCGCGCTCAGCACCAGGTTGCCGTCGGCGTCGACGCTGGCGCGGGCGCCGTCGATGCGCCAGGCGATGCGGCTGGGGTCGGCGCCGGGGGCGACGACGAAATCGTACTCCAACTGGCGCTGATTCCCGTAAAAGACCAGATCCACGCCAGGGTAGATCTGGGCATAGCTGACCTTGCCATAGGTCGCGATGCCGGAGCGCCAGTTCTTCGGGTCGTTGCCGATGAAGTAGTTCACCACGCCGGGCTGGGGGGCCAGTCCTACTGCATTGGCCCTGGCATTCGCCCCGAGAAGGCTCATGCGCAAGGTGTCGACGGACGCGGCTTCGGGTGTTTGCCCTGACGCCGCGGCCGGTGCCGGCTGGTGCCGCTCGAGGTTCAGGACGACCTGGCCCGGAGCGAGGAAGAGCGCGTAGCCAGAACCGCGCGAAAGAAACTGAACCGTGGAGGCCGCCTGCCCCTGGTTGGGCTCGAAACTCAAGGGCACGCTCATGAGCTTGGTTTCGGGGCCGTTCGACGCCGCCGCGGAGGCGCGCGGCCAGCTAAGACCAAAGGAGATCGAAATTATCGCGAGCGCTGTTATGGTCCGAAGCGCACGCGCCCGGCGTGCAACCGAAAACTGTTCGCTTGGCATACTCGTTGTCCCTCTTTGTCCTTCCGGAGTTCATTCGCCAGGATTACCGTTTTGGCTTTCCTGGGCACCATCAAGCATACCTCCGCTTCGCCTGGGGCGGCGCCTCGCAGAAAGGATCGCCGCGCGGGGCAGCGATTATAGTACTTCTTCGGACCAGTCTTCGAGCACCTGCTTCACTTTGGTCATGAACTGGTCGGCCAGGGCGCCGTCGATCAGGCGGTGGTCGAAGCTCAGCGAAAGAAGACAGATGGAGCGGATGGCAATGGCGTCGTCAATCACCACGGGGGTTTTCTCCACCGTACCCACGCCCATGATGGCCACTTGCGGCTGATTGATGATGGGCGTGCCCACCAGGCTGCCGTAACTGCCGAAATTGGTGATGGAGAAGGTGCCGCCTTGCACCTCATCGGGCTTGAGCTGGCGGGAGCGCGCGCGGGTGGCGAGATCGACAATGGCGCGCTGGAGGCCGGCCACGTTCTTCTCGTCGGCAGCGCGGACCACCGGGACGATCAGGCCATTTTCCAGCGCCACCGCGATTCCGATGTCGATGTCGTTGTGGTAGACGATGTTATTGCCGTCGAGCGAGGCGTTGAGCAGGGGGAAGTGGCGCAGCGCAGCGGCGGCCGCGCGCACGAGGAACGGCAGATAGGTGAGCGAGAAGCCATAGGCGGCCTGGAAGTCGGCCTTCGAGCGCTCGCGCATCCGGGTCACCTTGGTCATGTCGACGCGATGGATGGTGGTGACATGGGCCGAGGTCCGCTTGGAGAGAACCATGTGCTCGGCGATTTTGATCCGCATGGCGCTCAGAGGCTCGAGGCGGGTGCGGGGCTGCGGAGCAGCGGCGGGAGGGAGGGGCGGTGCGGCGGGTAATGGCGGAGGGGTGGGCTGCGCGAGGTGGGCTTCCACGTCCTGCTTGGTGATGCGGCCGCCGGCGCCAGTGCCTTGCACTTGGGTGAGATCGAGGTTGTGCTCCCGGGCCAGTTTGCGGACTAGCGGGGAAAGCGGGCCGGAGGGCTCGGCGGGGGGTGGGGAAGACACCGGCGCCACGGGGACCACTGGCGCTACCGCGGCTGCGCCGCTTTCTTCGATGCGGGCTACCACGGTGTTGATCCCTACGGTCTTGCCTTCTTCCACCAGGATCTCGGAGACCACGCCGGCGGCGGGCGAGGGGATCTCGGTGTCCACCTTGTCGGTGGANNCGCTCGATGCGCTCGCCGGGCTTTTTGAGCCACTTCGTGAGAGTGCCTTCTACAATGCTTTCGCCCATCTGGGGCATCACTACGTCAGTCATGGATCGGTTCTCCCATCTCGCAATCAAAGACGCGGCCGAAATGCGCGGCCAGAGTTTGCCCAACCTCGTGCAGGCCGGCGCGCACGCCGAGTGCGGCCATGGAGGTGACGGGCTTGGTCAATCCGCAGGGAACGATGTACCGGAAATAGCTCAAATCGGTGGAGACGTTCAAGGCGAAGCCGTGGGAAGTCACCCAGCGGCTGATGTGAACGCCGATGGCGGCGATCTTGCGATCGTCCACCCATACGCCGGTCAGTTTGGGGATGCGGCCGGCGGAAATGCCGTAATCGGCCAGCGTGTCGATGATGGCTTGCTCGACGGCGCGGACATAAGCGCCGACGTCGCGCTGCCACTCGCGCAGGTCGATAATCGGGTAGCCGACAAGCTGGCCGGGGCCGTGGTAGGTGACGTCGCCGCCGCGGTCGGTGGGGTAGAAAGCGATGCCTGCGCGGCTGAGCACTTCGCCACTGGCGAGCAGGTTGCTGGCGTGGCCGTTACGGCCCAGGGTGATGACGTGGGGGTGTTCGAGCAACAGGAGTTGATCGGGGATGAGACCCTGCTGGCGCTCGGCGACGAGCTGCCGTTGCAGTTCCAGCGCCTGGCCGTAATCCGTGCGCCCGAGTTCCCGCAGACAACACTTACGCATTGATGGAAAGACCGTAAACGGCGTTGAACGCCTCGCCCACCGCCTCGTAGAGCGTGGGATGGGCGTGGATGGTGTGCACCATGGTTTCCACGGTGGCTTCCGCTTCCATGGCGGCCACCGCCTCGGCGACGAGCTCAAATCCCTCGGGTCCGATGATATGGACGCCGAGGATCTCGCCGTACCGCTCGTCGGAAACCACTTTGACGAAACCTTCGTGATGGCCCAGGATGGTGGCGCGGCTGTTGCCGGCGAAGGGGAACCGGCCGACCTTCACCTGGTAGTCCTGTGCGCGCGCCTGCGCCTCCGTCAACCCTACGCTGCCGATTCCCGGCTCGGTGTAGGTGCAGCCAGGGATGCGGTTCTTGTTGATGGGAATGGCGGGCTTGCCGGCCATGTGCGCCACCGCGACCATGCCTTCCATGGTGGCGACGTGCGCCAGTTGAGGAGTGCCCGCCACCACGTCGCCGATGGCATAGACGCCCGGCTCGGCGGTCTGCTGGTAAGGGTTGACCTTGATGAAGCCGCGATCGAGCTCCACCTTGGTATGCTCGAGCCCGATGTTTCCGGTGTTGGGCTTGCGGCCCACGGCCACCAGCAGCTTCTCGGCTTCGAGCTGTTCCTGCTTGCCGTCCTTGGTGGTGAGGGTAAGGCTGACGCCCTGTCCGGTCTTCCGGATGTTTTCGGCGCGCGCGCCGGTTTCGACGCGCATCTTCTGTTTGCGGAAGACGCGCTCGAGTTCCTTGGAGATGTCCTCGTCCTCCACGGGCACGATGCGGGGGAGCATCTCGATCACGGTGACATCCGTGCCGAAGCGTTTGAAGATGGAGGCGAACTCCACGCCCACCGCGCCCGCGCCGATA
>PLMF01000298.1 GCA_003142355.1 Bryobacterales bacterium
CACGGGTGGTGTAGTTGCGGAGGCTTTGCCATGAAACGCATACGGCTCTTAGCTTTGACGGGTGCTGCACTGTTGTCGGCCGGAATTCTCACCCCCGTCCGTGCGCAAGATCCGGACGACCTCAAGCGCGGGGTGGCTCGCATCAGTTTAATGAATGGCGAAGTTTCGGTGCGTCGCGGCGATTCCGGAGATTGGGTGGCAGGCGTGATCAACGCTCCGTTAATGACCGCCGATCAGATCGCTACTGGGCCGAATTCCCGTGCGGAAGTGCAGTTCGACTCCGCCAACATGCTGCGCATCGGCGGCAACGCCGAGATCCACCTGGCCCAATTGGAGAGCCGCCGTTACCAGATGGAGTTGGCGCGCGGAACGGTAACCTTCCGGGTTCTGAGAGCTTCCGAGGCCAATGTTGAAGTAGATACTCCAAGCGTTTCGGTACGGCCTTCGAGGCAGGGAAGTTACCGTATTACGGTCAAGGACACAGGCGAGACCGAAATCACCGTGCGATCCGGAGATGTCGAGGTCTTCACGCCCCACGGTTCACAGTGGGTCAACGCCGGCCAGACCATGGTGGCTCGTGGCGCCACTGCCGATCCCGAGTTCCAGATTGTGGCGGCCCTTGCTTCCGACGATTGGGACCGATGGAATGAGAGCCGCGACGTTGTGCTGACCCGTTCCGTCAGCCCCCGCTATGTGGGACCGGGCGTATATGGCACAGAGGATCTGGATGCGAGCGGCACTTGGGGCAATGACCCCGACTATGGTAATGTCTGGCGGCCCACGGTGGACCCCGGGTGGGCTCCGTATCAATCCGGCCGCTGGGTCTGGGAGGATTGGTACGGTTGGACTTGGGTTAGCTATGACCCTTGGGGTTGGGCTCCCTATCATTACGGCCGGTGGTTCTGGCGCACGGGTTTCGGGTGGGGCTGGTATCCGGGAATGATGGGCGTCCGGCACTACTGGTCGCCGGCGCTGGTGGGCTTCTTCGGGTACGGCGGCGGCATGGGCTTCGGCTTCGGATTCGGCAACGTCGGTTGGGTGGCTCTGGCGCCCTATGAGATGTTCCATCCGTGGTGGGGACGCGGCTATTATGGCGGGTTCAACCGAAGCATGAATATTACGAATGGAAGCCTCACAAGCGTATACAGAAATGCTCGTGTGGCAAATGGCGTTTCCGGGGTGAACGGAGCCGATTTCCGGGCCGGACGGTTCAATAACATAGGTCATTTCTCGGGCAGCCAGATCGGCCAGGCCGGCATGGTTCGCGGGGCCATGCCGATCACGCCGTCGAGCGCCAACCTGCGGTTTTCAGATCGCGCGGTGACCAACGTTCCGCGCTCGAGTGGCAACACCCGTTTCTTTACGCATCAGCAGGCTAGTCCGGCAGCGCGGGTCCCGTTCGCCGAGCAGCAACGTGCCATGTCGGGCACTGGCATGTCTAACCGTTCGGCGGCTGCGGCTTCAGCCACGCGCCAGGCGGCGCCTGCGCAGAACGCAGTACGGTCGCAACAGCCCCAGGCCGGGGCGGCCGGCGGGTGGCGGCGGTTCGGTGAACCGGGCGGCAGCCAGCAAGCGCCGCGCAGCCAGGCGGCGCCACAGAATAGTCGCGGGTGGACGGGATTCGGCAATCCGGGTTCATCCAATGGAGCTCCGCGGCAGCAATACTCCCAGCCTCAGTCGGGATACAGTGGCAACTCCGGCTCGAACGCGCCTCGATCGAGCGCGCCGCAGTCTTTGGGGATTGCGCCTCCGGTGGTCCAGCAGCGTTCCGGCGGTGGCGGCTCGAGCGCGCCGCGCAGCTATTCCGGTGGTGGCGGTGCCAGCCGGCCCTCGAGCGGAGGTGGCGGCGGCCACTCGTCGGGTGGCGGAAGCAGCAGGGGAGGCAGCCGCCGGTAAGAGTTTCCTTCGAGGAAAGTGTCAGTTTCTTCCCCTAGGCCCGGTCCTGATTCAGCGGGGACCGGGCCATTTTTTGCCGCGCGTCACAGAGTTTACATAATATCCGTTATCGGAAGTCCATGCGCCTTCTTCTGATGTTGTGGCTGGCGCATCTTGCGGCGGTGGCAGAACCTGGGCGCGGACCGTTTCTAACGGCCCAGGAGAACTGACGGTTTGGAGAACGCCTTCATCATCTCGTTCTGATTGCTCTTCATGACCAAACCCAGTGGGTGGCCACGGCCACGCTTGCCTTTGCGCACCTGATTTTCCATCTCGGCGATCACCTTTTCAATCAGGTCAAGTTCCCCACGCAAATGCGCCAATATCTTCTCAACATCCAGATGCATTTGGCAACCACCCTTCTACCTCGCACAAGTGTATCCCTACTGCGAGTCAAGCATAGTGTATCTTTCAGACACAACTGAACTTGAGCCGGTTGAGCAAAGAACCAGCGCGAGAATCAAGAGGCCACTTCCGGATTCACCCCCACCGCGCGATAGGCCTCCAGGAGCGCACCTTCGGCCGGTCCGTGCCGGGGCGGTCCGCAACGGTTCCCCGGCTCCAGCTCCACCAGCACGCGAAAGCGCTCCAGCACGGCGCGGCTTCGGAAGACGCCGCCGATGTATGCCACCTCTACGGCGTCGCCGGGCTTCCACAATTGAGAACGGACGGCCGCCACCAACAGGGCGAGCTCGACTGCGGCACGGTTCAGGATGACCATCGCCACGGCGTCTCCCTCGGCCGCAGCCGCATCCACCAGTGGCGCCAGCAGGGCCACCCGCGACCGCGGCCATTCCGAAGTGTAGAAGAGGTGCAGCACCTGGTTGGCATTCCGCCGCCCGGTGGCGTCCAGCAATGCCTGGAGCAAGCTGGTAGGCGGTCCCCAGCCTTCCTCCATGCGGAGCGCCGCGCGCAGGGCCTGGCGGGCCATGTCGAATCCCGCGCCCTCGTCGCCGAAGACGTAACCCCAGCCGCCGGTGCGCGCTCGCCGGCCCTCGGCGTTGCGGCCGAAGGCAATCGAGCCGGTGCCGGCGATAGTGGCAATTCCCTGCCCCGTGGCGGTGGCTCCGGAGAGTGCGATGACGGCATCGGTGGTGACCATCAAGTGTTCGGCGCGCAGCATGCCAGCCAGGATCGCCTGCTTGTCGTCCGGACCGCCGCTCATGCCGAGGCAGGCGGATTCGAAACGTACCGTGGCGGCGTCCAGGCCCGCCCGCGCGCAGGCGGCGTTAAGGCCCTCGTTGACGGCGCGCTCGAACCTCGCGCGGCCTTCGGCGGCGCCCGCGTGGTTGCAGGGACCGGCCTCCCCGGCGCCCAAAATGCGGCCGCTCTCATCACCGATCAGCACCGTGGTGCTGGATTGTCCACCGTCCACTCCCAGAAACAGTCTCATGGCAATTGATAGAGCCTCGCTCCTTTATATTCGCCCACCTGCCGGATGCCCCACAGCCCGGCATTGCCCCGCAGGTCGTCCGCGCCGAATTCGCCGTCGATGACCAGGAGGTAATCGATGCCGCGACGCTTCAGCTCTTCCGCCGCGGCGCGACGGAGGCCTGGCGGAGCGGGTGCGTCGCTTACCCGCGGCTCAGGGGCCAGAAGCTTCCATTGGCCGTTAGCGTCCCGCCCTTCCAGTTTGAGCCGGATGCCCCACTGGTTCGGCGCTGCTTCGATCGAGACGGAGTCGGCCTGCTCGACCCCATCGAAATCCGCTTCGACGAACTGGCCCGGGTGCAATGTCTCGCCGCATTTCCAGAAGGTCGCCACTTTGCCGTCGAACGCATCTCCGATGCCCCACGGATATGGTTGCGCGTTGAAGCGCCAACGGGGGTCGCGTGGCAGCTCGCGCGCGCCGTCGAACACGCGGAGCTCATGCATGCTCCAGAGGTCGGCGCCGCTGTTGGTTTGGACCACGCGCAAGGCTCNNTCAGACGATTGCTGCGCCACCAGGATCTGGCGCGAGGTGTAAGCGTCGGGGATAGGCGTGAGGGCGAAGACCGCCGACGCTGGCGCGGCCGTCCGCTCCACCAGGCGGGCCGCGCCGTACAAGGGCAGGTGGGATTCCAGGTAGAGGTCCTCGGGCTTGATGCGTAGCGCTTCCCTCCAAGGCACTTTGCTTAGGTGCCACGCATCATAACGGCAGTACCTGGCGACCATCGATGGCCAGGAAATGAGAGCGTGCACCAGCGCCACCGCCACCAGCATACCAGGCATGCGGCTCAACACCAGCGCCATGGCGAGCGCCACGAACGGCAGCGGCGGGATCAGGAAGCGGGTGCTGATGTTACTGAAATAGGTGACGCCGAAAACCAGCGCGGCCAGCAGCAGTTGCCGTCCCTCGCGCCGCCGCAGCGCCAGGAGCGCGATGGGCGACAGCAGAAAAATCGGCCCCAGCAAGCCGGCGAGCGAGCCGTAGGTAGTCACCTGCACGGGGATCTGCCAGCGGCTCCCCAGTTCGTACAGGGCCATGTGATGCCGGTATTCCTGTTCGAACGCGACCGTCACGTAGGGGTTCGGAAAGAAGCCATTCAGGAACGGCGAGAAGGGGTTGGCGACCCAGATCCAGTTTTTGACCATCCAGGGCGCGACGAGGACGGCGGCGCACACGGCCACGATGGCCGTTTCGCGAATGCGGCAGCGGCTCTTCCAGACGACAAATCCCAGCGCATAGACCACCCCCAGACAAGCCGTGTACTTGGCCGCGTAGCCGAAACCCGCCACCAGCCCGATGGCCACCAGCAGCCTTGGCGCGCGCACGTCATCCCAGATTTGCAGCAGGTGAAACAGGGTGAAGGCGATGGCGGCGACGGCAACATCGTTATACGCGCTGGTGCCATCGACACCCACCACCGGACTGGCGAATACCAGCAATGCGCCACAGGCGCCCGCCAGCGGCAATCCTGTGCGGCGGCCGTAGCTGAACATCTGCCAGACCAGCGCTATCAGGAATGCGAAATGCACCATCGCCGCGGCCGAGTGTTGGCCGAATGCGAAGGCCCACAGGTAGAGCATTTCGACGCCTTGGGAAAGGCTGGCGTATATGTTGCCGGTGATCCTGTGGAAGCCGTGCTCGCGAAGGTAGCGGCCGGCGAGGGCCAGATGGTAGCGAGAGCCGTCGAAGCTGGCTTCCGGCGCCATCGAGTTAAAAAAGTAGAGGATGAAATACAGGCTGAATACCAGTAAGAGAAGACGGTTGCCGGGCAGGTCCGGGACCTGCGCCACAAGGCTCTTGCGCCTGGGGAATAGGACTGCGGCGCCCAGTAGGGCGAAGGCCAGCGGGTACGCCAATCGTGCGGCGCACAGGCAGAAGACCGCCACGCTCAGCGCGGCCGCGCCGGTGACGAATCGCACCGCGAGGTCTTCACACTCGCCGCGCAGCAGAGACGCACCGAGAGCGGTCGCTACGGCCACCGTGAACAACGCACCGAACAGGATCGACAGCGCCTGCAAGAAGGGATTGTAGCAGTGGGCCGAAAGACAGGGGCGGCCGGCTTTGGCACCGGCCGCCTGGGTTGGTGGGCCGCCTGGGGATCAGCTCTTCCTGGCTGGATGTTCGACTACGAGGTTGTTGGTGATGGGTCCGAAACTCAAGCCGGATGCCGCGCGCATGCCGGCGATCTGCTTCTCCATGTCGCTATTCACCATCCCCGTGAGCGTCACGTGCCCATTCTCCACGATGATGTGAATGGCTGGAACCGCCCCCATGCCGTAGCGCGACAGGCTGGGATCGCGGAAGATGGCGCTGGCCACCTGCAGCCGCAGCCGGTCATCCATGGATGACAACGGCAGGACCTTGATGTCGTTGGTGACGCTGGCCACACCCGGAACTTTCTGAACCAGGCGCTCGATATCCTGCTTCTTGAAAGGCTGGTTGACCTCCCCTATCAAGCCGACGTTGCCGCCGGCCACGCGGAAACTGACGTCGTCCCAAAGGCTGTAGTAGGGGTACATGGCAACCACATGACGCACGCTTGCGACGATGTCGGAATCGCTTTGGGGCAGGATTGCGCTCCCCTTGGTGGAGGCAGCCGCGGCGCCCGCCAGGAGGGCCGACGCCATCAGAAACCGCCCCAGCGTTCTGGTTTTCATTTGTTTTTCCCTCCTACTTGTTAGAACGCAAGAGGGGGCGGCTGGGTGTCGCAGATTTTGTAAAGAGTTGGTAAATGAACTCAGTGAACGAAGGCGCTCTTCCCGTTCCCCGATGGGAGTGTCACCAGAAATGGGTGGCCAAGACGCGTGGCGGCCCGGGCGTGCCGTCGATGATTCTCGTACCCAACACGAATTGGACGTTCTTGTGGCGCCAGTCCCTCGGAGCCGCCCGGAGCGCCACACCCAGATACTCCGGATCGATGATGAACTCGCTCGCGGCGAGTGTGCCATAGGTTTCGATGCCGGCCGCTGAAATCACGGTCTTTTCGGTGGCCGGGTCGAACACCCGCGTGACCAGGGCATAATCCTCGGTCATGGACCCACCGGCCGGCTGTGCCACCCTCCAGTTGGCGGCATCCGGATTGCGCCGGTCGTTGATGCAGTGATAGGTAATGCCGTCGACGGTCCGACGGTCGAATACGAAACGCAGCTCGGCGGTTACGCGCATGGCCCACGAGTTGTTGAAGGCCCCGATCGCCACCAGGGGCGCGTGCCGGAGCCGCGAGTAGTCCGTCTGCGACACCGACATCAGTTGATAGGCGCGGCCCTTGGATTGAATCCACGATGCTACTTTGAAGCCCGAAAGAGCGTCCTGCAAGAACAGGTATTCAGGCGCGACCCATGCCATCTCGCCGGCGGCGATCGATAGATTTGTGGTATTGCGGTCAGGCGATGCCGGACCCGCAAAGAGGCGGTTCAACTCCTCGCTGCGCGGTCCAATAAAGCGGTACACGCGCGTGGGCTGGCCGATGCAGATCTGAATCGGTTGCCGTTCGCGGAATAGGGGTTCCCAGAAGGCCTCGAATTCGGACCCGGGAGTACGGCGTGCGCCCCAGAGAATTGCCGCTGCAACTCCAAGCAGCGCCAGGGTTGCGGCGGCGAAGGCCCACTTCCGGGCATGGCCGCGACCGGCCGCGCCCGGTTTCCGCGGTTCCGCGGCGACTGCCTCGACCGTAAAGGTGGGCGTGTAGGCGCCACTCGGCAGATCGATCCGCAATTCGCATGCGTGCTCCGGCTCGAGGTAGTACTGCGCCAGCCGCTTGCGGACTTCAATGGCCGCATTGCGGACGATGGGATCCTGCGCCGTGTCATACGCCGTTTCGCGGCCAAACACCGCTGCGCCGATGCACCTCTCCTTCAGGGAGTTCTGGTCCCCTCCCAGCGCCGCCTCCACCACGCACCGCAGCAGGGCCTGGCTACGCTTGCTGTTCCGAAAGTGAGGACTCTCCAGGACCTTCGCCAACTGGGACTGCACGGCCGCGTGGTCGTGGCCCAGGGCGCCAGTGACGTGCCCGGCATCGGTATCCGAAGTTCGCACGGTCCTTAAGCCTGCGTCGATTCTATCACATGCGGCACGTACCGTACCTCTGACCGAACGCACTCTACCAGCCCTGCAACATGTTGAAGGAGAAGCGCCAGGCTCCCACGTATGACAGTCGCGTACCGTAGGTGACCTTGTTCCGATCGGCGATGAACCTTAGAATTCAGACTCTCGCTGGCGTGGAAAACGCCGATCCAAGTTCAAGAACGGGTCGAGCAATCGACCGCCCACCGCCCGGGTCGCTGGCAGCAGTGCAGGGCAAACCTACGGAGGTAAACGATGCAAACAGGAATGAGACGCCTTCTATTGCCTTTAGCCACGCTCGTGGCTCTCTCTACGATGCCTTTATACGCCCAGACGTACGGCGAGATCACGGGGCGTCTAGCCGATAGCTCGGGCGCAGCCGCGCCGGCAACTAAGATCACCTTAACCAACGTCGCAACCAACGCCGTTCGCACTAGCACCACGACGGATTCCGGGGACTACACGTTCCCCTCCGTCGCGCCCGGATTCTACAACATCAAATTCGAACACTCCGGTTTCAAAACCGGCAAAATCGACAACTTCCAGGTACAGGTGCAGCAGACGGTCCGGCTCGATTTCACCCTGGAGGTCGGGCAGGTCAGCGAGTCGGTCGAGGTATCGGCGTCTGCCGAGATGCTCCAGACCGAAGACAGCACGGTGGGCACGGTGGTTGAAAACAAGAGCATCGTCGAACTGCCGCTGAATGGCCGTAACTACCTCGGTCTGGTCGCCCTGTCGTCGAACGCGAACACGCTCTCCGCGGGTGTCGGCCAGGCATCCTCACGGCAGGGCGGCGACCGCGCCGCCCAGTCCATTTCCGCCGGCGGCAACCGTGTCATGTTCGACTACTTCACCTTGGACGGCGTGGCCAACACCGACCCGGACTTCGCCACCTACGTCGTGCTGCCGTCCATCGACGCCATCCAGGAGTTCAAAGTCCAGACCGGAGTCTATCCGGCCGAGTTCGGCCACCAGGCCACCCAGATCAACGTGCTGACCAAGTCCGGCGGCAACGCCTACCACGGCGCGCTGTTCGAATTCCTCCGCAACGACAAGTTGGATGCCGTAGGTTACTCGTTCACCTCCAACCACGCCCCCAATTCGCCCTTTAAATGGAACGACTACGGCTTCGAACTGGACGGGCCGGTTCGAATCCCCAAGCTTCTCGACGGGCGCAACCGGCTGTTCTTCATGGCGAACGACGAATGGAAAGCCCAGCGTCAGAATTCCCAGGGCACATTTTCCGTTCCGACCGCCGCCATGTTCGGCGGCGACTTCAGCGCCTGGCGCACGACGATCTACGATCCGAGCACGGGCGCGAACGGCGCCACCAGGACACCGTTCCCGAACAACACGATTCCCTCGAACCGGATCGACCCCATCTCGAAGAAGTTCCTGAATTACTACGTCCCTTCCAACCTGGCGGGCTTTTCGAGTAACTATACCCAGATGAACTCTTCTCCCAACAACAGGGATGGGTTCACTCTGCGCATGGATTTTGTCCAGTCGGCGAAATCGCAGTGGACGGGCCGGTATAGCTGGGGCGACGAGAACCAGTCGTCGACCGGCATCAGCATCACGGGCAGTAAGCTGGTCACCAACTACGAGCAGTACCTGGGGACGAACACTTACACCCTCGGCCCCTCGCTCGTGAACGAAGCGCGTTTCGGCTACACGCGGCTGAGCAACTCCGTGGGCACGTATTCGGCCTACAACGCCGATACCGTGGGAGGGCTAGGGATAGCGAACCTCAAGTCCGGCGACCCGGTCACGTGGGGCGTCCCCAATGTGGTCTTCACGGGCGACGGCTTCACCGGCATCGGCGACTCCACGGACGGTCCCTACTACATCAACGACAACACGCTGCAACTCGTGGATAACGTTTCCTGGATCCACGGAAAACACAGCCTCCGCTTTGGCTTCGAATACACCCGCCAGAACTTCAATCAGATCGGCAACCAGTTCTCCCGCGGCCAGTTTACGTTCCAGCCGAACGCCACCCAGAGCTCGAGCAAAGCGGGAGGCGATGCCTTCGCCGATTTCATGTTGGGCGACCTGTACCAGTCGGCGGTGGCCGTGGCTTTGGCCAGCGCCAACTTCCAGCGGAACGCGGAAGCGGCTTTCATAGACGACACCTGGAAGATAACGCCGAAACTGACGCTGAGCCTTGGTCTGCGCTGGGAGTTGACGCCGCCGTGGACCGACACCCTCAACAACGAGTTCACGGTGGCCATACCGCGCATTTATGCCGTCTCGAATGTCCCGGCGTCCCAGAACCCGTACATGCTCCGCCAAGGCACCTGCACCGATCCGTATGCCGGCCCTCCAGCGCTGGCAATCAGGTTCGTCGGGGTCGGCGTGCAATGCAGCAACGGCCAGTTGCCCAACCAGTTGGCGAACACGTCGTACCGGGATTTTGCTCCCCGTTTTGGAATCGCTTACTCGCCCAACGCCAAGACGGTGGTCCGCACCGGCTTCGGCGTCTTCTATAACCAGGACATCAGCAACATGTATTTCGACCTGGCCCGGAACATCGGCGGCCGCGTTACGTTCACATCGGACACTACCACGCCCAATCTCTTCTATAGCAATGCCGCGCCGGGCTCGAGCGGTGCGACCGCCAACGTGCCGTCTCCTTTCGTCTTTGCCTTGTCGACGGATCACCACACCACCTCTGTCATGCAGTACCTTCTCAACGTCCAGCGGCAGTTGACCCGCGACTGGGCGCTTGAAGTTGGATACCTGGGCGGCTTGAGCCGGCACTTGCAGGGCTACCTGGACGTCAACCAGGCCATTCCCGGCACGGTTGGCAGCGCCACCTCGCGAATGCCATACCCCAGTTTCAGCAATATCGGGCTGGTGTCGGACGGCGCCACCGGCAATTACAACGCGTTGAGCCTCAAGGTGACCCGGCGATTCAGCCAGGGCCTCAGCCTGATCGGGTCCTACACCTGGTCGAAGGCCCTCGACACGACGAGCGGAATCCGGAACCAGGGCTACGACTCCGTCTACCCACAGAACAGCTATTGCGTGTCCTGCGAACGCGGCCGTTCCGCGTTCGACACGCATCACCGGGTGGTGACTTCGGTGCTTTACGACTTGCCGGTGGGGAAGGACAAGCCGCTCAAGATATCCAACCCGGTGGCGGACGCGATCGTGGGCGGCTGGCACGTGGGCGGCGTCGTGACGCTGCAGAGCGGCATGCCCGGATATCTCACGATCGGCGGCGTGGATAACGCCAGCACGGCCGAGGGCGGCTACGACCGTCCCAACGCGACGGGCGTGAGCCCCTATCTCGACAACCACACCCCCTCGCGGTACTGGAACCTGGACGCATTTGTGGAAGCTCCTCCGGGGCAGTTTGGCAATGCGGGGCGCAATGCCATCGTCGGTCCGGGGATTGTCGCATTCGACGCCGAAGTACACAAGCAATTCCGCATGCCGTATAAGGAGGGCCACGTGCTCCAGTTCCGGTTCGAGGCTTTTAACGTTCTCAACCACCCGAACTGGGCGATGCCGAATCTGAACATACTGGCCGGGGCGGCGCAAACCGGAATGGCAAGCACGGCTGCCCATCAGGGTTTCGGAGTGGTTTCGGGCACGTCCACCAGCATGCGCCAGGTCCAGTTGGGACTGAAATACTCCTTCTGATCCGGAGCACGCTTTCGGTGAGGATGAGTGAGCAGTGTTGGCGGCAGCCCGCACGAAGAACTGCTCGATTACGCTACGCGGCGGTCGAGCTTGCGCTGTGAATTGATATGAGATACAGGCACGTTCCGGCATTCCTCTCGATTCTCTTGTGGCTGTCCAGCCAAGTGTATGCGCAGGCCCGTCACGACCTGCTGCTCCAGGGGGGCCATGTAATCGACCCCAAGAACGGGATCAGCGCGATTCGGGACGTCGCCATTCGGGACGGCAAGATTGCGGCCGTCGCGCCGCATCTCGATTCCGAAGACGCGATCAAGACCGTCAACGCCGCCGGTCTCTACGTGACGCCCGGGCTGGTGGATATGCACGTCCACGCGTATGCCGGGACGGGCGAGCGCGATTCCTATGCGGGCGACAACAGTGTGTATCCGGACGGATTCACGTTTCGCGTGGGTGTAACGACGGTGGCCGACGCGGGCTGCTCCGGCTGGAGGAATTTCGAGGACTTCAAACAGAGGATCATCGACCGCTCGAAGACGCGCGTCTTGGCATTTCTCAACATCGTAGGCCACGGCATGCGTGGCCCGAAGTTCGAGAACGATTGTACCGATATGCAGGCCGCGCCCGCCGCGGACATGGCGCTCAAGCACAAGGGCCTGATCGTGGGCATCAAGCTCGCGCACTACGCCGGACCGGGATGGGCGGCCGTGGAGCGCGCGGTGGAAGCGGGGACCAAGGCCAATATCCCCGTGATGGTGGATTTCGGCGATAAGCGTCCAGAACGGCCCTCGAGCGTCCTCTGGACCCAGAAGCTGCGGCCCGGCGACATCTACACGCACTGCTATTCCGGCGTGCGCGACGAATTGGGCGCGGACGGGCGCGTGAATCCGGCCATGATCGCGGGCCGCGAGCGCGGCGTGATCTTCGACGTGGGCCACGGCGGCGGCAGCTTCGCCTGGCGCGTCGCCGTTCCCGCCATCCGCCAGGGTTTCCTGCCTGATTCCATTTCCACCGATCTCCACATCGACAGCATGAACGCCGGCATGAAAGACATGCTGAACCTGATGAGCAAGTTCCTGGCGCTGGGCCTCTCGCTGGATGACGTGATTCTGCGCTCCACCTGGAACCCGGCCAAGGAGATCCATCATGAAGAGCTCGGCAATCTCTCGGTGGGATCTCCCGCCGATGTCGCGGTGCTGCGCCTGGAGACGGGCCACTTCGGATTCACCGATATGTACGGAGCGCGGCTGGACGGCTCTCGCAAATTGATCTGCGAGCTGACCGTTCGCAATGGCAAGGTGGTCTACGATCTGAACGGCATTTCGCGGCCCGAGTGGACCACGCTGCCGCCGGACTACACGGCGGCCGGCGACCCGGCCTGGGACGCGCTCAATCCCGCGCCGGCGCGCCACAGTGCGGCCGCCAAAAAATAGGGCCTTTCATCGAGAGCGGTCAATCACAAACCTCTTTACCGGGCAGAGCGGCCTTTGGCCGGTGTATTCTGGAGAGGAAAACTCGGAAGAGCAGACACGCCTCGAGATGCAGAACCACTCGGCCAGAATCCTGGTAGTCGATGACGAGGTCAACCAGCGCTCCGCCCTTGGCAGCGTAGTGACGCGCTGGGGGTACCAGGTGGAAACCGCCTGCGACGGCGCCGAAGCGCTGGTCAAGCTCAAGGACTTCGAGGCCGACGTCGTCATCACCGACCTCAACATGCCCAACCTCGACGGTAAGGGACTGCTCGAGGAACTACAGAAGCTGCCCTCGCCGCCTCCGGCCATCGTCCTCACGGCGTTCGGCAACCTGGAGACGGCGCTCGAGACGGTCCACGAGTTGGGAGCGTTCTGGTTCATCGAAAAGCCGCTGCAGCCGCAGGCGCTGAAGATGATCGTGGAGCGGGCGCTCGACCGCCGGCAGTTGGCCACCCACGCCGGGCGTCTGGAACGCGAACTGGCTTCGCGCGGGGTTCTGGGCGACCTGATCGGCGAATCGGCCTCCATGCAGGAAATCTTCGCCATGCTGCAGCAGGCGGCGCCCACCAAGGCCACCATCCTGATCACCGGCGAAAGCGGCACCGGCAAGGAGATCGTGGCGCGCGCCATTCACCAGATCAGCCCCCGCCGTTCCGGTCCATTCTTCGCCGTCAATTGCGCCGCCATGCCGGAGTCGCTCATCGAGAGCGAACTCTTTGGCCACGAAAAGGGCGCCTTCACGGGAGCGATGGAGCGGCGCGCCGGATGCTTCGAACTGGCCCGCGGCGGCACGCTTTTGCTGGACGAAATCGGCGACATGCCGCTGAACACGCAGGCCAAGGTGCTGCGCATCCTGGAGGATCGCCGGGTGCGCCGCCTGGGGTCGGCGCACGAGATCGAGCTGGATGTCCGGATCCTGGCCTCCACCAACAAGAACCTGCCCGACGTCATCGCCAAAGGCACGTTTCGCGAAGACCTTTTCTTCCGCCTCAACGTCTTCGAAGTTCACCTGCCGCCGCTGCGGGATAGGAAGGCGGATATCCCGCTGCTGGTGCGCGAGCTGCTGTCGGGTCTCAACCGCAAACACGATTGCCGCGTCACCGAAGTTTCGCCCGAGGTGCTGGCGGTTTTCGACGGCTACGATTGGCCCGGCAACGTGCGNNGAGCGCGCGGTGATTCTGGCGGGCAGCGGATCGGTGACGCCCACCCACCTGCCGCGCGGTTTCGCCGGACGTCCGGACACGCCGCTCGGCACCCCCGAGACGCCGGTTGTGCTCGAGCCGGGCATGACCGTGGACGAGGCGGAGCGCGCCCTCATCGAGCTCACGTTGCGCCACACCAACAACAACCGCACGCGCACCGCGGAGATTCTGGGCATCAGCACCAAGACTCTGTTCAATAAGCTGAAGGAATACGGCGCAAGCGAATGACACTGCGGGCACGGCTGCTATCGCTGACTTTATCGATGGTAGCGGTGGTCGTGCTGACTCTGGTGGCGCTCAACGTCAACAGCCTGGTGGCGACGTGGCTGGATGTCGCGCTGGAGCGCTCCGAAATCGCCGGGCGGCAAGTGCAAGCGTTCATGCTTCGGCGCATCGAAGCGCGCGCCGCGGAGTCGCCGGGGGCGCCCGGTATGCTGGACGACACCAAGCGCCTCTGGTCGCGCATCGTCGCCAAGGACGCCGATCTGAGCGCCCTGCTGGAACAGACGATGGCGCAATCGCGATCCATCGTGGAGATCGACGTCGCCGGTGAGGACGGCATGATCCTGGCTTCTTCCAGCCCCGTGCGGCGCGGCACGGCCATGATCGCCAAACAGGATCTGCGCCGGCTGCGGGAGGCGGGCCCGGTGGGCCGCATCACGGCCATCCTCTCTTCACACGAAGATTACGAGACTCGTGTGCCGTTGGGCGTCGCGGGCCAGAAGACGCCGGTGTTCACCATCCAGATTCTGGTCTCGCCGGTGCTGCTGCGCGCCGCCACCCTGCCGGAGCTGCGCAATGTCGGCATCGCGTCGGGAGCGGCGCTGGCGCTGGCGTTCTTTCTGGCCTACTGGTCCGCCAGCCTGGCTCTGCGGCCGCTGGCCCGCATCAGCCACTTGATCGACGGCATCGTCAGCGGCAAAATGCCGAAGCCATCTCCGGAACCCCGTGAGGACAGGGAATTGGCCGCCATCGAATCCAAGCTGAGCCTGTTGGGCGAGCGTTTCCGCGACGCCCGCGAAGACGCCAGCCAGTTGCGCACCAACCTGGAAGGCGCGCTGGAGAAACTCGACGCCGGGACGCGCCGCCATATCGAGGGTCAGATCGCGCTGGCCCGCCGCCTCACCGCTATCAACAGCCTGACCGGGCGCGTGGCGCATGAAATCAAGAATCCGCTCAACTCCATCGCCTTGCGCCTCGAGATGCTGCGCTCCCAGGTGGCCGGGGGGGAGTCGGGAACCGAATCCGAGATCGCCATTTTGTCGGAAGAGGTCACCCGCCTGGATCGTGTGGTTCGCACCTTCCTCGACTTCAACCGCCCGGTGGAAATGGCGCTCGAGGACGTCGACCTGGCCGAGGTGGTGGCGGAAATCGTGCACCTGCTCGAACCGGAGGCGGAGCGCGGCGGCATCCGCATGCGCTACGCCCGCCCATCCACCGCCGTGGTGGTGAATGGAGACTCGGGCCTGTTGCGCCAGGCTGTGATGAATGTTGCAGTGAACGCCATTGAGGCCATGTCCGGCGGCGGGAGCCTCACTTTCGAGATCGCCCCGAGTCCGGAAACCTGCACCCTCGCCATCACGGATACCGGTCCCGGTATCCCGCCGGAGAGCCGCGAGAAGATCTTCCAGCTTTACTACACCACCAAGCCTCATGGCAGCGGAATCGGACTAGCCATGACGTTCCGCGCGGTGCAACTCCACGGAGGGACAATCGAGATAGAAAGCGAGGCCGGGCGTGGCACCACGTTTCGTATCACCCTGCCTCTGACCGGAATGGACAGGACCGCATGAGACTCGCCACCGTTCTGCTAACCATTGGCCTGAGCCTGGGGTTGAGCGGATGCTGGTTCGGGAAGAAGGCCACAGCCATCCCGCCGCCTCCCGCTCCGCAGCAAAAGCAGGCTCCGCCGGTGCTGCCGCCGGAGCAGAAGCCGCCGGAGCAGAAGCCGCTGCCGATGCCCCCGCCGCCTGAAATCCAAGAGCCTGCGCAGATCACCCTGCCTGCGCCCCAAAAGACACCACCCTCGCGGCCCGCGGCGAAAAAGAAGAAGACTCCGGCCACCCCATCGCAGCCCCCTCAGCCGGCGGAGCAGCCGCCAGTACAGGCAGCGCCGCCGCCGCAACTGGGCGAGATTCTTTCGAACGCCGAGCGCCGCCAGTACGAAGCCGAGTACGCACAGAGTCTCGCGCGTGCCCGGTCGGCACTGCAGCAAGCGTCGGGCAAATCGCTCAGTCCAACGCAGAGGGAAACCGTGGAACGGATCAAGACATTCATCCAGCAGGCGGAAGAATCGAAGGGGAGAAACCTGGCTACGGCGTTCGAACTGGTGCGCAGGGCCGACGTGCTCGGCCAGGACCTGCTGAAGGACTTGCAGTAACGGACTGTCAGGTTTCCCAGCCGCGTGGGGCGGACGCCCACGTCCGCGCCGGACCCCTTGGTCCGGCTCTTCCTGTGTTCGAGCAGGTCGACCAGGGGGTCGACCGCGGGCCTGGGGGCCCGCCCCACGAAATCGTCGCAGGCTGCGGAGGTTTGAGATGACAGGCCCTAAAATGACAGGCGAGGTGGTTTCTGTCGAAGCCACCTCGCCCGGGGGCATGGCACTGTCTTGAAAGCGGCCGCCCCTGGCTCGCCGATTTCGGTGGAGCGGGGGTCCCGCTCCACCATCCCCTCAAATCTCCTCCAAACCTGTTACTGGAGACTGCTGGTTTTGCGCAAAACCGTGACTTTCGGTGTTGCCAGGTAGCCGGTCACTTTGTCCTTCTTCACTTCGTTGACCACCAACTCGTACGGCTGATGAGCCCGCGCGGTGTAAAATTGCACCGGCTCGTTGACGCTCTTGTCGCGCTTCTCAACGAGCTTGTCGTCGGCCAGGACGTCCACTGTGTAGCGGTTGCGCTTGGAGTCGGCCTTCTTGAGGATCACCTCGGCGCTTGCGAGAATATG
>PLMF01000081.1 GCA_003142355.1 Bryobacterales bacterium
TCGGCGATGAAGCGGTGGCCGTTGGCGATCTCGACGCGCACCTCGCCATCCCTGACGACGGGGCGCACGCCGAACCGCTGCTCGATATTGGCGGCCAGCAGCGCGGTATCGGCGGTCCGGAGTACCACGACATCGCCGCCGATGCGCGCCCGCAGCTCGGCGGGAGTTCCTTCGGCAACCATATTTCCCTGGTGCAACAGGACCAGCCGGTCGCAGCGGCCGGCTTCCTCGAGAATGTGGGTGGTCAGCAAAATGGTGACGCCATCGCCCGAGCGCAGGCTCTCGATGTGGCGGGAAAGGTCGCGGCGCGCGGCGGGGTCGAGGCCGGTGGAAGCCTCGTCCATCAGCAGCACCTGCGGCTCATGCAACAGAGCCTTGGCGATTTCCACGCGGCGGCGGAGACCGCCGGAAAGCGTCTCGACCAAGTCGCGGCGGCGGTCCGCCAGGCCGAGACGTTCCATGGCGCGCTCCATGCGATCGCCGAGCAGCACGCCGCGCAGACCGTGCAGATGGCCCTGGGCGCGCAGGTTCTCTTCCACGGTCAGCGCCTTATCGAGGCTCTGCGTCTGGAACACCACGCCCACCTGGCGACGCACCGCGGCGGGGTCGCGAACCACGTCGTGCCCGGCAATGAGGGCGCGGCCCGCGGCGGGGACCATCATGGTCGAAAGGATGCGGAAGAGTGTGGATTTGCCGCCGCCATTCGGCCCCAGCAAGCCAAAGATTTCGCCCTTGCGCACTTCGAAACTGACGTTCGAAAGCGCCGTGCGGCCGCCGTAGCGATGGGTCAGATTCTGAACTTGGATCACAGACCGGGCCTATCTAAGAGCATAAGCCCGTAAATGAGCGGAAGGTAAAGCACGGAGGTCAGCAGAACACCGCGCGCACGGCTGAGAGTGCGTTCCAGCGTGACCCGCACGCCCGAATACAGGTAGCACAAGCCCAGCAACAGCGCACCTACGACATAGATGCGCCCCGACATGCCCAGTATGCCCGGAAGCAGGCTCACGGGGATGAGAACCATCCCGTAGAGCAGGATTTGCCGGGCCGTGGAGCGGCAGTCCGGCTCCACCACCGGCAACATGTGGATGCCGGCACGCGCGTAGTCTTCCTTGTACATCCAGGCGATGGAATAGAAGTGCGGGAACTGCCACAGAAAGAGGATTGCGAACAGCACCAAAGATTGGAGCGTGAGGGTTCCGGCCGCGGCGGCATAGCCGATCACGGGGGGCATGGCCCCAGGGATGGCGCCAATGGTGGTGGACCACCAGGTACGCTGTTTCAAGGGCGTGTAGACGAAGAGATAGCTGACAAGGGTGAATGCGCCGATCGACGCCGACAGCAGGTTCACGCCCAGCCATAATTCCAGGAACCCGGCCACCGAGAGCGCCACTCCGAAAGCCAGGGCGCGCCGCGCCAGCAGCCTTCCGGAGGGCAGGGGCCGGTTCGCCGTGCGCCGCATCTTACAATCTGCCACGCGCTCGTACCACTGATTGAGGGCCGCCGTGCCGGAGGCGAGCAAGCCCGTCCCCACGATGGTATGGAGCAGCGAGAGCAGAGGGATGCTCCAAAGAAACGCCCACCCGTTGGCCGCGCCGGGCAGTCCGAAGAAATAGCCGATGCCAGTGCTCATGAGGATGAGCCAGGTGATTCGCGGCTTGGTCAGTTCGATGTAATCGCGCATGCCCTAATTAAGAGATGCATCTCAAGCGGGGCCGGACGCGGCGTAAAATGAGCATTGCGCGATTTTTGCTGTTTCTGCGAAGGAATTGACAATGATGAAGCATACCGTTCGAGTCGCTCTCGCCGCCGCGCTGGCCGCGGCTACTCTGCTCGCCCAGGCGCCGGGCCGCCAGAAGCGGACCGTCGGCGACGCCGAAGTCCTGCGCGTCCACAGGTCCGCCATCCTGATCGATACCCATAACGACGTTCCCAGCGCCACCGTGGCCGGGCTCGACCTCGGCCAGCCGAACACCGATCACATGACCGATCTGCCGCGTATGAAAAAAGGCGGCATGGGCGCGCAGTTTTTCGCGGTCTACGTGGCCCCCAAATACGTGGAGGGGAACCACGCCGCCAACCGCACCTTGCAGATGATCGACACGGTGCGGCACGACATCATCGAGAAATATCCCAACGATTTCCTGTTCGCCACCACCGCCGCCGGCATCCGCCGCGCGCACAAGCAGCATAAGATCGCCGCGTTGCTGGGCATCGAGGGTGGCCACGCCATCGAAGACAGCCTGCGCCTGCTGCGGCGCTACTACGACGAGGGGGTCCGGTACATGACCCTCACCCACGCCAACAGCAACCACTGGGCGGACTCTTCGGGCGATCCCAACCAGCCCAACCACGGGCTTTCGCCGTTCGGCAAGGAAGTGATTGCCGAAATGAACCGGCTGGGCATGATGGTGGACATCTCGCACGTTTCCGACAAGACCTTCTGGGACGCGCTCGAGACCAGCAAAGCGCCCATTTTCGCGTCGCATTCTTCCTGCCGCGCCATTTCGCCCGCGCCGCGCAACCTGACCGACGAAATGATCGCGGCGCTCGCCAAGAAAGGCGGCGTGGTCCAGATCAACTTCTCGTGCGACTTCCTGACGGCAACCAAACCGCGCGCCACCCTGGCCGACGTGGTCAGCCACATCAACCACGTGGTCGCCATTGGCGGCGTCGGCGCGACGGGCCTGGGCAGCGATTTCGACGGCATTTCCTGCGCTCCCGTGGGCCTCGACGGCGTCGATAAATGGCCCAACCTGACGCGCGCGCTGCTGGAAGAGGGGTACACCGCCGCCGAAATCCGCAAGATCTACGGCGAAAACACGCTGCGATTGATGGACGAAGTGGAGCAGTGATTCCGTAAGCCGGGGAGCCGCACGAGCCTGAAGTCTCTGATCCACAGGGTTTTCCCCGGAACGCGCCGGTGCGCATCATTTTTGCAAATCTCAAATATCGCTTGACTTTGGTCTATTCTGACACTATTATTAGAG
>PLMF01000246.1 GCA_003142355.1 Bryobacterales bacterium
TCGTCGTTCAGGCGCTTGCGGATCACCGCCCAATCGCCCAGGTTGTCGGTGACGCCCCAGATGAGCTCCACGATGCCGGAACTGAGCTCGGAAATCTGGCGCGACGCCGCCCGAAGAAAGTCTTCCGCGGCTTCGCGGGCTTCGCCGGGCAGCACCAACAGGAACTGGCCGCCGCCGCTGGAACCAAGCAGGATACGCGCCAGCCCCAGTTCCGCCAGCAGCGCCCGTGGCAGCACTTCGCAGAGCAAGGTAATCCACTGCGACCGCCCGGCGAGAAGATCCTCGCCGTGCCCAGAGGGCACCCAACGCGCGGAGCGTCCTTCGGCGGGAGGGGCCAAAAGAAACTCTTCCGTACCCAGGATTTTGCCTTGCAGCAGGATCTGTTCGGGCATCGAAGCAGACAAGCCTTGAGAAACCCTAACTTTAGCACAGAATCTTGAGAACATCGGGGGCGCGGGCGAACCGTATTCTTTATGGGAAGCGCACGAGTAGTTGCGGCGGTTGTGCTGATTTCAGCGGGCTTGGCCCAGTGGGCGCCCCGAACCCTTTGCTCCGGCCAGACGCGTCCAGCGCCTCCGCACCAGCGGGAGCCCGCGCCGAAACCCGCAACCCAGCAGCCGGCCAAGCCCGCCATGTCCGATGCCCGGCTGGAGGCGGCGATTCGCGCCAAGTTCGCCCGCTCGAAGATCGACGCGGACAAGTTCCAGGTGCATGTGCAGGGCGGCGTCGCCACCATCGAAGGCCGCACGGATGTGATGCAGCACAAAGGCGTGGCCACGCGCCTGGCGAAGACCGGCGGCGCGGTGGCGGTGAACAATCACATCCAGATCAGCGATGCGGCCAAGGAAAAGGCGGCGGCCAACCTGGAGAAGGGACGGCGGCGAGTGCAGATCAAGCGCGGCGACGCGCGCTCGGACTCGAGCCAACTGCGCCAGAGCCGCTGACCGTCACGTGATAAACTGAGGGAAACGCCGAATCTTGCCATGAAATTTCTAAGTGTGTTCCTTTTTGCCTGCATCAGCGCTCTGTGGGCGCAGACCGCACCAGCGCCCGGCCCAGGGGGCACCCCGGCTCCCCGGATGCCCGACATCCCGGACCAGACCACCATCGCCGTGTTCGACGATGGCGTGAAGCTCACCATGGCGGACTTCAAGAAGATCTTCGCCATACTGCCGCCGGACAACCAGCCGATGGCGTTGCGCGATCTCAAGACCTTTCTGCAACAGTGGGCGTTCATGCGGAAGCTCTCCCAAATGGCGGAAAAGCAGAAGCTGGACCAGGAAACCCCCGCCAGGGAGCAACTGGAGTATTCCCGCCTGATGGTCCTGAGCCAGGCCAAGCTGGCCGAGGCCCTGAATTCGATAACCGTGGAACCGGCGGAAATCGTCAAGTTCTACGACACCGAAAAGGAGCGCTTCAAGGAGGTCCGGGTCAAGGCCCTCTACGTATCGTTCGGCAAAGGCGGGAAAGCGACCACCGAGGACGAGGCCAAGGCCAACGCCACCAGGCTGCTCGCCGACATTCGCGGCGGCGCGGATTTCGTGAAGCTGGTGAAAGAGAACTCGGACGATGAGACCTCGAAGGCCAAAGACGGCGATTTCGCCACGCTGCGCCGGAACGACAACATCCCCGATGCGATCCGCGCGGCGGTGTTTTCCCTGAAGCAGGGCGAAGTGACCGAGCCCGTGCGGCAACCCAACGGGTTTTACCTTCTCCGCGCCGAGGAGGTGCGCTACCGCCCCCTCTCGCAGGTTCGCGACGAGGTCTTCACGCAACTGAAACAGCAGCACTATGCCCAGTGGCTGGAACAGACCAACAGAGATGCGAAGGTGGAATTCACCAACCCGGCATTCCTGGGCGATGCGGCGGCGAAGTAGAAAAAGGGGTCAGACGCATTTTGCGGGGTTCAAAAATGCGTCTGACCCCTTTTTCTACTTGATGGCGACTTGAATGGGGATGACCTGGTTGGTCTGCTCGACCTGAATGCTGAGGACGCCGGGCTTGGCGTCACCGCCGGCCCGGACCGTCAGCACGGCTTTTTCCCCCGTTTTCAGGACCGTGCGGTCGAGCTTCACCTCCACGCCGGGGACTGAACCCGTCAGGGAGATGTTCATGGCTCCCGGAGCGCTGTTGGTAATGGTCACCTGTTCGGATTCGCCGGCCTTCAAGGTGACCGACGCCTTATCCGCCTTCACTTGCTTGTAAATGAAGTCGGGGACGGTGGTGGGAATCTCGGGAATGGTTGGGGATGCAGGTCCACGGGCAGTACTGGGAGTCATCTTGCCGAAGGGGGTCATGCGCAAGGACTCCGGGTCCACATACCAATACCAGGTGCCGTCCACCAGCTTCCAGGTGCTGGGGATCGGAACTTTCATTGGTCTACCCATGAAGCCGGGCAGCATGATGTTCTGCTCGCACAGCACAGTCGCTTTGGCGCGCGTGAAATTGTCGGAATAGTCGACGCGGTTGATTTCGAAGCTGAGGTACTTGGTCTTGTTGCTGCTGTAGTAGATGTCCTTGGAGTCGTCGGCGACCACGGCTTCAGCCTTGCGGAATTCCCCTTTCACGTGAAGATCGTAGAACTGGGCGATGCGCGCGCGAAGCGCCTGGTCCACATCGGCGGGCGGCTTGTCAAAGAGGTCGCCGGCGTTCTGCGCAAACGATCCCGTGGCAAAGATGGCAAGCAGGATAGAACGGAACATTATCTTCCATTATATCGGAGGAAGCTTTCAGCGGTCTTTGCCGGGCTGATTGCTGATAGCTGATAGCTGACCGCTGAAAGCTTCTGGCTTTGCGGCCGATAAGAGGATAGGATAAGAACGGTATTCACCGATGCTGGCAACCGTAGTCCCCATCAACGCGCGCCGCCGGGGCGCGTACGTGCTCCTGGAGGCCGCTTTGCCGGGACGGCTGCCGCTGAATGTCGGCGTCCTGTTGATCGACCCCGCGACCGACCGGGGTTGGGTGCGGATGCGCGCGCGCTACGACGATCTCGCCGATTCCGAGGATGCCGAAGTTCTGGAAGCGCTCGAAGAAGACATCCGCCGGAAGGTGTCCGAGACCGGCGCCGAGGCGTACCTGCGGTCGCTCGAGGATTCCCTTTCCAACGCGGTCCGTGTCGGCGAGCGGCAAGTCGTGGAGAAGGTGGATGCTTTTTCCCGCGCGCTCGACCGCCTCTACGGCGAACACGTGGAAAAGCTCGCCGTCGAGCCGTTCCGCACGCATGTGCCACTGTACAGCCTGCGCGCGGCCGCGGGCGGGCTGGGCGAAGAAATGCCATCCGAGGCGGAAGACTGGGTGCGCGCGCCCGAAGGCATGCGGCTCGACCCGTACCTGTTCGTGGCGCACGTGGTGGGCAACTCCATGGAGCCGCGCATCCCCGATGGCAGCCTCAACCTGTTCCGCTTCCATCCGGCCGGCTCGCGGCAGAACAAGATCCTGCTGATCCAGCGCTTTGGCGAGATGGATGAGACCGCCCGTTACACCGTCAAGAAGTACACCAGCCGCAAGGCTTTCACCGGCGAAGACCAGTGGCATCACGAACAAATCCGGCTGGAACCGCTGAATCCCGAGCACCAGGCCTGGGACGTGGAGCCGGCGGATTTCGCGGTAGTCGCCGAATGGATTTGCGTCATCGAGTGAAGCCGGCGGTCTCCCGTCTGCTGCTGGCCTGGTACCGCGCCGGCCATCGCGATCTCCCCTGGCGGCGCGTGTCCGATCCGTACCGCATCTGGGTTTCGGAGGTCATGCTCCAGCAGACCCGGGCGCAGGCGGCGATCCCCTACTACCAGCGCTTCATCGAGCGGTTCCCCACCATAGGGACCCTGGCATCGGCCGGCGAAGAAGAGGTTCTCACCCTATGGAGCGGCCTGGGGTATTACGCGCGCGCCCGCAATTTGCTGCGCGCCGCGCGGCAGGTGGTGGCCGCGGGAGAGTTCCCGCGCGATTACGACGGCATCCGCGCGCTCCCCGGCGTAGGCGGCTCGACGGCCGCGGCCATTTCGAGCATGGCGTTTGGGCTGCCCTGCGCCGTGCTGGATGGCAACGTGTTGCGAGTGGTGGCTCGCGTGGAAAACGATGCCGCCGATATCGCCTCGCCGCGGACACGCGAGCGCTTCGGCGCCGTGGCGCAGGGCTGGCTCGATCCGCGCCACCCCGGGCTTTTCAACCAGGCCCTGATGGAGCTCGGCGCCACCGTCTGTCTGCCCGGCAAGCCGCGGTGCCGGGTCTGCCCGGTCTGCTCCCTGTGCCGCGCGCGGGTAAGTGGCACCGTCCTCGAGCTGCCCGTCAAGCTGCGTAAGACCGAGCCGGTGCGCATCGCCGGCGCGCTTCTGCTGGTGCGGAATGGCCGGCGTATCCTTCTTCGGCAAAGGGAGGCTGGCGCGCGCCGCATGCCCGGTTTCTGGGATCTGCCCGCGCCCGAAGACCTGCCCGGCGCGCGGAGCGGGGCCCGCTTCGGCGAATTCCGCCACACTATCACGCATCACCACTACACCTTCACCGTGCTGGCCGCCACCCCGCGGCGCCCTCCAGGCCTAGCCAGTCCCCAGTTTCGATGGTTCCGCCCGGCGGCACTCACTGAAATTCCTCTCAGTACCACGGCTCGAAAAGCGCTGAAACTGGCCGGGATCCTCTGACCTCGGCCGAAGATCAACCCCCGGTGATGCTAAAATGGATCACGTGAGGAAGGCGACGGTTCGCGATCTCCGATATCATTTCCCGGAAATCGAAAATCTGCTTCAAGAAGGCGAGGAGGTTCAGATCACCAAGCGCAAGCGTGTCATCGCGCGGTTGGTGCCGGAACGGCCGGCGGCGCCCGCGGCATTGCCGGATTTCACGGCCATGCTGAAGGAGATTTACGGAAACAAGAAGTTGAAAGTCACGGGGGCCGATCTCATTCGAGCCGATCGGGACAGGTATTGAGTTCCTACCTGGATTCCAGCCTACTGACTTCACTGTACGCGCCGGATGCGCATTCGGTTGCGGCGCGGGAGTACCTGCTGCAAGCGGCCGGGCCTTTCCTGCTGACTCCGTTCGGTGAGGCGGAACTGACAAACGCCATCGAATTGAGAGTATTCCGGCGCGAGATCACGGCGGCGCAGGCGCGGGCCGCGCTGGCAAGACTGGCGGCCCACATCGCCGATGCCGTTTTCCACGCCGCGCCCGTTCCAGTAGCCGTGTACGATGTGGCCCGGCAATTGTCGCGCCGGCACACCGCCACGCTGGGCACGCGCACGTTGGACATTCTCCACGTGGCCGCCGCCCTGGTATTGCACGCGGATTCGTTCTACACCTTCGACCGCGCCCAAGCCCAACTGGCCCGCGCGGCCGGCCTGGCAACGCCGGTCCGCATCCGCTAGTTGTCGCCCCGTCCCTACCGCGCTTCCGCTTCGATGGCCTCCAGCTCTTTTCCGGCTTCCGACCAGCGGCCCTGCGCCGCCAGCTCGCGGTACCGGCGCAGATGATCGCGAATGCGCTGGATCCGCGCATCGCCTGGGGCCGCGGGGGCAGCACCGGCGGCTGCGGGTGCTGGGGTTGGCGTGGAACCTGTGTCGGCTTGCCGGATCAACTGCTGGGCGCCGGTCGAAAGCTGCGCCAGCGCCTCGTCGTAAGTGTCCGTATAAATCAGCCGGTTGCCCACCGCCAGCACCACCTTCTTCAACTGTGGCATGCGGGCTTCGGTGGCCTGGATGTAAATCGGGTCCACGTACAGGAACGTGTTGCCCACCGGCAATACCAGGATCTGGCCGCGCAGCACCTGCGATCCCTGCTGGTTCCACAGCGTGAGGTCCTTGGAAATGGTCTGCTCCTGGTTGATGCGCGCGCCGATCTGCATGGGACCGAAGATCAGCTCCTGTTTCGATAGTTGCAGCACCACTACGTCGCCCAGGTTCTCGCCGTCGCAGCGCGCCACCATCAGGCCGATGAGGTTGTCCTTGTTGCGCGGGGTGAACGGCACCAGCAGCAGGAACTCGGGCTTGTCCTGGCCGGGAAGGGAGGCCATCACGTAGGTCGGCGTCACCGCCTCGGCGCCGCCGCCCTGGGCCATGGTGTGGCGCGCCAGGTCCCACAGGTCCTCCTTGTTATAGAACGACTGCGGGTCCAGCATGTGGTAGGTGCGATAGATCTCGGCCTGAACCTTAAACAGAGTTTCGGGATAGCGCGCGTGCGCCCGCAGATCGGGTGGCATGGCCGACGCCGGGCGGAACAGGTCGGGAAACAGGTGCTGGTAGGCGTTGATGATGGGGTCGTCGGGCGCGAAGATGTACATGTGCGTTTCGCCGTCATAGGCGTCGACGGTTGCCTTCACCGCGTTGCGGATGTAGTTGACGCTGCCCATATCGGGCACATCCACCGCGCGCGAGTAGGGATGCGCGCCGGAGGTGGTGTAGCCGTCGATCATCCACACCAGCCGCCCGTCTTCGGTGATCACCAGGTACGGATCCGTGTCCCACTGGAGGAAGCCGGCCAGCTCCTGCACGCGCTCGCGCACCCGGCGGCGGATCATCATGCGGCTGTGGGGCTTGAGATAGTCGGTCAGCAGAATGTTGGGCTCGCCTTCGCGCACGGCGGCGGCCAGCCGCATCGCGAACGAGGAAATGGGGATGCCGCCCTTGCCTTCATAGCGCGATGTCACGTTCTTCTCGCCGGAGGGATAGTTGAACTCCTCCTGCGCGGTGTCGACGAAGACCGGTTCGTGGGCCACTTCGCCGTAGTAAATCTCGGGCCGCGTGAGCTTGAGGCTCTTGGTCTTGACTTCGGGCGGGGCGTTATCGATGAGCAGGACGGGCAGGCCGTCGGGCGTGATCTGGCTGACTCCGGCCAGCACCAGGCCGTAGCCGTGAGTGTAGATGAAGGCAGGGTTGATCCAGTTGGCGCGCGCCGCGGGAAGCTGGCTGAGGTCGAGCTCGCGCGGCGCCAGCAGCACCTGGCGGTACTGGCCGTCGATGGTGTAGCGGTCCACGTCGCTGTCGTGGAAAACGTAGTACGGGCGCAGCGCCTGGATCTGGGTGACCGTGTCGTGGAAGGCGCGCCAGTCCCAAAGCCGCACGTTGTCCAGCGTGGGTTTGTGGTGGGCAACGTCGATGGGGGCCTCGGGCTGGGCCTTGAATTCCACCTCGCGGACCCGCTGCTCCAGGCCGTAGGCGCTGCGCGTGGCATGGATATGGGTCTGGATGTAGGGGCGCTGAAGCGAGATTTCGTTGGGGCGCACGTAGAGCGCGGAAACGGCCGGCGGCACGATGAAGGCCACCACCAGCGCCAGCGCCATCGAGGCCCCCAGAATCCAGCGGCCCATCGAGACCA
>PLMF01000213.1 GCA_003142355.1 Bryobacterales bacterium
ATCTTTCCCGAAATCGTGGTTTCTCCGTTCCCTCGGTCCTTACGTTCAAAGTTCTGGATTACCTGCACTCCGTATTCCCGTGTCCAACCCCGCACGGTAAACAGCGCGTTTAGCCGGTCTGTGTAAGCGCGCGGATCGGCGTAGGCAATCACTTGGCCCCGGCGTCTGTCCGAAGTCGTATTCGTCACCCGCCACTTGATCTCGCTCGAGTCGAACGGATTCTCGAGCGCGGCCTCAACCTGGCGGACCTGTTCATCCGTGTACTTTTGGCGAGCCGGCGCGTATTGCAGCGCGGCAGCGGCAGACAGCGCGTCGGCGGTCCCCGCAATAGCTGTGTTCGCTTGCATTTCATCTCCTTTCCTCGTCTGTCAAAAGCAGTCCAACCACGGGGCGTTACCCGCGGTGTCCCACGCGGTCCAGAAAGCCTTCCTTCCTTGGGGTGCATTCTGCCCGTCCTCCTTTGTTCACATCTCTCGACCAGGTTCGCTGGTCCTGGTTACCAGGCCCACCGGCTAAAGATGTAGAATGGTCTCGACACACAACGCATTCGAGCGAAGTGCCCAACTCACATGCCACAGAAACTCACTGCTGAAATAATCGTTGCAGCCATCGAAGGGTTCGAGTCTCAGAAACGTCGGATAGACTCGCGAATTGATGAGCTACGTCAACTGCTGGATGGTGACCGCACAGAAGCCGCCGCGACTTCCGAAGCCCCCGCGCGTAAGCGGAAGGTGAGCGCCGCTGGCCGTCGAAGGATGGCAGCCGCGCAAAAAGCAAGGTGGGCCAGGATCAAAGCAGAAGCTGAGCCAGCATCATCACCAGCCGCAGCCAAACCGGAAAAGCAAAAACGGAAACTGAGCGCGGCTGGAAGGAAGGCCATCAGCGAAGCGACCAAAAGACGTTGGGCGCTGAAACGGGCCGAAGGCCAGAAGCAACAATCAACCGTCGCAAAGAAGGCGGCGGCAAAGAAGACCGCCGGCAAGAGACCGCACAAGAAGGCGCAGAGAGTTCCAGAAGCAGCCGCAACGCCCGCCGCTCAATAGAGCTCTGGTCCGGTGGCATGCTTGCGTCCGCCGCAGGAGCCGCGGCTTCAACCGGCGGCGCAAGTGCGACAGCTCATACCCAATTCGCATCTATTCTGAAGTAAGAACGGGCCGAAACCGGACCAGCGGCCGCGGTGTCTAACTCAGGTATGCACATTTGCATTGCGGTCCTCCTTCTGTCAGTGGAGATCGCCCAAGCTCAATCTGGTGTGCCTACGTTTCGCGTGGATAGCGTGCTTCCATCCGGCAGTGACCGGCCCGTGCAACTCATGCCCGGAATGCTGGTCTCGATCTATGGCACAGATCTCGGCCCCCGAGAGAGCTGCATTGGCCAAGCGGACGCGACAAAGAGGGAGACGCCCAGTCCTCTGCGGCCCGACCAGCCTTTGGTAGAGACGCTGATCTATCCCAAGCAGCTTTGCGGTGTGCAGGTCATGTTTGGCGACACGCCATCTGGGCTGCTGTATGTTCAGGGGGGCCAGATCAACTTCAAGGTGCCGCAGGAGGCGCCGATGGAGGGCACCGCACCGCTGCGCGTCGTGTACCAGGGCCGCAGCAGCGCCGCCGTGGACATCCGTCTCGGCCTCGAAGCGGCCACGCTCTCGCTGGAACAACCGGCGCATGTCGGCGGACCAGTCTGGGTTCACATCCAAACGCCGCCGTTCCCGTGGTTCGGCGATGTGCAATATCCCATGGGAGTCCACCCGGCGGACTTCGGCTGTCACGAGGTGGAAGTACGGCGCAACGGCACGCTGCTCCGGCGAATTCCGATTCGGGCCACCAGTGGTATGGTCAATGGGCTGATGTGCGGCAACATCGGCATTCCCGGCCACGAGATGCTGCATAAGAACCGGCTTCCGATGCACCTGCAGTACCGCTTCGACCTACCCGGAGTGTACGAAGTGCGGTACACGCGCCGTCGCGGGCTGCCAGGCACGCGCGATTCGCAGCCGATTTTCAAAACGGCCTGGACCCGTATTGAGATCCAGCCGGCGCAATCCGGCACACCGGTCACCCCGCCGCAGGATCCTGGGGAAGCGCTCAGCGATTACCTGCCCGGCATTCTGGGCTTCCCCGACACCGCGCACCTCTCCCTGGTCACCGAGTACCTTTATAATCAGAACGAAACCGTGCGGCAGTACACCTCATTGGGCCTCGCCTACTGGCCGGACGACGAAATCAATCGCCGTCTCACCGAACTGCTGCACACACGCGGTCCGAGCGATGTCGTAGTCGAGCGGACGTTTCGCACGCCGGGCGCGGTGGACTTCATTCTGCCGTACTTGAGGTCGGACAACCCGGTGCTGCTGCGCGGCGCCATTACCGGCGTAACACGCCTGTTGTTTGCCGATCCGCCACTGCTCTCCGCCGATGCTCGCGCGCGCGCCGAAGGCGCCTTGATCTCCGCCGCCGGAAGCGTGCTGCACACCGGAGACCCGCAAACGGGGAATAACTACGCTAGTGCTCTCGGCGGCGTTCACGACCCGCGCGCCCGCGACCTGCTCTGGAATTTCGTAAACCGCAACGTACTAACCGAGCAATCGCTGATCGTCATCACCTGGTTTAAGAACCCGGCAGACCTGCCTCGCCTCGCAACCCTGCTCGAAGCTCGGGCCAAGGGCGATCCCAAGGACCGCACGTACGCCTCGCTGCCTTACGCAATCCACCGGGCGTATGGCGATGCTGCGTTGCCGGTGCTAGAGTCGGCCATTCAGAAATCCGACTACGTCTGGGTGCAGACCAACTGCGCCCGCGAGTTGGTACAAGCCGGCCGCAGTTCCGGCTTCGCCTTCATCGCGCAGGCCATCGAGCAGAATCAGTTCTACCGGCGCGAGATGGTGCAGTTTGTCCAGGACCGCTTTCCGGAGTTGCGCGGCGCGGACGACAGCAAAGTGTTGGCGTTCCTCAAAGCGCGCCAGTGATCGGCGAAATCATCGCGCGGCGCATTGAGCGTACACTCCAACCCACCGAACACATGCCTTGGCGAAAGGCGCTCCACACTATTGACGCCCGCAACGGTCGCAACAAGTCTCGGCCCGGAGTCCATCGATGCCTTCCTTCCCGATGATCTATCCGCGCTCGCCACAACTGCCATTGCCACGTCCTCGCCGCATCGCTAGGCCGACCTCCGCCGCGTTCGCCTCAATTTCCGCCTCTACTCCCTTTGCCCTGACAAGGTACGGCAAAATTAGGGGTAGTAAATTCTAAGCCTCTTGAATGCAGCGGCTTGCGGGGTGGTCGCTCAGGTCAAACCTAGGTCAATACCAGGGCAATCACAGGGGAAAATGGAGTTTACGGGACGTCGATCAAGCGGTAAACCTGCATGGTCTGTGCATCGACAACTTCCAGGTCCGCCGGCTCAGTCTTGGGAAGGTCACTCGCCAAACCGATCAGCACCCGCTGGCGTATCCGCCATAAGCGCTGTTTCAGCAACGAATGGATGTGCCGGGTGCAAGCCAGGTACAACACCCGGTCCAGGTTGCGCTCACTTTCGAGCATGGAGACGATCCGATCGTATTCCGTTTGTGTCTTGGGCGTGCGCTCATATTCGAGGGCGAACCGAAGCTGCCGGCCACCCAGGGAAAGTGTAATGATCGCGTCGTAGTCCTTGGCATATTTGGAAACGGTCAATTCGTTCCGGCATCGGATCTCCATTTCGTTCTCCCACGAAACCAGCGTGCGGCTCCGGAGCAGATCCAGGTGAACGGCGTTGATACCCAGAGCGTGTGCGATGCCGACGCCATCCGCCCGGACTTCCGGTCCCGTTTCCGGACCGCTATAGGGCGTACCGAAATTCTCAACGAGGTAAACAAGGCCCGACGACGCTATCGCGAAGATCGGATCGCAGTGCACCATCGGAAGCAAGTGCCGCGCCATGAAGCCGTGGTCCGCCAGGCGCTTCACCCGCCACCAAAACGAGCCCCTGCTCAGTTCGTACCCGTTGTGGCGCATGAACTGCCACAACTGGGTTTGCGTCACGTACTTGCTGTACATGACTTGGCGCAACAACGGCAAATCCTGAGTTGGACTGAGTGCAATCGCTCCCTTGGAATAACGCATACCGATCTCACCTCGCTGCGCGCGACAACACCGCGGTCCATGGCCGATCCCGCCGCGGGTCCACGCAGAATGTTCCGCACTCCCCATGCACCCATCCGAATGGGGGCAAAACGAGCAGGACCTCTTGCTGCCCGTTTCCTTCGCTGAACGAAACCAGCGCCGCGGCGTCGCACTTCCAGACGCCCCCTCGATCGATCCATCCCGTGTCGGCCGCGCTGATCCGGAACAGGTACACATCGGGCAACGTGCCGACCGGCGTCAATTGCCGGAGAAATAGTTTGTTCCGCCCGTTCCAGACTGACACCCCCTCGGACTCGTAAACGCGATGCCTGAGCCGTTCGGCAAGCCGAGGATGAAAGCCGGAACACCCATCTAACCGGACGTAGCCGTAAATGCACGCCCGGTTCCGCAGCTTGCTTCCAGCCAAAACGCCAGTCGTGTTGTAGTACGCGGCTCGCGGAGCTGTGCTTGCGCCCCTCGCCGTCCAGATACTCCCGAAACTCTGCGCCGCAACCAGCATCAGTTTGCCCCATTAGCAGTTTCGTTGTCCGCGGTCGCGGTCTTTGCCGCCGCAGTCTTCCCCTGTTTCAGTCGCCGATTCTCCGCTTCCAGACGCTGAATTCGTTCAACCAGTTCCGCGTTTGCGCTCTCCGATCCCGCCCCGGCCCGATTCCTGAGACGCTGTTCCGCTGCCGTCACGCGTTCGGTGAGGCTGTTCAGTTCCGCGGCTTTCTGCTCCAGTTGTTCGCTCAGGCGGGCGATCTGCAATTCCTTTGCATCGTTGTCGCTCTTCAGCCGTTGGATCTCGCGCTTATAGTCTTCAAGATTCGCGGTCTCCGGCGTCGCGATTCCGGATTCGCCGGCTTCGATGACGCGGTTGCACGTCTCTATGTGCAGGTTATGCCGGTCGATCGCGTCCTTTGCCTTCCGCTTACAGTACTCGGCGTAGCGCAAAGCGTCTGCCGCATGTTCCGCAAGCTGCCATCGCTCCCGTACGCGATCGTTCTGCACCCAGGCCAGCGCGAACCAGCTCAAGACGACAAGGACGGTGGCGCCGAAGCTGTACCAGAAATATCTGTTTGCCCCGGCGTTCTCCAACCATGCGCGCCGCCGCTCTTCCCACATGGCGCCAAGATTCACGTCGCGAGGATTGAGCGCGTGAACCATCGCTTCCAACGGCGACGTACGGGTGCGCGAGTAGCCACCCTGGGCTGCAAGCGGGGAATACTGCGCCGCCGGCACCCGGTCAGACTCTTGGTACCGGCGCAGTCGCGGCCGCACGGGCACCTGCTGTTGTTGTGACGCCGCCGCGGGTGATGGAACTTGGGGCTTGGCCTGGCTAAAAAGTCCAGGAGCGGCCACCGCGAGCGCAACATACATACACAGGTAGCGACCCATCGTCGTGTCCTCCTCACCTTCTCCCGAAACTGTGGATCTTGCGGCCCAAGGCGGAATTGACCAATTCCGGAGTCTTGAACCGCAGGTTGGCTCCTTGCTGTTCCGTGCGCGACTGGCGCAGCCGGGGCAACACCTCCCAATCGAATCCCGGTAGTGTGATGTCCGGTGGCGTGCGGACGTGCAGGTGCTGGTGCAGGGTGCCTTTGCTGTCATCCGTCATCAGAATCTGCATCTGGCCTTTGGGCAGGTTCTTGATCTTCTCGTCCTCCGCCCGGTACTCGCGTTCCTCCCGCTCCGTCGCACTCATGCCCTTCTGGAACCGCTCGAAGCCGAAGAGCTGCTGGCGAATCAGGGACTGCGTCCGGCGCGTGACCGCGTGTTCAGCGGATGCGCGGATGAAATATCGCGCGGTTTCCTCGTCCTGGGTGCGCAACGCAATCTTCGTATTTGGCGCCGACGTCACATCCTCTTTGAACCCCTTGCCGACCTTGAGCAGTTGAGGGAGGCTCTGCATCGAAAACAGAAATGCCGTATTGGTTCCCCGGGCCGTGTTGAGGATCTGGCTGAAATTCTGATAGCCGAACGGCGCGAACTCGTCCATCACGATCGAAAACAGCGGCCGGTTTGCCCGCTTGCGTTCCTCCTCGCTTTCGTAGCGTTTCCCGACGACAAGCTGGATGTTCTGCAGCAGCATCCTGCCGAGGGCGCGAACGGGTTCGGTGTTTTTGTTGACGTTCAGCGTGACGAACAGAATCAGCTCCTGTTCAATGACATCGTCGATGGATAGGAGGTCGTCATACGGCCCCGTGATGATTGAGAGCGCGTCGTCGAGGAACGTCATGCACTCGTTAAGCAAGCCCTGGATCTTCGGTACGCGGTCGCGATCTTCAAACGACTGCATCAGGTTGCGAACGGACATCTCGAAATTCAGTCGCCGCTGCATGCTGATCGAGGTGTCCGTGCGGATGTGCCGCCGTGCCTTGTCGATCTGCTCCTGCAAGACGCCCTGGTCCAGCACCGCCACAATCACGTCGTAGAAGTTGAATCGCACCCCGGTGTAGTGCAGTATCCGGACGATGTCGGCCAGGTAATTCAACTGGTGCTTGCTGAAGAATTCGTCGTGCAGGTTGAAGGAGCCAAACACCATGTTCACCTGCGCCATGTAGTCGTCGTCCTCTGCGTAGAACGGGTTGTAGAGGCTGGATAGCTCCGGCCGCGCCGGGTTGATGAGGCGTAGATCGTCGAGGCGTCCGGCGCGGTGGATATACGGCAGCAATTCCTGAAAGAACTCCAGGTCGCCCTTACCATCGAAGATCACCATCGGGATCTTGTGACGATCTTCCGGCGGACCCATTCGCCGCATCAGATCTTGAGTGATGATGTTCTTCAGCAGCGTCGTCTTGCCGCTGCCGGTCATTCCCAGCACGATGCCCTGCATGACCCGAACCTGGTCGGGCCACAGCCAGGGATCTCCATGGATGTCGTACCCGAGCACAACTCCACCTTGGTCCCATTCTTTTGCGACCGTCCTTTCGTCGTGCGCCGGACTCATGACCAGCGGCGGATGGACCTTCCGTGTTTCCCGCCGGGATCGGCGTGTCGCGTAGAGCAGAGCCGCGCAACTGGGAATTGTCAGCGCGCTGAAGATGTAAGCTGCCAGTTCGGCCGCTTGTTCGTTGCTGAAGTGGTAAACCTTCGTCAGCAAGAACCAGTAGCCGAGGCAGAGGGCGCACAGGCCAATCGAGATGAGAAAGGCCGGAGTTTCAGTCAACGGCGCACGTGCTGGCCGCCGGTCACCAGATGCCATGTTGTCCATATTTGTTTTCCTGAAGGTCGAGCAGGTTTTACGTACGAAGGAACTGGATGAGGAGCATGTCGGCGCCCGCTACCACTGCGTAGAGTACGGCCGTCTTCAGTCGCTTGCCGACCATCGCCCGGTGCGTCGTTGTGGCGGTTGCGTCCGGCCGGTTACGCATAAAGTCGAGAACACCCCAAGCCGCCCACGCGATGAGTCCGCCAAGGACCGTGAGCAGCAACGTCACTTCGACTCTGGGACGCTCATACCAAGGCGGCAGATCGATAAACCCGGCCGGATGTACCGGGCTGGGGAGAGCGGGCAAGCGTTCCAGCCACGCTACGTAACCCGCCTCCACCAGCATCAACGCAGCCGTGCTCACCAGCAGACCCGCATCCTCTCCCCGTCGGAGAATTCGATTGAGAGCGTCCCTGTTTCTCGCCATACGCCTTCACCTCGCCATTGCGTTGAGATTGAAGTAGACGGCCAACCCCAGCGCTGCGAAAACGAGCGTCCCAAGCACGACCGCTTCCTGCCTTAGCCGGCGGCGCGTCTTGATGTCGAAGGGGTTGGCTGGTTCCAATACGGCATTCGAGAGACGCTTCCACGCACCGGCGTCGCACGCCTTTGCGAAGCGCGCGCGGAATGTCTCCACGATCCGCGTCGCCGAAGTGCTCTGGATACTGGCGGCTTCCCGTGGGATCTCAGGGATCATTCGGGATCGCACCAGGCGCAGAACGCGCTCGGCCGTGATCTCGCCATCTTGTTCCATGGCTCTCACAGGACCAGCACCGCGCTTACCTCTCCGGCGCCATCCGGCGCAAACGCAAACCTCACGACGGCGGGGCCGTTCGTCCGGGGCGGCCATTCAAATGCGACCAGTCCCCAGGTGGTGCCACCCGGCGCGACCGCGTTCGCATGAACCTCGGCATTCAGGACCTTGACGGGCACCTGCCCCGCGCTCGTAATACGAATTCCATCTCCGATGAGCTGGCTCTGAGAAAGCGTGTAGAGCGAGCAGGAACTGCGGGGCGACCGGAGCGTAAACACGCCCGGCGTGCCGGGCACGTATGCCGACCGCCCGTTGTTTTGGATCGCGTAGCGGACATAAATGCGATCGTCCTTCCGATAAATGTCCTTCAGGATGATTTCCACACGGGCGTGATTCTTCGTTTCCCCGGCCAGCCGTACCGGTGTGCTGGCGAACAGCATCTCCGAGGCGAGCTTCGCCTCCTGGGCGGCCCGCGGATCCTCTGCGGGCCGGGCCGGACCCGCTACCTTGGCGACAGTGGGGCTGGGTTCCTGGTCGATGGCGAAGTGCATCTCCGCGACGGAGGGCGCCGGGACCAACTCGTAACTCAGACGTCCCGAAGCCGTCCAGATAAACAGGTTGGTCGTGGCCTCCGGGTCGAGAGGTTGCACGAATACCTTGTTGCCGCGCCATTCGATCTTGTACGACGAGCTTCCCGCCGCAACTTCGATGACGGGCTCCGCCAGCTCGATGATGCTCAAATGGTTCGGAGCCGTTTCAACCCGGATCACCTTATGCCGGTCCGCCTTCTCCGTCTCGATCCTCTGGGCATTAGCTGCCAGCGCAATGGCGATAGCGAAAACGATGGTTTTGGGCATGCCCAAGTTTCCACCGATTTCTGCATTGCTCCAAAAAACGTCAGGCCAAGATACCGTCCCAGGGTTTCCACCAAATGCGGGAGGCCGAATCCTTTGCGATCAGACAGCATACCCATCTCTTGAAGCCGGCGGAATCCTGGGCATCGATGCTCGTGGCAGGAGTTCCAAAATTCGGCGGGCTACTTCGAAACGCTTCGGCGTTTTGCGCGGGAAACTCGAAATTGAGGCGGGCTGCCAGAGGGGACTCGAAGGGGGCGACGTCCAGCTTGGGAAAACGCTCGCGTTTAGAAGAATAAGGACTTCTGCGACGAATGGCATTCACCGTGTTCACCAAAAATCACTGTCTTTCGCACAACACCCACCCCGCCCCGCCATTTTGTAGTCTCAGCGTAGTCTCGCTTGGGCTGCCGCCTGATTCGCAAGCTTCTCATCCAGGGTGAGCCGGCCCCGGCCCCGACTGCCCTGGTCGATCCACACCGGCACACCACACGCTTGTAGGTCCCTCGCGAGCCGCTGCCCAAACTCGTCGTCCGCGGGCGAGAAACTGACAAAAACGTGCGGCCCTTCAGGCCTCATACACCGATAATTATCGCATCCCTCACCGTTTTCGGACTCCCGGCCGGTCGGGACTCACCCGTTATTAGTCCAGCGTCAGGCGCCGCGAGAAGAGCATCCCCTTGGGTCCTTTGAGTTCCTGGCGTTGCTTCAGTATCCAGCGCTGCAAGGCCTTCCCCTCGACGTGGTAGACGTTTCCGTTGGCGACGACTTCAAACGTTGTCGCAAGCGTCGGGATTGGCAGTCCGCGTTCGGGGTGGGCTTTTGCGTGGCAGACGTAGCTGTGGGCGGCGTCGAAACTGCTCGCGGCCTGCAAGTCCAGGCTATGCCGTCGGCCCGCGGCATCGACCACAGTGACCGTGCACCATTTCTCCGGCACGACGAATCAGCATAACACAACGAGCGAAGAAAAAGCGAACATTCGGGGATGGTCGTCCGGGGAAACTCAAGTCTACCAAGCAAGAACTGAGATAATCATTGCCGAAGGGGCTCCATCGATGGCAATGGACGATGACAATGTAAGGAAGTGGGGTTGTGCGATCCTCGGCGGACTCGTCGGCGCCGCGATTATTCAAAGCCATCACGACGAGAAGAAAAAGAGCCAGGCAGAAAAGGACGATCCAGCGGGCGTCGAGGAACTCTGCCAGATCGTCGGCGACCTGCTCAACGATTGGGAACCGCCATTCTATGACACCGAGGACGAGTATACCGACGACTTGTTCAGTTACCTCGATGAAGAACTCGATCCGAAGTACTCCGCGGTAAAGCGCACGAAGACAGTTCGAGGGATTCCCGACATCCTCATCAATAACCAGCTCGTGCTAGAGCTCAAGGTCGATCCAATCAAGACCGAGCGTGACCGACTCATAGGCCAGTGCTGCGAGTATTCCCGGTCATTTGTCACGTGGGCAATCGTGATCGACCTGGACGAAGATCGTGTCGAGAAACTCCGTGGGCTGCTCGAAGCGAAAAGCTTGAACTACATCGAGGTAATCCCCTACGATTGCGACGAGGAGGAAGAGGAAGACGAAGAGGAGGAAGAGGATTAGGGCGGTGCTACAGTGAAGAAAGCCAGGGTGATGATCGAGGAACAGCTGCGCGCCATCAACGCCGGCCAAGTCCGTAACGGGATGACTGTGGGTCCGGCGTTTGCAACCATCAGGGACCTTGTCGTGCAGCACGGACGCGCGTACACCATACAGCCCCTCCCGGACGGGGAGTGGTTTCGTGGGTTGCAGGCATGCTACGCGAATGCGCTCCAGGCAGCGATCACAGGCAAGTGGGTGTACGTTGAAGGATTCGCGATCCCCGCCAAGGGTGATCTCGCTGTGCTCCACGCGTGGGTAACCAGCCCCAAGAATCCATTGGTGGCCCACGACCCGACATGGAGGCATTCCGTTCAGGCTCGACTACGTACTTCGAACACAGAAGCGAGCGGGGCACCCTGGCGTTCTGGACGCTTGGGAACTCGGGTGGCCCCTCCTACGCGGCGAAGACCAGATCGCAGACGCGATGTGGATGGCCGGATAACGCCGCCTCCCGTGAAAGCGTTAACAATCAGTCCGTCCCAATGAGCGCGGGACACCAGCGTCGGCCATGAAATGCCATCCGGTCTTCAGCTTCTCTTGTACTGTTCGTACTCGGGCCATTTGGGGAAACCGGCGGCGTTGAAGAGTGCGTCGAACATGGGCCGGCAGATATCGACCGCTGATGTCGTAAAATCCTGGACGAGCACGCTTGGCAGGATGAGGTCGTCGCGGTCGACGCGGTGCGTGTAGTACCCGACGCCCATCTCCGTGCTAGTGGCGAACTCGAAGTCCTGGACGCCGACAATGCTCATCATGGCAACCACTGGTGGTGACACGCTCAAGCGCTGGTAAAACCTGACGGCTGAGCGGACGTACTCCATGACATCTCTGGGGACGGCGCCGCAAGGGATGAGCTTTTTTCCATACGGGTGCGCTAGCAGGTTGCGGCTCGCTGTTTCGATAATCCCGTTCCTGAAGACTTGCGAATACGCGTTACACGCGGGAAGGTCGTTAAAGCAGAAGATGCCATCGAGGGTGTACACGTGCCCGTTGCTGCCCGTGCCGAGAGGCAAGAGTCCTCCTTGGGCTTGCTTCATCGCGCTCTCCAGGTCGAGCGCGAACCCGGACCGAAAGGATTCAAAGGGAGCCATGTGCACGAGTACCGTCGGGCCTGGCGGCGGAGCGAGACGGCCATCAGTGCCGGTCTTGATGGCCTTGATGCGCTCCTGGCGAAACGCGGCAATCTGCTCGTCCAACCTGGTTGTTAAGGCGAATGCGGCACGCAGTTGCGTCACGTTCATAATGTCCTTCCCCGCAGAGTGACGATAGTAGAAACGATTGACCTGATCCATCCGGACCATATGCGGTTGCGCCCAACTCCACGGCACCCGCAAGAGCACGACAGCGTTCCCGTTCGCGAGACGGATCTCCCGCACCCTCACCGCGACGCGTGGCTCGACAAGGTCGCGCAGGAGATTCTCCATCCGCAGTTTCTCCTGATCAACGTCGACCCCAACCCAGCCGGGAAGCCCCACCGGCGTACCACTTGCCGCCCCAACGCCAATGAGCAGATCACCACCCACCGTGTTCGCAAACGACGTAACGCTCGCCAGGAAATCGAGCTTGTCCTGCTTGTCCTTGAACGTGACAGATTGCTTGTACTCGACCTGGTAGCCCTCACGAACCTGATTCTCGACCAGGGACGCCAAGTCATCTTCAGTGATCAACTCCACCTGCTTGTCAAAAAGGGCCATTGCGAATCTCGCACTCCGCCACAGGATAGCAATCGACGCGGTCCTGCGGAAGGTGTCGCGCGCCGTGCATCAGGCACGGCCTTCCTTGTGGCGCCCAACCCCCATTGCTGCCGCTTTACGTTGTCCCTGGTGGTAAGATAACGTGTTGAGTGGACGAGACTTGCTACGTACCGGAGGTGTGCAAACGCAGACCCCTAACCTGACGACCGACGAGGACGTGGCGCGGCGCGTGAACGCTTACGTCGAGGGTGATGCCGAGCACTGGTCGTACAAGGGCAACGCTACCAGAGAGCATTCCCACGCGTACTTTCAGTATCCGGCCATGATGGTCCCTGGGATGCAAGCGGACCTCATCAAGACGATCATCGACGCGAAACCGTCCACGACGGCCCTCTACGACCCTTTCGCCGGCAGCGGCACCGTGCTCACTGAAGCAATTCTCCTCGGGCGGGACTTCCTCGCGCGCGACATCAACCCGCTCGCCATTCTTTTGTGCAATGCGAAGAAGGGACCATTCTTCACGGACGCCGCAACGGAGAAGGCGGCAGCACTCCTCGACCGGATTACGAACGACGGCAAGACCAGCCTCGAAGCGAGCTTCGCCGGCCGTGACAAGTGGTTTATTAAAGCCGTCAGCATCCAGTTGAGCAAAATAAGACGGGCAATCCGCCAAGAGCCATCGCTCTGGTGCCGACGATTCTTCTGGATTACGCTGGCAGAAACCATCCGGGTCACGAGTAACTCCAGAACGTCGACATTCAAGCTCCACATCAGGCCGGAGACCGAGCTCGCGACCAGGCGCCCCGACCCCGTCACGACGTTCGCATCGGTCCTCGAAGAAAACCTCACAAATCTCGAAAGCCTCACCGACGAGCTGAAGAAACGAGAACTCATCAACCAGGGGCGCTACCAGGGAAGCATCACGGTCGAGCTCCACGACGCACGAGAACACACCAGCACTGGCAAGGGAGAGTATGACCTCCTCGTTACCTCTCCCCCGTACGGGGACAACGTGTCAACAGTGCCCTACGGCCAGGCGGCATACCTCCCGCTCCAGTGGATAGACCTTGCCGACATCGACCCGGCCATCACCCCGGACTGCATCAATACGACCCACGAAATTGACTTCCGCAGTCTTGGCGGCAGCAAGAAGAACGCGCTCCAGGACACGGAAGAACTCAAGGAACAATCCCCTACCTTTCGCGCAACACTAGCAGCGCTCGAACAAGAGCCGCGCGATCGGACCACACGTGTTGCGGCTTTTATCAAAGACCTCAACAAGGCCCTTGACGCTATCCTCGCGATGCTCCGGCGCGACGCGTACCTAATCTGGACGGTCGGGAACCGACGCGTCGCACAACGACCAGTACCCCTCGACGCTATCCTCACAGAACTCCTGCACCATCGCCGGGTACTCCCCATCGCCAGCATCGCGCGCACCATCCCCACGAAGCGCATGGCACTCAAGAACAACATCACGGACACGATGGGAGCAGAATCCATCCTCGTCTTCCGCAAAGGGACCTAACCAGTGCCGCCGCCACCGAAGCACTTCGCCATCCACCCCTCAGTCGTCTTCCAACTCGGCGAAAGCCTCATTAGCGATGTCGTGCAAGCACTCGTCGAACTCGTCAAGAACGCGTACGACGCTGACGCGACGTACTGCAAAGTCACCATCGCAACCGATCAGCGCCCGCCCGACGGGTCCGCCTTCCCAACCGCGACGGGATACATCCTCATTGACGACGACGGCACCGGAATGGACGAGACCACCGTCAAGGAGGGTTGGCTGACCATCTCCAACTCGGCCAAACGAGCGCTCAAAGCAGAAAAGAAAACCACAGCACGCGGTCGCACGCCGCTCGGTGATAAGGGCCTGGGGCGGCTCGGCACGCAGCGACTCGGGGACAACCTCGAAATCTTCACACGCACAAAAGACGACACCGGACAGCGACACCTCTGGTTTTCGTGGAAGAGCTTTCGCAACCAACAACACCTCCACGACGTCCCCATCGGCGAAGACGACCGACCATCCAAGGACCGACACGGTACGCACCTCATCATCTCCGACCTCCGCGACGCCACCACCTGGAAGGGCGACGCCGTCGACCAACTGGAGCAGCGACTCGCACAGATGATATCCCCGTACAAGGACGTACGGGAATTTACGGTCCACGCCAACGTCAACGGAAGAAACCTCGAACTCGCCGAAATAACGGAAACAGTGCGCGACACCGCACAGGTACGCTACGACCTACAGTTCGACCGCACGACCTTCACCATACAGGGTCGGGCAAAACTCAATTTCTTCCGCCCAGAGAAAGAATCCGAACTCCAGTTGTTTCGCGAACTCGTCGAGGAAGACGACGGCGCAGCACTACGCGACTACCTCGCCGCTCAAAAGGGCGCCGAGCAGTACAACATCACGAAGCCCAAAGGCAAGACATGGTTTGTCGAGTACGGTACGAGCCTCGATTTCCAAACCATGGACAAGATGGAGAGCACCGAGGGCAAGCGAGCAACCCCCGGCCCATTCCGTGGAGCGATCGACGCGTTCGACCTCGGACGACGCAGCGACGACCTCGGCGGCATCTTCGACTCGCTCGCCGAGTACCGCCAACTCGTGGGCGCGCTCAGCGGTGTGCGCGTCTACCGCGATGGGTTCGGCATCAAGGTCGACCAAGACTGGCTCAACCTCGGCGGACAATGGACGAGCGCACGCTCCTACTACGGACTCAAACCCAACAACACCCTCGGGTACATCGCGCTCAGCGCGCGAGACAACGCCGTCCTCGAAGAAACCACTGACCGAGAAGGATTCAAAGTCTCACCACACTACAATAACTTCTACGAACTACTCCAGCGATTCGTGCGATTCAGCCAGGACGCACAAGGCTTCTTACGGCGCGGGTGGAACGAGTTCCGCAAAGCCCACGAGCGCACCGAAGCAAATGTCAGCGACAACACCAGACCCGAGGACCTCGCGCGCACCATCAAACAAACGCTCGCGCGCGCGGCACAACTGCGCGAGCCACTCACGAGGGCGGCAAGCCGCCTAGAACATTCCGCAGCGGCAAGCAAAGCAGCACTTGCCGGCAAGCACGACGATCCGAAACTCAGAGCCCTCCTCGACGATATCCAGGATAACCTGGCGCAGGCACAACAAGCCAACGATCTCGTGCATAACTACCTCAATGAGCTCACCAGGATTGACGCGATGGGCACGGTCCTCACGAGCCAGATTGACACCCTGCGCGAGCAACTCGGTCAAACGCACGAAGTCATCAGCCTCGGCATCACGGCAGAAGCGCTCAGCCACGAAATCAAGAACATCGCTGACCGGCTCGCGACCCGCAACCAAGAAATCACGCAGTACCTCAAGCGCAAGGAACTCCGTGACGCGCGACTCAGTTCGTTCGTCGAGTACGTCAACACGACCATTGCTAGCCTGCGAAAGCAACTCTCGCACCTCGCGCCGTCACTGCGTTTCGTGCGGGAGAAACGAGAACTCGTCGACCTCGACAAGTTCCTTGATGAGCTCCGGGACTACTACGGCACAAGATTTGAACCGCACAACCTCCAGCTCGCACCACTCCGGAAACGGCCCTTCACTATTTACATCAGCAAGGGCAAGCTCGTCCAGGTCATGGACAATCTCATCCTCAACGCAGAGTACTGGCTGCGGGAAGCACAGCGCGAACACCTCATCAAGCAAGGCATCATCACGGTGGAGCTTGCCAGGCCGTTCCTGCGGGTGAGCGACAACGGCATCGGCATCGACCCCACTATTGAATCAGCACTCTTCCAACCCTTCGTGACAACGAAGGGAAAGGGCAGCGGACGAGGCCTCGGCCTCTTTGTCGTTCAGCAACTCCTGGACGCGGAAGGGTGCGCCATCAGCGTCCAGCAAAAACGCAACAATCACGGGCGACGGTACATCTTCGAGATCGACTTCACAGGAGCACTTCGTGACCCTGAATGAACTCGAGACGGCACAAGCTGCCATCAATCAGCTCTTCGATGCACTCACTATCACGCGCGTCATCTCCGTCGATGACCTCTACGCTGAGGAACATACGCTGGAGGACCTCATCGGCCTCCTCACCGCCGCACCAGCCGCTGCCGCAAGCATTCCCGAACTGGCGGACCTCGACCTCACCGTCGACGAGGACATCTGGCACGACCGGCTCAAAACCACGTGGGACACCATCGGCACCGACAAACACCTCGCCATCGTTCAGAGAGTGCGCGTCGCCGCGGGAGATGACCAGGAACTCGACAAGACAGTCGGGGGCGTGCTCGCACACCTCTTCACGAAGTACGACTTCCGACCACTCACCCTCACGCAATGGCAAGCAGAAAAGGCGACCCTCCTGGACGCGACGACCATGCCCAAGACCGTCGTCCTTTTTGACCAGAGCTTTACCAAAGAAGGCGGGACAGAGACCGCCGGCCTCGGCCTCATCCAGGACGCATACGCTCGCTGCCAACACCAAGGCCTGTTGTGTGGACTGCTCAGCCAGAACTATACCGTCGCCCAGGAATTCGATGGCTGGCAACAACTCGCGAAGGACCATAACCTCGAAGCCGACCGCTTCGTGCTCATCGCTAAAGAACGAATCCACGGACAACTCGCCGGTTTCGCCACCCAAATCAAGCTCACGGTCCTCAACCACCAGTGCAACGACCTCAAGCAAGAAGCGGTCAAGGTTTTAGCGAGCGCACACCAACAGGCAAGCACGGAGTTGTGCGCCATGAACATCTACGACTTCGAACACATCGTGTTCCGGTCTTCCTACCGCGAAGGCGTCTGGGAACCAGACACGCTCTTTCGCGTTTTCGGCCTGTACCATCGAGCAGCAACACGAAGCATCGCGCGACAGAACGCGACCCTCGCAGAGCAAGCAGCCGCCATCAGAAAAGTCAGTAACCTGCCCATCGCCAGGGCCGCAACCCTCCCCCATGGCAGCTGGAAGATTCAGCGACTCGAACTCTACGACGACCACGAACACCTCAACAACCACTATCTCCCAACCGAGCTCGGCGACATCTACCAAAAAACGACTGGGGACAAGCGGTACATCCTCCTCGCGCAGCCCTGCGACCTCATGGTCCGCAACGAGAAAGAACCTGGACGACGCGCCAGTACGTATGAGGCGACAATTGCTGAGATTGTCGACGAACCACCCAACGACCTATCGGCCAGCGCCGAACTCAAGTACTTCGATCCAGGGACCGGCCGCAGCGCCTACGTACACTTCGGCAGAATCCACACGGTCAAGCTTTGCGTGCTCGACCTTTGCGCGTTTCGGATCGACGGTAACGCCACCCTAATGACAACGGACCAGTGCCCGGACGGCGTTATCCCATCGTGGCAACGCTACTATGGCGCCCTCCAGCACGACGCGACCAAACTCCTTAAGCGTTACCAAGACTTCAAGAAGACCGACAACAAGGACAAGGCACTCATCGCGGTCCTCACGAGGGCGAGCCACAAAGGCATTATCACCGCAGACCTCCATCCGCAAGAGTCACGCGTCGAGTATCACATCAGACGCATCCGCCGATTATTGCAGCCACGAGCCGGCGAAGTGCTCACGCGGTATGCAGCGTACACGTCGCGCTACGCGTTCGAGCACGACTTCGGCGACCTACCACCAAACCCCACAGGCACAACACCAGAACCTGCGTCGTAGAAGCGTTCTGGCGTTTCTTACATTGCGGACCGTAATTCCTCGTCCGTTCCGTCTCTCCTTCGCGTTCTTGTGTTCTTGTGGTCCGGTCGTTTCGGTTCTTGCACGATGCGCGCCAAGAGCTTTTCTGCCGTCTCGTACGACCGCCCCTCTCGCCGTGCAAGCTCGGCTTTGGTCGGCACGAGCTCGCCGCGGAACGCCTTCGTTCGCCAACACCGACTGAGTGAGCTTGTCCACCTGCCCGTTTGCTCTTTCGTAGCGTGCTTCCAGATGGAACCGGTCGCTTGGCGACGAACGTTCTGTTCGACTTGTACCGTTGTACGAAGTGCCGCCGGGAATACTGGGTCGACCGGTCGACCACCCGATCACAAGTGCTGCCCCGGCGGAAAAGGCCTCCAGGGCAGCCGCTCGGTGCGGCCCGCCCTGGAGTAGTCATCAATTGGCGCTCTTCAGCACTGGAATGCCGGGACGCTGTTGCGTGTTCGGAAGTTCGAGCCTTCCGTTACGAACCTGCGCTTGGCCCGGCTGAACAGGAAATGGCCGAACATGGTACGTCCGTCCATTGTCGGTGACCAACCGTCCGTCCCCCGTCACCTGCAGGAGTAGGGTTTGGCGGCGCACAAGCGATCCGGCGCCATCGGAGACTTCATCGACCAGGTACACGCTGCCGGCCTCGTCGATGCTCACCTCACCGTCGACCAAACTGGGAAGCGCGACGGTGATGGGTCTGCCACCCGTACGCTCCACGATCATGTCGACGAGGTACTGCGGGAAGGTGTAGAACGCAATGCTTCCCGTGTTCAAACGGCGATTCTCGCGCTGGTCCCAACGGCGGCTCTTGCAGGCGATGTCCCACAGAGCCGTGAGCCAGTCCAGCGCGCGGTCCTCCTTTCGTTCCGCCCACTTTCGGACGATGTTGATCAGGTTGCGCAAGTCCTGCCGGGAACGCTCCTCATAGAAGTGAAGGGCAGCCTGGGCCTGATTGCGCTTGCGGACCAACGCCCGTCGCTCATTGGCAGCCTCCTTCGAAGCGCTGGCCTTCGAGATCGGGAAGGCGTCGAGCTTCGACTGAGCTTCTGCCACGGCGTTTTCGTAGGCGTGGCGTTTCTCGGCGAGCAGGCCAATGTTGACGGCGTACACCGTGGAAATCATGCCCGCCTCCTTCAGCATGTCGCGGTCGTAGGTGCCTCCGCAGATGGCGCCGCGGAAGTCCTCGAGCGGTCGCACGTCCACGAAGAATTCGTACAATTCCTTCCGAACGTGGTTGTAGAGTGCGCCGATCCTGTCCGTCGGGGCACTCGGAATCTGCAACGGGAGATCGGAAACCCGCCTGATGCGCTTGAGCTTGAGCCATGGAGCGGTGCCAACTTCCTGGCGGATCTTGCCAATTTCCTCCGGATTCGGCTCGACTCCCCATTTCAGTTGGTCGAGCGCCTTTTGCAGTTCGATCGCGCAACGGTTGGCGAGATCGGGCCGGCCTGCCGCCAGGCACGACGTCTTGAGGTCGGTGATCGCGCCGATCGCATTGCCCTTGGCCGAGTAAGCGACCTGCGGCAGGTTCCACCACGGGGATTCTTTCTTGCTTTGCTTGTTTTTTGTGTTTTCCTCGGCCGGCGTGTGCCTGAACCGATCCTCTACGAACAACGGAAACCGCGTCGCTTCGACAACGCAGATCCAGTCGAAGTCGTAGTCGCCGCCGTTCTTCTTGGCTGTCTCCGAGTGCAGCGTGAGCGTCCCATCCAGGCGCAGTTGCTGGTCGACGATCCCGGCAACAGCCGCCGAGTCCATCGTGCACTTCTGCCTGTCGAGGTGCCGCATCAGCAACTCCAGCGTGGTGGAAGCACCCAAAGCTTTCACCGGCAGCAGATCTCCCTTGGTCCGGATCGGATAGCGAACCACCAGCATTCGCCCGGAGACGAGGCTGGTGATCGCGTGCCATTCCGGAATCCAGTCGGAGCCGCTGTAGATTCGCCCGTCGTGCAGTACCAGGTATCCGTCATCGGCCAGGGCAAACGCCGGCAGCGTGAAACCGCCCGCGGTGCACAGCTTGTACGCCCACCTCGCCAGGGTGCGCTGAAGGTGAGAATTGACGAACGGATGTTTGATCCAGTACCCGGTGCTGTCCGCCTTGAGAACGGCTTCCACAACGGTGTGTTCGGATGACGTATGCTCCGGATCGGTCACCGTCTCATCCGCGCGCAACAGTTCCACTTCCTCGGACATCCCCAGGATGCGGAACAGTTCGGTGAAGTCGTTGCTCGCGATCGCGGTCTTCACTTTCTCGACCGCGGCCATGGCAATCGGCTTGATTTCGGTCTCGATGGAGTTCAGGGGAGCGTGCTCGACGAGCGTGTAGCTCGACGAAAACTGGAGTTCCCGTGAAATCTCCCTGATCCCGATCACCACCCGGCCGGTGGAGTATTGCCCGCTCATGCGGCCGGCAGCGGTTGGGCACCGGCGAACGCATTCGGGTTTCTTGAACTCGGGCTTGCAACTCGACCGTGGGATGACGAAATCGACCGACAACGCATCGGCAACGTCGTCCTCCATGATCTTGAAACTGCCCTTGGCCTGCGTGTTCTCGAAGGACATCCGGAACTGGTAGAAGCGACGGTCGGCCAGATGAAGACGCTCGAAGTAGGAGCGCCGGATCCAGCCGCGGCAGTCATTCGTGCCCAGCTCGTGGTCTCTTACAACGACGACGCGGGCGTCCGGGACCTCGATGCACACCTTGCACGGTGAGACGAGGATTCCGAAATACGTCATCGCAGCTTCTGGCCAGAATCGGAAGCGCTGCGCGATGGTCTTGGCGTGCGCGACGTCTACGGCGTAGTACTTGCCATTCTTCGCGGATGCCGAAGCGCCCACGAGACTGTATTCCACGCCGTCGTGCACGATCCGCTTGCCCAGCGAATGCTCGACCATNNGAATATCCGGATAGTCCGCCTTCAGCAGCGTGTTCTCCAACTGGCTGTCACGATCGATTTTCATCTGCTTCTTCGATACTGCACCGTCTTCACTGATTTCCAACGCGATTACGCGAAGGATGCTCGTTCTGTTCACAATGGACATTTGCGTATCTCCTTTGTTCTGTCTGTTGAGCTACAGCCAGAACGGGAGACCTCGCGGTCCCTCTCTGCCTGTAGCGGGTGGAACGTTCTTAAGGACTTCCCCTGCCCAGGCTCAAGAGAGCCGGGTCCGGATTGTGAATTGACTTGGCAATCGATCAAGCTGATCGGTGCCGTTTACACTGCCGCCGTTTTACTCCAGTAGTCGCGGCAGAATCTGCGCAGAGCACCCACGAAGGTGCAGAGCTTCTTATAGTGGACGGTCCCCAATTCCCAGCAGGTCTTGAGAAACGCCCAGGCCGCCATCACGATGAGCACCCGCACGCCAATCTGGAGAAAGGCGTAGACGCTCGATGGGGCCTCACCAAAGGCGCTTTCCAGAACGATACGTGCTAGAGCAACTAGCAGAATCGTCAAGGTCAGCGTCTGGTGCTTCTTCCAGTTCATCTTCACTCGGTGAAGGAACATCTATTCTCCTTTGCTGTTCTGTGGATGAGCACAGGACAGCAAGGAGGGCGCTGGCGTCAGCGAACTCCCGAGTCCCGTGCGAAGGTCGTTACCATGGCCGGAACTCGGTTGAGTCGCCGAACCAGCACTTTCCCGGTCATGCTCCGGGTCGCTTCGACAGATTCACTCTGTGCTTATGAAGCCAGGCGATCGGCGTATGAATTCTCTCTACTCCCGGACAACAGGGTCCTTCTCAATGACTGGCGCGCCCTTCTTGATGTCCACCTTGGCCCGCCATTCTTTTACGGATACGAAACTACGGTCCTGCTTGAGCGCCGCGATGAGCGCCTGGTGTTCGTCGGGCATTTCCTGATCCAATTCCGGCGCGCCATTGCTGGTAGTTTTGGTCAGGAAATACCGAATCGTCCCGGCGCTTCCGTCTTCTTTCGGCACGCGCCGGCGCTTTAGGCCGCGCCGCACTGCCGGCTGTTCATCGTGCTTACCACCGGGCGCGGGATGCTCACGGGTGGCCTTGGCCTCGGATGCGCGCCTCGGTTCAGATTCCCGGCGATCTGGCGCCACTTCCTGCGTTGCTGCTGTGGTTCCCAATTTCCTGCTCCTTTCACTCGGAAGGTCCAGCGGCCCGCTTGCATCGAAGCTCACGAGCCGCCGCAGCCGTTGCCCCAGGCGAGATACGCATCTTCCCGAGAGCCGGCGATAGAAATCGATTACTTCTTCGCATCGTCCATGAGCACGCTGGATTGCTCCAGCCCGTTATCCTTTTCGCCCACCATCTGGTGTTCCCCGTATTCGGCGACCAGCAGCCCGCTGGGGACTCTTTCGGATCGTTCGGTTTGTAGGAGGCGCACGTTGTACTGTGCCACGAGCCGGTCGGTGAATTCGGCCTTGTTATGGACACGATGGACCTCCTTGACTCCGAACGCGACGTAGGTCCAGGGTTGCCCCTTCACGGGTTCAAGCGAGCGGAGCTTGAACGTGGATGTGATCTCGTCGTCGTGAACTTTGGAAACGATGTCCTGATCGCGCAATTGGTTCAGCGTCAGCGTGCGCAGGTTATGCGTCATCATGTTTAGTGCATCGGCCCAGTTTCTTTCCAGCGTCGTGGGCGTATACGTCAGGTAGCTTTCCAGAAACTTGCGGACCATCGCGCGACCTTCAATATCCGCGGGTTGCTCACCGGGCGCCGAAGATGCGGCTAGAGCGTTCATGAACCTCAGGGGCGTACGCGGCATGGTCGTAGCGCCGCTGACAACCGTCGCATCGCCGTTCGCGGCAATCCGGATTACGGTCGGCGGCTGCACGCGTACATAGAAGAGCAGCAGCGCCAGAACAAACGAAATCAATACCGCCGAGATTCCAAACCACATCATTCGGTTCGCATAGGCCCGCAGTGCGCCGTCGTGCTCGAAGTATTTCGTATAACCGGCCTTCTCGGGCAGTGCGCCGGCCTGTTTTGGTTTCATGGNNGCGCCCGCCCAGGTTCCCACCGTCCAGCCGACCGCGTGGGGGATGCTGTATCGTCCAAAGTGGCCCGGCCCGCCCTGAGACTGCCGCGGCGCGTCGGCCGGGTCACTCGGCGGCCGACTGTCCGCAGCGGCGACCGCGCCACCACCGCTCGCGTCCGCCGTCACTGCACCATCAGGAGCCGGCGGAGCGTGTCCCGACCCTTCAGCTTCACCCCCCAAGGCTGGTTTGGCTCCATCTGGCGGCGGGGAGGGTGAATGGTTCGATCCACCACCCGCACCGATGACCCCTCCGCCTCCGCCGCCAGTGCCTCCACCGCCTCCCCCGCCCGCGGCGCTGGCCGCTCCGCCCTGCATCCCTGCCCATCCTGCAACCGCTGTCTGCACAGCGGCGGCGGCAACTCCCACAACTGCCAGCATGGTGCTTCCAACGTCCCCTGACACCACCCGCTTTGCGATAAACGGGATCAGCAGAATCATGATGGACAGCAGGATGCTGGACAGCGAGATCAGCAGCATTTGGCTGGCGCCCTGAAACGCTCCGCCGAAGCTCTGGGACGTGAAAATGCTGTTCAGGTTATTTGCGCTCATGATCGTCAACAACTGGCTGATGATCGCGTAGATGATTCCCCACGCATTCCACACCAACAGGTTCACCATGAATGTCCTGGCCAGTTGACCCACGCCGAGCGCCGGGTACAACGCCAGCACCAACGGCCCAATGACATATAGAACCGCGCCATACATGCTGTAGAAAAATGAGAAAATGGCGTACGAAATCGGAAAGACCAAAACGGCAATCGCCTGGAAAATGAGGCTGAATGCGCCAGCCACGCCGCCGACCACCCAATTCCACCAGGCCCCTTGACCCGTGTTCGCTGAAAAATAACTTTGGACCTGGTCGCGGAAGTTCGTCCAAACATCCGTCGGCGCAATCGCCTGCGCAACGCTGGCGAATGCGTTGTTCACATTCCTGAAGACATTGGGGTACTGGCTGATCAGCAGCCCCATGATGAGGTAACGGACGCCTGCCAGCGCGAGATGTCGGGCGTCTCCTCCCTTGGCGTACGCCTCGTACACGGCGAAAAGCGCGGCCAGGAGAAGGATGCCCTCGGCAATTTGCTGAACGGCAGGCAACACTGCCGAGCCCGTTATTCCGTTGTAGACCTGCTGAAACATGCTTTGGAAATAGAACATCGCATCACCTCACTTCATTGAGTCCATCGCGTTCTGGCGGATCTGGGCGCCATTGCTCGCGTTGAACTTCAATTGCGAGCCGCTGTTCGCCAGCGTGACCGCCCGTAAGCGCATTGCGTCTCCAAGGGCGGATTGTGTATACGCATTCGCTCGCACGAGCCATGCGGCGGCCTCGGCCTCGATCATCGGAGCCGTGCCGGGTGCGGCCTGCCCCAGTTCGGTATTGATGCGATCCGCAGCCTGCATCTCGGTGTCGGCAATGGCATCGATCGCGATCGCTCTCTTCATCGCGGCTTGCGCCGCTGCATCGCTCATATCAATCAAGTCACGGGTCTGCGGCGAGGCGTTCTGCGGAACCGGCACGGTTTGATAGAGCGTCTGATAATTGGTCGTGACCGTCGGGACGTTCATCGGGTTCCGCGACAGCAAGAGCTGTTCAAGCTGCTGCGGGTTGGCCAGGGTGGCGCTCGCCACGTTTACGCGGGAGATCGCCTGACTCTGCGTGTACAGCCCTTGAATGGCACCCACTAAGCCCTGCGCGCGGTTTATCGCGGCCTGGGGATACACAATACTGATAAAGAACGCCTGTAGGCTGCTCATCAGCCCGTTCAGCATGCCCAGGGCTCCGTTGATCTGCCGTAGCGCCGGGCCAATCGTGTTGGATATCGCGGTTCCGATGCTGTTGATCGCTGCCACGATGGCGGCCCAGTCGATGCCGAATTGCGCCCTTACTGGCTGTGGCGCGAGCAGCGACGCGATCAGCACCAGAACCAGGAGTTTCGTTCGGTGTCCCCACAATGCGCTCAGGAAATTCCATTTCGGATTCATCCCAGCCCCCCTTTACTTAAACAACGTTGTCGTATCCTGCCGGAACTGATTGGCCATGTCAGCCTGGCGCTTGCGGATTGCGTTTGTGTGCGCCAGGATGGCCGCCTCTTCACGTAGCTCGGCCGCCAGCATTCTCTGCATCATCGCCTGGTTCTCAACCGCCGCGATCAACCCGGCGCCCGTGAGGAATGCCGCCGAGCCGGGCGCCGCCTGGGCGGCTTCGTCCTCGATAATTTGCGCGGCTTGAAGCGTCTGACCGACCACTTGATCGGAAGCCTTCAGCGCCTTCAGCGTGTCCATTGCAAGCGCGTCGCTCATGTCTACACGCTGCCGGTCGCCGGGATCGATGTCCGTCACCGGTGGAAGTGGCTGGTAGGTCGTCCTGAACGCCTGGTCGAACTGGGCAAAATCCGCCACGGACCCGTTGCGCATGATCGTTTCGAGAACGGTAGGATTTGGCAACGTCGCGCTATGGACGTTCACGTTGTCGATGGCCGCAACCAACCCGCGGAACTGAGCGACAAGCTGATTCACCATCGCGCGGGCCTGGTTGATCAGATTGATGGGATAAACAACGTCCTCCCAGAGGCTCACCAGCGCTTGCATGAAGTCATTGATGGAGCCCAGCAGACCATTGGAGGTTCCGAGCAGAGAGCCGATCGTGTTGGTGATCAAGCTGACAACGGCAGCCGCCGCTATTGTCACTGCTATGGCTCCGAGCTGCGCCTTTGCCGGCGGGGGTGCGATAAGCCCGAGTGCGATCAGCATGACCAGAACGGCCGCGATTGTGGACCTTCCACGCCCGATCCAGCACGATGAGACGAGTCTCTTGCAGAATTCCATGGCTGATTCACCTCCCTCCCGCAGTTGCGCCCAGGGTTTTGACCGCGCCGGACAGCTCCTCCGCCAATTCCGGAACATCAGCCAAGCCCACCGGGAATTTCGCCGCGAGCTTTTCATAAATCTGAAGGAGTGGCAAGCCGCGGTTGGTCTCAAGGAACCAGGAGCGGTACATCCGTTCCCGTTTGAACGTAGTGCAGATCCAGTACTCAATCGGTGTCGGCACGATATTGATGGTCTGCGTCGTTTCCGCTTTTTCGCCCAGCACGAGAAGCGCTTGCGCCTTCCGCCCCTTTCGCGGCGCGCTGAAGCCGCGCACTTCGTTGAGGGCAGTCTGGTTCAAGTGCAGGTACGTCGCGAGCGGCTTCAGATCGCCCTGCTGCTGCCCAATGATCTTGGTCGAGACGTTCTTGACGATACCCGGGCCATGGGGACGTGGTTGGGCCTCCGTTCCCACAAAGTCCTCCAGGGCTTGGCTGATGCCCCAAATACTCGCTCCCCGTTTTCTGCCGGTTCGAAACAACTGTTCCACCTGCGGCGCCAGAACAGGGGAGTCCAGAAGCGACCAGCATTCGTCGAGAACCGTAATGTTCGCCTGCCCGCTTCTGCCCGATGCCCGTTCCGACATCGCGTTGGCGATGATCATGCTCATCGAGCTCTCGAGCTTTGGGTCGGAGGTCAAGCCCTCGACATTGAAGAACAGCCAGTTCTCGTCCGTTTGGACGGTGGTGGGCCGGTCGAAAAGCCGCGCGTACACTTTATCCCCCGTCCATTCCCGCAGCTTCACCGCGGCGAGCTGCGCTTCATCGCGAATTCGCTCCACCTCGGATTCATCCCGCCAGGTTTCCAGTTCCTGCCGGAGGTCGTTGAAGCTGGGAATCGGCCTGTCCTCTCGGGTTCTGCAGCGTTGATACGTGGCTACGATGGCGTCGGTCAGCAGGTTGTCCAGAATCGCGGTGTCGGCGGCCGGGCTGTTCATCCCGATCATGTGCCGTGTCAAGTTTTTTAGAAAAGCCAGTTTGTCGTTGGACGGCGCCGTGGATCCGGGCGGAAGGTCCCACGCATTCAGGGTCTCCGCGCCCTCGAGATCCACGTCGATGCACCGGCCTCCCATCAGTTCCACCAGGGGCCTATACGAATTGCCGCGTTCCAGAATCGAGATGAGCGGGTTGAGGCGGGCCATCATCGTCAGGAACATCTGCACCATGAACGTCTTGCCACCGCCCGACTTCGCGGTAATCAGCACATTGGCGTCGCTCAAACTGGGGTCAAACGGGGAAAACGGAACGAGCTGCCGGTACGGTGTCTCAAGCAGAATCAGCGGTGAGTTCGGCGTTCCTTTCCAAGGGGATTCCACCATCAGCAGGTCCGCCGCGTGCAGCGTAAAACAGTCGTGCTCGCGCTTATTCTCCTCGGTCATTCCCGGCAGCCCATTGATGTAGAGGCGCCGCTTTGCGAGATCTTCCGGCAAGCCCCGGGCGCCGTTCATTCGCATGATGGCGTGCAGCGCCCGTTGCCGGCGGTCCGCAAGGACCCGTTCCTGCTCTTCCAGGTCCCGGCGGCTCTGGATCGGTGTGGAGGTTCTTACTGCCATGACGACGCTGACCTGCGCACTCTTCAGCGAGCTTGAGATCAGGTCCTGGAGCGTCTGCATCAGTTGCCCTTCCGCAACCCGCGCATCCACGTTGACCTTGAACCCGCCATGCGAATCGCGCTGAGCCGCGGTCATGCGGCGCAACCGTCCCTTGAAAAGCTTGAGCCGCTCCGCCTGGTCCGGGATGCTCACCTCGGTATTGATCACCAACGGGAAGTCGAGCCCGAGCAGCTCGCGAAAGATACCGGGAAAAGTGGCATCGGGAAGGTCCTTCAAAGACAAAAATGAGTACAGAAGCCCACCGATCTTGATGTAGGTCGCCTGATCGTCCTCGATGTGCGTGTTCGCCGCCTGTTCCCGCGCGCTCCGATAATCGATCGTCAGCTCCGGCCGGCGGTATACGATGTCATCGCGGAAGAGCGGATTCATGGCCCGCTTCAGCTCCAGAAACATCTCCTCATCAGTCAGCCGCCGTACGGTCATGCCCGTAGCGTTGAGAGTCTGTTCCACGCCCTTCAGCATGGATTCGAACTCCGAAACCAGGTCTTCGTGTTCCCGGCGCGAACGCTCGATGCATTTCGCGGCTGAAGCGCTCCAGCCACCGGTCATCTTGCCCAGTTTCGCTCCGGCGCCGGTCTCGGTAGCCTCGTGATGAATACGCGGATCCCAACAGAAATACGCGTGCAGGCTCGGCGTGAGATAGAAGCCCGACTGCTCCTTTTGCTTCCACGCCGCAAGCCGGACGCGGTCGAGGCTCTGCACCACTGGATTGTCCGAGCGGAGCTGGTCCCGATAGTGTGCGGGAAGCTCACCTAAGCCCTCGACCACCTCGAAGCGCACCTGCATTCGCATCGAGCGCTCCGTCAACGAACGGACCAGCGCCTCAAGAGAAAACTTGGTTTGGTTCCGTGTTTCGTCCGAGTGGTAATAGGAGTTGATGCCGCCGAGATCGTAGCCCGCGACCAACGCACCGTTGGACCGAACGATCACATTGTCGAGGTAATCGCGGATCGGCAACATCTCGCAAAATGCCGGTTGGCGCAGATTTGCCTCGTGCTGGCGCATGGTCAAAGGCATTCCGGTTGGTCCTCCTTCAGGTACATCGCCTTCTGCTGAGAATCCCGCTCTATGCCGCAATAGACCCGCGGCTTCGTATGCCACTCCAGAAAATCGAAAAGGTAGCGCCGCGGCTTCCCGTACTTGAATGCGATCAGTAGCGGAATCGCCAGGATGGGAACGACGTATTGGAGGAATACGTTCAGTGGGACACCCGCAATCTCCCTGTGCAGGAACCGTCCGAAGATGTTGGTAAGCGCCGCTATTCCCAGGATCACGAACGCGTCCTCGAATTCGAGGTAAAGGAACGTGACGCGCGTATGCAGATTTCGATGGACGTGTGTGATATTCAGACCGCTCATTGATGCCTCCGATCGCCCGCCTTACGTTTTTTTCTCAACTGATTCCTCCGGCTCCTCGCTGAACAAAGAACTCCGCCAGGCGCAGCAGGCCAGATAGGGCCAGCGCCATTCCGGCCGCCGCAAAGTGTCTGATCCAGGGGCTTCCGTGGTAGAGACGGTGGCCGACTCCTCCATACGCAAGCACTCCCTGCAGGATTTGCAGGACGGCATACACGGGCATGAACACGTTGCAGGTCCAGTTCACAAGACCGCGCAGCGTAATCCAAATGCTGTCCGGGTTGTTCCAGGCCGACTGCGACGCAAATGTTTCGAGGCCGCGCAATAGGCCGGAAACCATCAGGCACATCAGGCCCGCCCAGGCAATGTACTGATGGGGATACCCGCGCGCGTACCGAACCACGGCCAGCGCGAAGAATAGCCCGGCCACGGTGGGCATGATGACGTTGCCCATCCAATTCGTCAAATTCGTGATTCCGTTCAGAAGAGTCATAGGCTCACAGCGTCACATCATGGAGACAACCAGCCGCCACAGGGCGGAAACCGTCAGAAACCCGGCCGCACAGCAGACCAGCCGCATGGCGGGCTTACCGAATGCAAAGTTCAAAATGGCCCCAATAATCGCCAGGCCGGCGGCGACCGGAAGAATGCGGCTCGCCGTATACGTCCATAGGCCTGCCAGCACATCCGCCGTGGCAAACTTCGTTCCTGAATTCCACCCTTGCAGCAAAGCCTGAGTGCTGGCGATGGACAAGAGAAACATGGCGCCGAGAATCGAGTAGAGCGGGGACCGTCCCTCGGAAACCTCAACGACTCCGCGAAGGACCAGCCACGCGGCCAGCACGGGCGCGAGATAGGCGACCACGAACTGATTGACGAAATTGGTCACGTCCACCTTGAATACGTTCAGGAGTGCCGTCCCCCCGCCGGCGGAGATGGGCACATTCATGCCGAAGCCGGAGAACCAGCTCAGGATCTGCGGCAACGTGAGCATCACGGCCGCCCAAAACATCCACAGGCCGAATCTTCCGTTTTGCAGAACCGAACTCTGATTGCGAAGCGCCAGGCCCGCCAGCACCAGTGCCACCAGCGCCGCGACCGGCGCCAAGCCGAGCAACAAGCCGATTCCGTCATTGATCAAGTTCATTGCGAAGGACCTCGAAAGATGGCGGGCGAATGGATGGACCGCCGAGCCATTCGCCCCACCATCGTGATTGGACCCTAGGAAACACCGCCGGTGCCCTGCGCGATCCAGTACTCCAGCAATCGGGTCAGACCGGACACGATCAGGAGTCCCAGAGCCGTCCCGATCCAGCGGAGGTAACCCCGGCCGCTGGCATACGAGACGATTCCGCCGACCACGGCGACGCCGGCCCCCACTGGAGCGATGACGTTGCCAACCCAGTTAACGAAGTTCAGGAACGCGCCTTCCGGCTGCGCCCCGGTTTGACCCTGGACCGCAACGTTGACCTGCGGCGCGGTGCCAAGGTTTTGAGCGAGAGCCACGGACTGGCACACCACCAGAAGGCAGACTGCCAGCACCATGGCCGCGATACGTACGTGCTTCATTTTCGTGTAGACCTCCATCGGGATTCCGCCCCTTACCGCCGCCGTGCGCTTTTGGAATCGCTGAGCTTCAGCGGACCGACGAATTCGGGGCTTGTGAGAATGCTAGGGCAAGATCCGCAAAGCGCAAAAAACGAGCTGAGATGCCTGCTCGTAGTCGCCCATTTGGAGTGGGTAAGGGCCCTGGATTCCGACGTCGAGACGTAATCGGCCCGATTTTTCAAGGGTCAGGTGTGCCTACTGCCAAAAACCGCGTGGCGCGGGCTTCCCTAGAATCCCATTTGCTGGACTAGCCAGAGGTCCGGTCTGGCGACCACGCGGCCTCGTGGTTAGGCTTTTCGGCTGACAACTGCCGTGGCCGGCGATTGCCTCACAAGGAGTGATCCGGCTCTTGGACGGAAGGGCTGTTATCGCCAGGAATCCGATCACGCGCCAGCTTACAACTCGGAGGGTAACCCTCTTTCGCACAGCCCCGGAACGCTCCGGGCGCACAATGCGGTGATGTGACGGGTCGGTCACGTCACTTACTGCCACACATAGGCTCCAGAACCTTGGGGCAGCAATCGCGCCGGCAGAAGGCGCCGCAGAGCTGAGCTAACGGTCCACCCAGAAGCTCATGATGTTGTGGAATCACGGATCTTGTCGCAATAGCGGGCCTTATGTGCTGTTGGCAGAGTCCAAGTCATCGATACCTCAAACTCGGTGGTGAAAAGGTGACCGGAGATAGGCGGCGTGGCTGAGCGGATTATCTGGCGCGATCTCGGCCGTGGGGCCGGACCTGAAGTGCCCGATTGGGATCATCAGACCGGGCACATGAGGGATAGCGCATTCGCACTGGCGGACTCGGCCCCTTTTCTTATGCGAGCGACAAAACGGCCGCCCAATCGTGCAAGAACTGAAACGGCGCCATCCATCACTGGAGTTTGACAGAATCCGGTACGGACCGCATGCTGGTCATTAAACCTGCGACACGTGCAAGCCGGATCGTCTCGACACCGTGCTCGGAACTGGCCCGACGCTTGATCGCGAACGCCGACGCCGCCATGCCCCATCGGAGAGAAGAATCGATGGAGGCCGTTTCGATGAACCCGACGAGGAATCCAGCTACGAGTGCGTCGCCGGCGCCGATGGTGTCTGTTTCAGTGAATCGCTCGGCCGGCAAGTAGACTCCGGTCGTCTCATTCAAAACAAAGGCACCCGCCGAACCGAGAGTGATTACCACATTCTTCGGACCCTTGTTCAAGATCTCGCGAGCAACTCGTTCCACATCGTGCCCTTGCGTGATCTTCAGACCAGAAATCACCTCGGCTTCCTCCTTATTGACGAACAAGAAATCAATTCTGCCCAACGCTGATGTCACGCGGGGCGCCTTGGCATACGACGACGAAGTTGCCGCGACCATCACGTCTGGTGTCGCGGCATTCGCAACTGCTGTTATCGTTGCGGTCGGCAAACTCGTGTCCATCACCCAAACGGAGCGCCGCGATTGTGGAATTGCCTGTAGGACAATATCCGGCGTCAAACCATCGTAGATCGCAGTTGCTGCGACCCCGATAAACATGTCGTTGTCCGCGGTAAGGAGAAAAGCACACCACGCGCTTGGCTCGCTGGCGGAGCGAGAAACGCCCGACACGTCGATTCCCAGGTGCTTGCAAGCCCGCAGAATACTGTCCCCCTCTGGGTCTTCGCCCACCCTGGACACCAACGCTACACGCTGTCGGAGGGCGGCTAAATGCTCGGCGATATTTCGCGCGACACCGCCTAAGACCGATTCCATCTTCACGGGCACGGAAGTGCGCAGGAGGATCGGGCTGAGTGCAGTCGCCTTAAAGTCGAGGTGAGCTGCGCCAATACAAACGAAAGTCGTCAATCCATCACTCATGATGGCGCTTCCAAGAGCTGCGCTAAGGGCGACTCCGATTCTCCATTCCAGTCCAGCATCAGCGTTTCCGAAGCGACGAGCCACTTGCCGACCACGGACGATTCATACGGCCGCGCAATGTCCTAAAGACGTTGAGCCGGGATGCCCCTGGGCAGCACGCCGGGCGTATTCGTGATAGGCTCAAGAATCCAGTATAGCCTCGCTGCCGACGAACCGGAACCCGCTAGTGGATGCGGCGAGGCACGAGAGCATATGCCTCCTGTCGTTATTGCCAGCAAAATTCGGTTTCTGGTTCCGGACGAACTCGAATCTCGGCTCCTTGGCGCTAGCGTCTACACAAAGAAAGCAGCCGGCTGGTCCGACGAGGCCAGGCGCCACGGATTATTTTTTGACTTTTCCCGTGTGGAATGGGTCGACTTGGGGGCTCTAGCTCAGGTTGTCATCCTGATTGAGGCCGCCGCTCGGGACGGGGTTAACGTAACCGTCGCCCTCCCGTTAGTGCGGCCGCGAAGCTCGGAAGCGAGGTGGATGACCTCGAATCCTCGATGGGGTCCAGCAATTCTGCGGCGCATCGCGCGACGATCAGGCGCGTTGTCGTTCCTGAAGTACATCCGGTTTGCAGATGTCGTTATGGCTGACCATGTCGGCAGATTCGCCGGGCGAGTAATCGTGCTTGACGACTTCGATTCCAGCTCTGAGGCACCAGACGGCCCAGAAGTTCCCGAAGAAGGACGACAGGATGGGACTGAGGGTGATGCCGAACCTACACACGAAGAGCGTCTGTACAGGTATTTCTTCCCCCTTACCTGGATCTCGTCAGCCCATCCCGAAACCGTTTCTGGGGTGGCGGCTTTCCTCGGCTCGGTTGTGGGCGAAACGGAACGTGGACTCGATCAATTGGACGCCGGAACGATCAGGAACGTCATCCTTCATGAACTCGTACAGAATGTCATAAATCATGCCGGCACTGATTGGGCGCTTGTGGCAGCATGGGCTCGACCCGAGTACCTGCCCCCCAAGTCTTGGGAGGCGTTACCATGCGAGCGACCTTATCTGGAGTGGCTGAACCAAAAGAGGACCTCTATTGTAGAAGTGGTTGTAGCTGATTCGGGACGTGGCCTACCTGCAGTGCTCTCCCCCGCTTATCAGGCAGCCCAGGCGTGGAAGTTGTATCCTAACATCGACTTCCCAGGTGAAACCGCCGGGGTTATGTTGTGGGCCTTTGACAGGTGGTCGACGAGCAGGAGCACGGCCGAACTCCGCGGAACTAGAGGGCTGTATCGCCTTGACCGCGTAGTCAAGAAGTACGAAGGCCTTTTGACCATACGAGCGGAGAACCATATCGTTGGTCTGGACCACGGAGGTCGATCATACGATGAACCGGTGTTTCGGGACCGTGTTTTGCCTCTGGTTCCCGGCACCATTCTCCGCCTTCGCTTACCGGCTAGAACCGAACAAAGAGCCCGGATCCTCCAGCGTTCTGCTGAGCCGCCAGTGCTCCATTCTCACATTATCCGTGTCGGCAACATCCAGGAAGGAGGCTCACATGAGGCGGCTTTTACTGAGATAAAGGCCTCTCTGCTGATGCCTGCGGACTGCGTCATCGCCGTTGTTGAGGCAGCCGAGTATTCTTCACCCGAAGTTGAGAGGCTGTTGCGCAGTGCTTCTGAATTGCGGCATCCTGGCGCTCTCGTATTGTGGTTCGTGTCAGGGGCCTGGAGCGTTATAGAGAATGCCGTTGATTCTGTTAACCTCGAACATGAACGACTAGCCCGAGGTGTGGAATGGTATCGGCCGGAACATTATGAGATATGGGATCCGGTATTAATTGTCGGGCCTCACTGCGAAGTCGCTTGGGCTGGGGCAACGACCTCTGTTCGTACCGTGCTGGGCCGCCTACTCGATAACCCCGTCCCGTTACCTCCAAGCGAATTTACACGTCTCGTGCAGGACGAGCGCGAGCGCGCAAACACTATTCGGGTTCTGCGAAACGATACGGCAATCTGCCGAATTGGCGAGGATGGGTCCGTTACTCTTCGCCTAGCCGTCGTGGATGTCCTCGATGCAGTCTCCAAGTACGTAGCCGGCGCCCTCGTGGCCTACGTGTCACGCCTATGCGAAAGCGGTAAGCCTGATCGAGCCTATCGAACTCCGACGTTGCACCTGATCAGGTGTTGGATAAGGATGGAGGAGTTGTGGGCTGGTACCGGTCTGCTTGCAGTAGCGTCTGCGGTCCTCGCTGCCCAAGTACGACTATCGACGTTCCAGGCAAGCGACATCGCTCCCAAATTGATCATAGGGGACTCTTCAGGATCCAGTCATTCTCTCGAGAGCTTGCGACGGAGCCTAGGGCTCGTCAGAAAGGAGGCCATCGCCGGTGAGACTGGCGGCTCACCGCCGCCCGAGCTCCGTTCCGCTGATTCTGGCGACCGAGTCATCGTGCATTGTGACATTATTCATTCGAGCGACACGGTGCGGCGTTCGCTGAGACAGGCGTTGCGCGACGGCGCAGTACCAATTGCCGTCACGTGCACGTGTGACGGACGACTAAACGCTACAGAGGCCATAGAAGAGTGGGGAACAGCCGTCCCGGTGTTTCGTCTTTGTACGGTTGGTGACTTACTGCGTCCGGGATCTCCATCCGAAGTTATCGACATTAACCCAATTACACGAGAACCTGAAGATCGCAGCCAAACCGATCGGCATGAGCGGTACAGAGTAACCCCGACCGCCCTTCGTGACCTTGTTCTCCGTACGAAGTCCCTTCACTTTGGGCACATTGGCCGTCCCATTGGCCGTCATTTTACCTTCTACCTGGATGCTACTCGTCTGATCAATCAGGTAGCAATCGCGGATGCCTTTGAATCCGAATTGGATGCCTGGATCGGACATGGTAGTGCTTACGTGCCGGGCCGCCTGTCGGAGTCCATTGAACTGTGGCATCCCGAGCCGGAACCAAAACCGTCTGCACCGGCCAAGCGCTTCGCGGAGGCTATCGCTGCTAGGCGCAAAGACACCAAACGTGTACGCAGTATTCGCCGTGAAGCGGCCTATGGCCGTTGGTACTTTTCAGGAGCCGAGGACTACTCAGTTCAGTATCCGAACGTTGTTGTGGTTGACTGGGGTGCGCTGACCGGAACCACCATCACGCAAATGATCCGACTTGCCGCACGGGCCGGAGCTGATCGCATCTTGGTATGCATATTCATGTGCCAGTTACCGCCGCATGAGGAGCAGTTCTTTTACGCTCTCCGCTCGCTCTATGGCACAACACGACGTGACAGTAACGATACGGCTCCTCTTCTGCCTGGGTTGGAAGCATTCGCGGCGAGTCGGCAGCCAGTCGCGAGCGTATCCGAACGGACAACTAGTGTCACGGTCCGCTTTTTGAGTCAGTTCCCGCTTGAATCGTACGACCCAGCGGAGTGTCCGGTCTGTCAACAGTTGGTCCGCCTCTCTCAGGAGTCGTATCCAACGCGCCTCCTCGCCGACTTCGCTGCGAAGCAGAGGTATGACCGGCTCCGCATTAAGTCACGGGAGGAAATCCTGGATACCGATCCGCTCGACTTCAATTTGCGGCCTCTGGACCCGAGCCGGGCAGTAGACATGATCGAGTTCCGGGAACTCTTGGTGAAAGCACTGGGATCGACAGCGATGCGGCAGCATGTTCTTGAACGTATTCTCGCACTCAAATCGCCTAGCGGCTCAGAAGCAGATCTACCTTGCGCTTCCGCTTTAGCCCTCGTGCACTTTCTCTCTGTCGAGCCACAGTGGCTTCGGCGCGCGCCCCTGAGATTGTCCGCCGCGAGGACGGCTATAGCTGAGATCGCCTTACGAATTGCTCATCAAGTGCGGACAGATTCGATTGATCGCCTCAACGCGATTATAGTTCTGCGGACTTCGTCTAAGGGGACATTTGCTCATTCTTTTGCCGGCTTGTTCCGGTGCTGCTGCGCGTCGGATGAACTCCTTGAACAATTGCTCTACGACGTATTCACCTACATTGCACGACCTTATCACCAAATCCGTACAGCGTTGGGTCCATTGCTTAAAGCTCTCGAAGAGATCGACGCGGATATAGAGGCGGGACACGTTCGCGTGAGTTCCGCGATAGCTGAAACTGTATCCGTTCTTGCTATTCGTGCACGGACGGAGTATGAGCGCGCAGGGACGCGAGTTCTCCGCCCGGCCGAGGCTTGGTCGCGGCTCAGACATGAGTTTGGAGTTAAATACGAGGCGCATGGCGCCGTCTCCGAGGCCATAATGGATATGCAGCCAGGGATCGACGGCGCTGACATACAGACGGCGGTCGCTGAGATCGAAGCCGGCAAGCAGGTTAGCCTGGGAGAATCGCTTCTTTCTACTCTTAGGTCCCTGGAGGGAAACTGGAGGACCTGTACACAGTTCTTGGACTACACTATTCTGCCATTATTGGCACAACTCCAGCCCGTTCTTGTATCTGAGGACGCTCGGCGTGCCCTAGGGCCTGATACCGTTGATCGCCTTATCGAACTGCTACATTATTGGGCAGAGCGACGTACCCCAGTCGCCGAGCTTGAGTTTTCCCGAACTGTCACGAAGATATCACGGTCACCGGAGAGAGCGCTATCCAGGCGCACATGGAATGAATACGTTTCCGAGTCCCAGTGGTTTTGGGAGCGCTTGTTACGGGCGCAGAGCGAGACGCAAGCGCCGTCGCGGCTTATTCAATTTCTCATGACTGGTCCAGTTGACCTTCGACCGGCAATCACCATGGGAATTATGACAATTGGTCGTCAGCTGCCCTCTCATGAGGTAGAGGGTCTGGATGGGTTGCCAGAGTGCCGCATATTTTGTACTGAGGAGTTGTTTCAGGATGTTATGCGCCAAATATTGCTGAACGTACGTAAGCATGCGAAACAGGGGATTAGAAGCATTCTGATCAGTGTGAGCGCACACATGGAAGGTCATCGGGTCCATGTTTCCATTGGTAATTCTGGTTCCGAGGCAACAGCCGTCCTCGGTGTTGGATTGGTTCGTTTGGAGAGTAGGCTTCACGCTTTCGGAGCGACACTGAAGGGCGAGCCGAGACCCGCGGATTCCCGGTTTAGCTATCAAGTGGATCTGAGTTTTGAACAAGGAGACTAGATGGTTCCGTTTCGGTTGCTGTATTTGGATGATAATGCCGACCATTTGACAAAATACAGTAGGTGGTTTACCCGGGCCTGGGAATCGCTTAGAACCGCAGCGCCCCTTGAGATTCATCCTTACTCGAATCCGGAACAGGCCATGACGCAGTTGCGAGCATCGCACTGGGACCTTTTCGTTGCTGACCTGCTTTTCGGAAGGAAGGAAGCGCACGGGCTGGAGTGCATAAGCGAGGCACGCGTCGACAATCTGAGCCTGCCAATAATCGCACTTAGCATCGGAAATGGGGGGTATGAACAGAAATCCCGTGATGCAGGTGCGGATGAGTACATTTCAAAAGCGTACCTGGCTGAGCCGCGGCCACCGGAGCACACACGCGAGTACCTGGCCGAAAAACTTCTGTCTGCTCTTCGAAAGCACGGTCGCGAGTCTGCTCTAATAGATCTTTCGGTGCTTCGGATGAATGAGGATGACGTTTATCTGGTTTCGGTAGTGGATGGCATCGGAAGAGCTGAGGCAGTGAACTGTACCGTGCAATTGGTGGGTCGAAATTGTACCGAGATCAGGCCCCAATTTGTCAGATCGGGATTATCGGGGGCGGCTGTATTGCGGGTCGATTGTGATGTCGAAGTAAACTCTGGTCAGGTTTCGGATTCTAGAAGTTTGCTATTGAAGTTTTCGTCCAATCGTCAGCAACTTCTAGATGAACTCTCCAAGGACCTGTCGCGGTTTCCGGACGAGTTGTTCGTTAAGTACCTCTGTGACCAGCCTGCCTCCAGCGGAGACTGGCATGCCATATGTGCAAATTTCAAGGAGGCGAGTACCCTTCTCGGTTGGCTTTCCACACAACCCGCCGCTGATGCGGTCAACGCAGCCCTGATCAACTTGTTCTTTCATTCGGGGCTGGCCGACGTATATCGCAACGGCGTCTTTAGGGAGGAGGATAGACCGATGACGGCTTTACACCGAGCCCTGCTGAGCGCTTCCAGGAAGTCTCGGATCAGGCAGGCTATTCGTGACTATGCCGGTCTTGCACGCGCGCACGATCCAAACAACGCGTTTGATCCGGTGTTCTTAGAGAACTTCATTATTTCGAAGCGCCTCGGCCACATTGACGAAGAGGCTGTGCCTAGAGGCGCTACCTGGTGTCTGAGCCATGGTGATCTTCACGGTCGGAACGTTCTCGTTACGAACAAAGGGCCGAGACTGATCGACCCCGCAAACATCGAGGAGTTGCCTTGGCCTGCCGATGTAGCTCGCCTCGCTGTGGATCTGTTCATTTCGGGGTGGGATCGGGGGGACGCCAGTCACGAGTGGTCGTCTATGGGCGAATGGTTTAGGGCCGCAAGAGCGTTCCATGGGAATGACACGGCTACCCTGTCGAGTCTAAGCCCGCCAAACACTGCCACCGCGGCAGCGCTAGTATGGTTACGTGGGAACCTCGCGAGGATCAATGGCGAATTTGGGACGCCCGCGCGCAGCGAGTGGGAGTTCCTCTTGGCTCTCGGAATCGAGTACCTCCGTTGCGCGTACCGGCACCAGGAGTTGGGAACTCCGAAGAAAGTCTTGGGCCTTCTGTGTGCGTGTGATGCCATGCGCCAGGCGGAAGTGAGGTACCCCCATTGAAAATGCAGGCGACTAGCCAAGGTTATTGTATTGTGGAGAAGAGTGGTCCCATTCCGTTTCTCGCTTTTGGCCACCACCTTAAGCTCGGCGCATTCGCCGTCCGTGACCGGAACAAATGTCACGAGGTTATTGCGCTGCGAACGGCACGCCTGGATGGCGACGGCGGCCGAGCCCCTCTGGTCCGGGTCCACTCGGCCTGTGTGACTAGCGAGGCGTTCGGTTCAACATTGTGCGATTGTGCTTTGCAACTTCGGTATGCAGTGCGCCTCATAACGGAGTCGCATAATGGGGCCATTATATACCTACCTTGGCAGGAGGGTCGAGGCAATGGAATTGTCTACAAGGTGAAGATGATAGAACACCGGCTGCCAGCGTTGTTCGAGGGCAACCGAAACCTCAATGATCAAGAGAAGGATGTTGACAGGAGGGAATACGCCGCTGCCACTGCAGTAGTGCGGTACCTTGGCGTCAGCAAGCTTCGGCTGATAACCAACAACCCGGCGAAGATAGAGGCATTCAGAAGAGAGGGCTTTGAGGTTGAACGCGTAGCTTCGCCAGTGTTATCTACCGACCCTAACCTTGTGAAGTATCGGGAGTACTGCGTAAAGCACCTCGGACACTTGGAGTAGAGATATGCGACCATTTTGCGATCGTCTTATTTCAGCCATAGAATCTAAAGGCAATCCATGCGTTGTGGGCTTAGACCCGCGCATTGATCAAATGCCGGATTTCGTGATGGAAGGCGACTGTGAAGTCCAGCCGGACGCGGCTATTCGGCGAGCGATCACAGGGTTTCATGCAACTGTACTCGACGTAGTGGCCTCGCTGGTCCCAGCGGTCAAGTTGCAGATTGCCTTCTATGAACAATACGGGTTGGCAGGCCTTCAAGCGTTTTGCGAGACAGTTCGTGCTGCCAAGGAACGCGAATTATTGGTCATAGTAGACGCGAAACGGTCGGACATTTCGAGTACAGCCGAAGCGTATGCCAATGCGTTTTTGGGAACAACGCGGCTGCGGAGTTCTTCTTATACAGCTTTTGACGTCGATTGCATAACAGTTAACCCTTACCTCGGCCGCGATTCATTGCAGCCGTTCGTTTCGGCGTGTTCTAAGTATGGCAAGGGCATATTCGTACTTGTGAAGACATCAAATCCGGGTTCGATCGACCTGCAGGATCAGCGGCTTGCAACAACCGGGACCGCCCTGTACGATGTCGTCGCACGGATGGTGGACGAATTGGGAAAGGCCGTTCTAGGAGAGAGCGGCTACAGCTCAATCGGAGCGGTTGTGGGAGCGACGTTTCCCCATGAGGCGGAACGACTGAGGACCATCATGCAACATGCGATTTTGTTAGTGCCGGGCTACGGCGCCCAGGGCGGCACAGGAAGGGATGCTGCGGCATGCTTCAACTCCGACCATCTGGGTGCAATCGTGAATGCATCTCGAAGCATCACGTATTCATACGGGGCGCGCGACATTTCCATCGGTGCATTTCAGAGCACAGTTAGAGCGAAAATGTCTCAAATGATTGACGACATAAATGCGTCATTGACGGAGAGGTTCAGTGCCGGCGAAGAACGTGGTCATAACGGGGGCAACAGGCGGCATCGGGTCTGAGACATCGCGTCGGCTGCGGCGCGACGGATACAATGTGATCGGCCTCGATCAGGTTCGACCGTCACCCGGAGTCTCGGATGTCTTCTTGCCAGTGGATCTGCGAGATTCATCAGAAGTTGAGAAAGCGTGCTCGGAGATCGTTGGGGCGTATCGGCCGATTTGGGGCTTTGTCAGTTCTGCCGGGATCTACCCGATCGTGCCACTAAAAGAGTATTCATTGGATCTGTGGGACGAGGTCCAATCTGTGAATGTCCGGTCGGTTTTCCAAATAGTTCAATTGCTCTCCCCGGCATTTGCGAAGGGTGGGCGCATCGTGCTCATAGGCTCCGGTGCTGGGCACATTGGAAGTAGAGACATCGGGTATTCGGCGAGCAAGGCTGCGCTCCTGGGCATGGTCAGAACGCTGGCGAGGAGCCTCGCACCTGCCGGCATTCTCGTTAACGCCGTTTGCCCTGGACTGGTGGCAACACCGATGTCCGCGCGCATGAAGACTGAGGACGTTCAAGACTACATGACGCGGATTCCTCTAGGCCGAAAGGGCACACCCGGAGAGGTCGCCGTATGTGTATCGTTCCTACTAGAAGAGGAGAATTCGTACATGACGGGGGCTTCTCTAGATGTGAACGGTGGGCTCTATACTCGTTAACGCCCGTATGAAGAGGGTTCCTCTCGGGGAATCGGAAACCTCCGGGAAGCCCAAGGCGCGCGGCCAATTCCTGTTGGGAAATCCCCATGCAACCAGTGATGGCCGACGCTGGATCAGGCTTCACGAGGAAGGCGGCGACTCAAAGATACATACACAGCCTCTGGGCTGGCCGACGGCCGACGAATTCCAGCCTTCACAGCTTCAGAGGCAGATCTGGTTCCGCTTGAGCGCCTCCTCGAAGTCCTGCCAGATGAGCGGCGGCAAGGTCTCCTCGCCGTCCTTCATGCGATTCATCGCCATCCGCTTGGCTGTGCTCACCAGGGCCTGCAGATCCGCCGGCGAAATGCCCCTTAACCGGCCGACAATATCGTGCGTGGCAAGGCCGGCGGCCAATGGAATCGGCCCCAGGTATTTCTCGATCAGACGCAAGTATCCTTCATCCTCAGGAACGCCGATTTCGATTTTCTCGGTGAATCGTCCGCCTCGGAGCACCCGCGGGTCGAGATTGTCGATGTGGTTCGTGGTGCCGATGAGAAAGACCTGGTTGCCGGGATCGAGCTGGCTCATCAACATCAGGGCCTGCTCGACGAACTGGATCTGGTGCTGGCCCATGTAGTACCCGTTGTCGCCTCGCGGCAAAAGGCCATCCAGCTCATCGATAAACAGGATGGAGGGGCTGTGCTCGCGGGCCCGGGCGAATACTACCGCAAGCCTTTCGGCAGTGGGAACATCGGCAGCAGAGATCGCGTAGAAGCTGCGGCGCGTCTGAGTCGCGATCAGGTGTGCCACCGACGTTTTCCCGGTACCGGCTTGGCCAACCAGGAGCAAGCCTGCGGGGACTGGGACCTTGAGCTTTTCGGCCACACGAGCATCCATCAGCCGGATCAGATTTCGCAGGTCCTGTTCGACCCCGGCAGGGAGTACGAGATCACCCCAATCGACANNGCGCTCCATCCGGGGGTGCGGTTGGCAAAGGGATCGAGCGCGAACGGCGCCCAAAGCCGTCGCGACAACTGCGCGGCGAGAATCTGTGCCCGCGCCGCCTCGTCGGGTAGGTCCACGCGAATCTTCTCATCGAAGCGCATGTCCCGCACCAACGCGTCATCCAGGCCCTCGTAGAAGTTCGTGGCGGCCATCAGGACGAAGCCGGGCGCCCCCCGATACTGATCGATGCATTGCATCAGTTCCGTGACCACGGAGTTGTACAGCCTGGCGCCGCCTCCAACGTCATCATTTCGGCCCAACTGTTGGCGCTGGGTGCCTATCGAATCGATCTCGTCCAGGAAGAACAACACCGGCCTGTGTGCATAAGCCCGAGCAAACGTATCCCGGATGTTTGACTCACTGTTGCCAATCCGGCTTTCAATGAGACTGGTTGGCTTCGCGTACCAGTAGTTGATCTTGAACTCGCCCGCCGTCGCCTCGGCCAGGAAGGTCTTGCCCGTACCGCGAGGCCCATACAAGAGAATGCCGTTTTGAACTACGCCGTGCTGTTTGAATCTCTCGGGATAAAGCCGGTTTTGCACGACCGCGCTGATGCGCCTCTTTTGCTCGTCTAGTCCGCCGACGTCCGCAAACGTCCGCGCCGGGATGTTGGACCATCGGGGTTGAGCGTCATCTCGGCTGCCCGATCGCCCTGCGGTGGCTTGTATGCCATGGCCGTGCGGCCGGTGGCGAATTACGAAGATCAGGCCGCCAATGGCAACCAGCGCAAAAACCAGCCCGTACACCAGTTCGAGCGGGGACGCGCTCTCGCGGGAAAGCATCGTTCCGGTCACCGCGTCCTCGTGGAACAGAAACTCGTTAATGGAATTGAACCAGTGGAGAACGGGGAGCAACGCAATGAAGTAGAGCAACCCGCGGTAGGTCCCTCGCATTCGGGCGTGCCAGGTCAGCAGGAGAAGACCGGTCCCAATCGCAAACCAGGCCAGCCACGGGCTGATCTGGAGCGCGAAAACTCCAAGGACGAGCAGGATGATTCCGATGGTGACGTGTTCGCGCGAAAGCCGCCTGACGATAGGCTCCAAGCGCGATGCGAACGAGTCGGCAATCCGAGAATCATGTCCCGGGTGCACGGGCCCCTCCCCTGCGCCCAATTTACCGCAGATTGGGCGCGAGTTGGGAGGAGGGCCGGTGTTGTGGGGCACGGTTTTCAAATTGGTAGGTCTACTGTTGTTGAGGTGGTCCAGTCGATCCGGCCGTCCGCGTGGACGCCACGTCTTGATACATCCGATTGATCTCCGTTTTCAGCTCAATCAGTTCGCGAAGTTCCTGTGCGGATGGTAGCGGTGAGGCCCCATTCACGGCGAACTGCCCTATGTCGCGGGCGCCTGCCGGGGCTGTTCTGGCGGGCGGCTTCTCCCCGCTCCCCTCCAGCAAAACAATGAAGAACCTCGTGTTTCCGGGCACTGAAACCACGACATTCTCGCTGGAGGCAAGGCTCTGCATCTCCTGCTCCCCGGCGAGCCCGGCATTCGACGCGATGCGCTCGCGCAACAAGATGCTGTTGTCGAGTTGGCCGCTGGCCCCTCCAAACCCACCCGGCCCGCCGACCAGATAGGCCGCCATCGTCCCAACCCCCGTCATGGAACGTACCAGGATCCGCTTCACCGTGTTGCCGCCGGAGACAGAACCCTTGAGCGGGCCGTAGGTGAGGCTCATCGATCCTGCGTCGATTTTCTCTGTAGTTCCGTCCGGCATCTGCAGCGTATGGAAGTGAATCCCAACGTTGCCGTTCCTGTTCGCCTGCTGGAGGTCCCCAAAGGCTTTCGCCCCCGCCGGGATGATGATCTCACCATCCTTCTCATAGTTGTATTCGATCGCCGCAACCACGGGTGCCTTGACCGCCGTGCTGACGGCGGATTGCAGCCGTGCCACAAGGCGGCTGCCATTCGGGAGGAGCGCGGTCGCTCTTCTTTCCAGAAGCGCTGGCTCGGCCGTCATGGATACTGGCCGAACCATGCTCGCGGAGGCGCCGGAGTTGTTGCTCACGAATACCAGCGACGATTTCTTGAGGGCATCCGCTTCGTTATGGGCCGGCGTCGGTGGCGGTGGCGCTGGAGCCGGAGCGCTTGCAGTCACAGGCGGAGGCTGCGGAGCAGGGTAGCCAGCCTGCGCCTGGCGATACGCCTCGAGAGCCGGATCCATGGGCGGGATACTGGCAAGCGTATCTCCAGGCTTCGGCTGGGGGCGCAGGCGCAATCGCCCAGTCGCCTTTACGTCGTCGGCGCTGAGTTGATCGTTGTTCCCATCCTGCCCGCTCGTATCCGCATTCAGCAACGGCGTCACAGACCCGCGGTTCTCCGCCGCTCCGGTCGCCGTGATCTCCGGCCTGCCAAGATTCGGTTTCGTTCGGTTCGCGGCACGGTTCTTCGTACCGCTCGAACTTGAGAACAGGCCCAGAAACACGAAGATCATGATGATGACAGCGGCGGCAAGAACCAATAGGCCCTTGCTGCGGTCCACGCTCTTGGCGGTTCTGCTCTGCTTTTCCGGCTGGCCCCTCTTGCGCCCATCCCGGGCACGCACATAGGCCTCTCGAAGCGAGCTAAAACCGGTTCTCGTCCCTTCAGGTTCGGCCGCCTCGGGTTGTTCCGCCGCGCCAGTACCGATACGCTGCGTTGCGGCCGGCTCGGCGCCGTCGGGTAGTCCTTCGGTTTTGTTCAATTCCGGTGTCATTCTATTCGGCTCCTTTCTCTCGAAGACTGCTGATTCCGAAACCGATCGGCGCCAGGGCCGGCCGGTCGACTGCTCCGGAATCGGCCACCTGAAGCAACAGGGTTTCGTTGGATTGCTTGAAGCTCGGTCGCTGGAAAACCAAGACGCCATCGGCACGCTCGCCGGGGCCAATTCGCCGTTGGCTCATGCGGAAGTCTTCCACGGGCAACTGCTCGGAATTGGACCAGACGGTGTGGCGCATGATCGTCCCCTTTTTCACCTTGCCCCCCAATTGCACTTGCGGCGGCATTAGCTCGACCGCGTGGTTTTGCACGTTTACCACGGAGAACAGCACTACCACCTCCTTCCCTTGATCGATGACCTCGCTGACGCCGGCCTTCAGAATCTGTTTACCAGGAGGAGTGGTCCCCGGCCTTTCGCCGTAGAGAGCCGGTAGCGGAGCCCGCCGCTGTCGTTCCAGTAAGGCATCGAATCCCAGTGCTGGGTCGGCATTCTGCGCAGCCGGCCGAACGTCTGCCGGCGTTGCCGGCGAGGGACTTTTCGGGGGTTCCGCCATCTGGCCAGACGTTGGCAATCCTACGGTCTGCGCGATCGATAGAGAAGGCGCGGTAGGCTCGATGACAAACCTCCCGGCCGGGCGGTATCGCATCATGAAATCGACATCCGGTTGCGTCCCTGCCGCTTCGCCTCGGCTGATCAGCAACAGATTGGCCTGATATCCGTGGGCAGTCGAGATGAGAAGATTCGTCTGCACCGCCTTTGCCGTAATTGGCTTGACGAAAACGATCTGCGGCTCTCGTTCGGAGTGCTCGGCCGTGAATGAATCGGGATCGCCGAGCACAACCGAATTCACCGCGTCGGGCATTCGAATCGCCGTCGCAAATCGCGGCGCCAGGTACACCACCGTGATTTGGCCCTCCTGAACCGCTCGACCCGCCACTTGCGGGCGGACTTCAGGAACCTGGGCGCCGGCAATCAAACACGCACAGACGCCGCCGATCGCCATCTTCAGACTCTTCATGGGTGTTCTGCTCCTTTGGTTGAGTTCCGGGCAATGGCCCTCGCGGCCATCTGCCGTTTCCGATAGAACCGGTGGACTTCGCCTACGTAGCGATAGATGTCCGCATCGGCGCATCCGAGCCCTTGCTTCCTGATCCGCTTCTCGCCGGCATAGTAGGCGGCTGCCACAAGCCTGAGCTCGCCTTCGAACTGCCGAGTCAAATACGCAAGGTAGGCAACCCCTCCGCGAATGTTTTCTTCGATCCGAAAACGGTTGGTCACGCCGAAGGTAAACGCGGTCGGCACCGTGAGCTGCATGAGCCCTGCCGCGCCCTTCGTGGAAATCGCGTCGGGACGCCAGGCCGATTCGACGTCAATTACGGCTTGCACGAATTCCAGGGGGACGCCGAACGCCCGCGCGTAGTACTCGGCCCAACACATCTCGATATCGAGTAGCGCAACCGCTGGCATCGCCGCACAGGCTGGCTGAACGCCCCGGGCGGTACAGCATAGCAACGAGAATAGAAACGCCGTCTTCATGTTCCGGCCTCCACCGGGTCAACGGCGCTGATTCTTGAGGCGTGGGATTTCGCATTCAACACGAGGGAGGCAAAGCCATCCTGAAGCGTCAATCGCTTCCGGTCTTCTTTGGTCTTTGCCAGGAANNTGCTCGAGTTCCAGAATCTCCGCTATTGACGGAGGCTTTTCCATTCGGTAAGCCCGGAGTGCATACGACAGGCCGGAGATTTGTCGCTGCAGCGTGGCGCTCCCCGTTCTGCTCCGCGTCTTCAAAATCTCTGCCTCTCGCCCGACGGTCGGGAATTCAGCTCTGAAATACGCGCATCGGCGTCGCAGTGGGTCGCCAATGCGCCGGACTTCATTCGAGGTGAGGATGACAAAAGGGATTGTCTTGTGCGGCACGGTTCCAAGCCTCGGGATCGAGAGTTGCCAATCCGAGAGGACTTCGAGGAGCATCGATTCGAACTCCTCGTCCACCTTGTCCACCTCATCGATCAGCAGCACGCACGGTTTCGGCGTGTGCTG